>NZ_KV813796.1:0-179333 GCF_001813725.1 Rothia sp. HMSC072B04 | reverse complement strand
AGAGCCGAACGGGTCACCTTCACCGGGTCAATCACACCGGCTTCGATGAGGTCCACGTACTCGCCGGTCTTGGCGTTGAAGCCGTGGCCCACGGGCAGTTCGGAGACCTTGGAGACGATGACGTAGCCGTCTTCGCCAGCGTTCTCAGCGATCCAGCGCAGCGGCTGAACCAGAGCGCGGCGAACGATCTGTACACCCACGTTTGCGTCGTGGTTGCCCAGGTCCATTCCGTCCAGTGCCTTCAGTGCGTGAACCAGCGCGGAACCGCCGCCGGAGACGATGCCCTCTTCCAGAGCGGCACGGGTGGAGGACACAGCGTCCTCGATGCGGTGCTTGCGTTCCTTCGCCTCAACCTCGGTTGCGGCACCAACCTTGATGACGCCCACGCCGCCGGCGAGCTTAGCGAGGCGCTCCTTGAGCTTCTCGCGGTCCCATTCGGAATCCACGCGCTCAATTTCGCGGCGCAGCTGCTGCACGCGATCCTCGATTGCCTCGGGGTCGCCGCCGCCGTCCACGATGGTGGTGTGGGACTTGGTGACGGTCACGCGGCGTGCCGAGCCCAGGTGCTCCAGGGTGACCTGCGGCAGGTCAATACCGAGCTCGCCGGTCACGACGGTACCGCCGGTCAGAATCGCCAGGTCCTGCATGATTGCCTTGCGGCGGTCACCGAAACCGGGAGCCTTCAGAGCGACCACGTTGATGGTGCCGCGCAGCTTGTTCACGACCAGCGCGGAGAGCGCCTCACCGTCAACGTCTTCTGCGATGATGGTCAGCGGCTTCTTCGCCTGAACAATCTTCTCGAGCACGGGCATGATTTCTGCGATGGTGGAAATCTTGCCCTGGTAGAGCAGCACGAGGCTGTTCTCCAGCACTGCTTCGCCGCGCTCAGCGTCAGTGACGAAGGAGGGCGAGAGGTAGCCCTTGTCGAACTGCATACCTTCGGTGATGTCCAGCTCGATTTCGGTGGAGGAGCCGTCTTCGATGGTGATGACGCCGTCCTGGCCGACCTTCTCGAAGGCGCGAGCCAGCAGCTCACCAATCTGCTCGGACTGGGCGGAGATAGCGGCAACGTGCGCCACCTCGGGGCCCTGCACGGGGCGTGCGTTCTCGAGCAGGCGTGCGGATACAGCCTCCACAGCAGCCTCAATGCCGCGCTTGACGTCGGCGGGTGCCGCGCCGCTGGTGACATTGCGCAGGCCCTCGTTGACCAGTGCCTGTGCGAGCACGGTTGCGGTGGTGGTACCGTCACCGGCTACGTCGTTGGTCTTGGTGGCGACTTCCTTCGCCAGCTGGGCGCCCAGGTTCTCGTACGGGTCGTCCAGTTCAATTTCGCGGGCAATGGACACGCCGTCATTGGTGATGACGGGTGCGCCCCACTGCTTGTCGAGCACAACGTTGCGCCCGCGCGGGCCGAGGGTTACCTTGACCGCGTTTGCCAGCTTATCGACGCCAGCCTGCAGGGACTTGCGGGCGGCATCGTTGAATTCAAGCTGCTTAGCCATGTGTTCGCTACTCCTAGTGCGTCACAGAAAGGAAAATTTGAGGGGCAGATGATAGCTCATGCGCCGTACCGGATGAGCGGTACGGCGCATGAGCATCTGAAAGTATTAGTCGACGATTGCCAGAACGTCGCGTGCGGAGAGAATCAGGTACTCTTCGCCCTGGTACTTAACCTCGGTGCCACCGTAGCGGGAGAACACGACAACGTCGCCTTCCTTGATGTCTACGGGAATGCGGTTGCCCTTCTCATCCACGCGGCCCGGGCCAACGGCGACAACGCGTGCTTCCTGCGGCTTTTCCTTCGCAGTTTCCGGGATGACCAGACCGGATGCGGTGGTCTGCTCAGCCTGCTCGATCTTGATAACGACGCGGTCTTCCAGGGGCTTGATAGCCATAATCGGTTCCTCCGGGTTGTGGATTTACGTTTGATGCGAGACAGCGGCGCAGTGGCGCGCCCGATGACTGTCTCGAGTGCTACCTCAACTCTAGTTTCACCTGTGCTTTCGGTCAAGAAAAGCGCCCCTCTGCCGGGGTGTTTCACCGCAAGGCGAACGCTGAGCAAAAAGCTGGGCAAATCGGGCTCCCCACCTCTCAAAACCGGCACCCCGTAAAATGAGGAGCATGCCTATTCCCGCATCCCCTTTTACTCCCGCCGCCGAGCTTCCGTTCAGCGCCGAAGCGCTCGCGGCAGCCGACGAGCTCTACCCGCTGGGCTCGGATACGCTCAGCGCCGTTACTTCTTTGCGTTCGCGCGGTTTCAGCCCCGAGGAGTCTGCACAGATTATTTCGCTGGCGCAGGCTCGTGCCCGTGCACGCACTAAGTTCGGCGAGCGCGCCCGCACGCTCATGCTGACTCAGGAGGCTGCGGAACAGGCGACCCGCCCGGTGATTGCGCATTATCGCGCTCAGCGCCTGCGCCCGGTTGCAGGCACGGTGGCTGATTTGGGGTGCGGTATCGCCTCGGATTCTGCCGTGTATGCGGCGGATCGTGGTGCCGTGGTTGCGGTGGAGTTGGACCCGTTGACGGCTTCTTTTGCGGCGAAGAACCTTGAGTTTTGCCCGCAGGCGCGCGTGTATTCGGGGGATGTGACCGATTATGTGCACGGTGAGCTTCTGGACGCTTCAGGTGAGCCGGTGGGCATTGTGTGGATGGACCCGGCACGCCGCGAGTTGCGCGGCGCTAAGAAGGCTCAGACGGAACGTCTTTTTGATCCGGAGGCGTTCTCTCCCCCGTTCTCGTTCGTGCTGAATCTGGCACGCACTGGGGTGCCGATGGGCGTGAAGTTGGGTCCCGGTTTTCCGCATGAGGGCATCCCCTTGCCCGAATATATTGCGTCGGAGGCGAACCCCGCCCCGCGCGTTGAGGCGGAGTGGATCCAGTCGGAGGGTTCCCTCGCCGAGTTGGTGCTCTGGTTTAACGCACTGGCTCAGGAGGGGGTGGCTCGCACGGCGACCTCTGTACGCGAGCTGTCTGACGAAGAGGCTGCCCCTAACGAAGGATCAACCGAAGGCTCAACCAAAACCGGCGCCCTGCTGCCTCCCTATGAGGCGGTGAGCTTCCGCAGCTCCCTGACGGCGGAAGAGGCGGAGCAGAGCGTTGAAGTTCCGGTGTCTCTGCCGCAGCCGGGTGAATACCTATTGGAGCCTGCCCCGGCGATTGTGCGCTCGCATCTGGTCGCTGAGTTTGCGCAGAGTATTGGCGCGCATCTGCTGGATGAGCACCTGGCGTACCTGTGTTCTGCCGAGCCGGTGGAGCATCCGCTGGTTGCCTGCTACGAGGTGCTGGAGGAGATTCCCCTGCAGGAGAAGCAGCTGAAGCGTTGGGTGCGTGAGCAGGGCTTTACGGCGCTGACGATTAAGAAGCGTGGCGTGGATATTGTTCCGGAGCAGTTGCGTGCGCGCCTGCTGGGTTCTGCGGGTTCTAAGCCTTCCAAGAAGAAACAGAAAAAGAACGCTAATTCTTCTTTGGGTGCACAGGAGGGTACGCAGGAGTCCTCGTACCGTCCGGCAACGCTGGTCTTTACCCGCATCGGTTCGGGCAGGGATTCACGCCGCGTCGGCTGGCATGTGCGCCCGCTCTAACCTCACCAGCCCCGGCCGCCCATCCCTAACTACCCAGCACTGACGACCCAGACCCGACTGCCCAGACCCGAGGACGGGTTACCGTTCGTGACGATTCATGACGTTTCCGTTCCGGATTCTGCACTCGACAGGGCACCGAGCACCGCAAGACCGTACACTAGATACGGTGCCCGATAAAGACGCTAGGCCGGATAAAGATACTATGCCTGATCAAAGATACGCGGCCTAGTAGAGGCACTCCCCCAAGGAGCCGGCTCCCACCGGCTAGCGCACAGCCGGGCAGAGCCCACCGATAATAACTTCCACAGTCGGCACCATGCACGACCCTATTTCCAGACGCAGGAAAGGCAATATGATCGACTTTGCTACCTCCCCGCAGTCCACTCTCGGCGTGGAATGGGAGATTGCGCTCATCGACCGTGAAAGCGGCGCACTGACCCAGCGCGCCAGCGAGGTGCTATCCATCCTGCGCGAGCGCCGCCCCGAACTGCTCGAACCCGCCTCCGACCGCGCGCATGTGACCGGCGAATTCCTGGAGAACACCGTCGAGGTGGTGACCGGCATCTGCCGCACCGTCGCTGAGGCGTGCCGTCAGCTGCAGGATTTGACGGATACCCTGCGCGACATCACCGATGACCTGGGCATTGAGTTCTACCCCGCCGGCACTCACCCCTTCTCCCACTGGGCTGACCAGCCGGTCGTGGCGAAGGAACGCTACCAGCGTGTGGTCGAGCGCGCCCAGTATTGGGGCCGCCACATGGTCATTTACGGTGTGCACGTGCACGTGGGCATTGACTCCCGCGATAAGGTCCTGCCGCTCATTGACGCGCTGACCAACTACGGCCCGCACCTGCTGGCACTTTCGTGCTCCTCCCCCTACTGGGACGGAATCGATACCGGTTACGCTTCGCACCGCACCCAGCTTTACCAGCAGCTGCCCACGAACGGTCTGCCCTTCCACTTTGACACCTGGGAGCAGTACAGCGAGTACCTGGAGTCACTCGTGGCAACCGACGTGATCAACGACCCGAGCGAGGACCGTTGGGATGTTCGCCCGGTTCCGCGTTACGGCACCATTGAAATGCGCTATTGCGATGGCCTCGCCTCCCTGCCGGATGTTGCGGCAATCGTGGCGTTCACGCAGTGCCTGGTGGAGTACTTCTCCCGCCAGATTGAGGCGGGTGAAAGCGTTGAGGTGCTCGCCCCCTGGCACGCGCAGGAGAATAAGTGGCGCGTTGCCCGCTACGGCCTGGAGGCTAAAATTGTGGTCTCTAACGAGCCGGTGCAGCGTACCCTGCGTGAGGATTTTGAGCTGCTTCTGCCCAAGCTGGAGCCGGTAGCACGCGACCTTGACTGCGAGGTAGAGCTGGCGCAGGTACGCCGCATCCTCGCCGAGGGTACGGGTGCGGATCGTCAGCGTGCGGTCTTTGAGAAGACCGGCTCTCTGCGTGAGGTGGCGCTGGATGTTGCCGCGCAGTCTCGTGCGCGAGCGCTGCGTTAGAACCGCCCTCCCCCGCAGCTAAAGTTTGAATACAGAAAATGCCTCGGCGCAGTCCTTTGTGAGACTGTGCCGAGGCATTTCTATGAGCATTTTCGAGGCGAGCCGCATAAACGGGCTCGCGCTAATAATCCCTGCGGAAGTAGCTATTTCAGAGGTAGCCCGTTTAGAAACAGACCGTGGTCACCGGCAGCGAGGAGTCCGTCGTGAAGTCCACGCCCGAGGGCTCACGACCGGCAGCGACCAGGCGGGCACCCAGCGCCGCAACCATCGCGCCGTTATCGGTGCACAGGGTGAACTTCGGGATAATCAGGCGCACCCCTTCGGAGGCGCATCGGGCGGCAAGCAGCTCACGCAGGCGCGAGTTAGCCGCCACGCCACCGCCGAGCAGCAGGGTCTTCATGCCCTGCTCGCGGCAGGCAAGCATCGCCTTCTTGGTGATGACGTCCACGACCGCCTCCTGGAAAGACGCGGCGATATCGGCAACCGGGACCTCTTCACCGGCCGCTTCAAAGCTTTCAATCACGCGCGCCACGGCGGTCTTCAGGCCGGAGAAGGAGAAATCGTAGCGGTGCGCGCCAGGCTCCTCGGCGGTGCCCATGAACTTGCGGTTCGACAGGCCGCGCGGGAACACGAAGGCGTTGCGGTTACCCTCGGCGGCGGCGCGGTCAATCGCGGGGCCGCCCGGGTAATCCAGACCCAGCAGTCGGGCGACCTTGTCGTAGGCCTCGCCTGCGGCATCGTCGAGGGTCGCGCCGAGCAGGCGCACATCGGAGGTAATGTCTCGCACCTGCAGGATTTCGGTGTGACCGCCAGAGACCAGCAGCGCACCCAGGCCACCGGAACCGGCATTCGCCAACAGGTCGGAGCCGTCTTCGGTGCCATTGTCCTCCAGCAGGCCAACGCCAACGTGTGCGACCAGGTGGTTAATGCCGTAGAGGGGCTTGCCGGTGGCAATAGCGAGCGCCTTCGCCGCGGAGACACCCACCATGAGTGCGCCAGCCAGGCCGGGGCCCGCGGTAACGGCGATAGCGTCCACCTGATCGAGGGAGATGTCCGCTTCGGCGAGTGCCGCTTTGAGGGCGGGAATCATGGCGTCCAGGTGAGCGCGGGAGGCGATTTCGGGGATCACGCCGCCAAAGCGCACGTGCTCTTCCATGGAGGAGGAGATGGTGTTGCTGAGCAGCTGTGCACCGCGCACAATGCCGATACCGGTCTCATCGCAGGAGGATTCGATGCCCAGAACGAGGGGTTCGCGAGTGCTCATAGTCTATCTTTCTGTTGCGCTGTCTGCGCGTAGTGCTTCTAGTTGCAGTGATATAAGGATGCTGTGATGTAGGGATGCCGCGGCATAGAGGGCAGCGGATACTCGCCCCTATCGCATGGGTTGCCGTTTAGCCCAACGGAGCATTTAGAACGTACATTCCATAATGATGGCGTCGGTTCCGTCATCGTAGTAGCCGCGACGTACGTGAATCGCACGGTAGCCGTTGCGTTCGTAGAGGCGCTGGGCGCGCGGATTGTCGGCACGCACCTCCAGCAGGATGCGCTCGGCACCCAGCTCACGGGCACGCTCGTGCATCTGCTCAAGCATGGCGCGACCGAAGCCGTGGCCCTCATATTCAGGGAGCACGCCGATGGTTTGAACGTCGGCGGTGTCGGCTACGACCATGGTTCCGCAGTAGCCGATAGCGCGCCAGTCGCCCTCGTTATCTTCCGAACCTTCTGCAGGCAATTCGAGCATGTAGTAGGTGCGGGTCGGGTGGGTCAGCTCCTCGAGGAACATGTCGATGTGCCAGGCGTCGGCGGGAAACAGGGCGGTTTCCATGCGGTGCATGGCCTGCACGTCGGCAAGTTCGGCAACGCGCAGGCGGGCGCCCAATGCCAGATCACTCAGCGCCAGGTTGTTCAGTGCCAGATTATTCAGCGCCAGGTCGTCTCGCACGATATTGTCGGTAGCGCTCATTTAGCTCTCCTTCTGCGCGGCAGCCTGTGCGGCCGGTGCGGCCTGCTTCTGCTGGCGGGCGAGCATTGCGGCGGGGACCTTTGCGTCCGAGTCGCGCAGGTACTGGGCGGAGGTGTCCTCGCTCAGGTTCTCTACGCCCAGACGTGCCGCGGCGGCAACCAGGTACTCGGCGTGCGGGTGAACCTGACGGGCAGAATCGACGATGGTCCAGCCGTGTTCTTCGAGGGCCTCGGAGTACAGGCCAGCACCGTAACCGTAGGCGTAGGAGGGACCCTCACCGGGCAGAATTTCGGAGGCGGAGCATACGTTCGGGCCGTCCACCAGGCTGTAGCCTTCGCCGTTCACGCGGTAGCGGGCGGAGTAGACTTCGCGGCGGCGCGCGTCGGAGAGTACGAGCAGCTCAGCACCTTCTACAAGCTCAGCACTTCCAGCAGAGGCGAACGCTCGTTCTACGTTCTCTTCACCAGCAGCCACGCCAGACACAGCACGCTCAGCCAGCGCGGTCAGGCTCATCATGCCGTACACCGGCACCGACCAGGCAAAACCCAGAGCGCGCGCAGTAACGATACCGGCGCGAAGACCCGTAAAAGGTCCCGGACCGGTACCGGTCAGAATCGCATCCAAATCTTCGCCGCGCACGCCAGCGTCCTGCAGGGCCGCCTGCGCGTAGGGGCCCATCACCTCGGCGTGGGAGCGGGTATCTTCGCTCTCGTAGCGGGCGAGGATTTCGAAGGACGCACCGGCTTCGGAGCCGTGCACACGGGCGAGCGCCACAGATGCGGTGGCGGATGAATCAAGGGCAAGTACTAGCACCCTATCATTCTAACGCGCGGGCTCTAGGCGCTCTGCAGGGCCTCTTTCAATGCGTCAAAAGCGTGCTCCCAGCGGGGGCCGAAGGCACGCACCCGCAGCAGGCGAGGTTCGGGGGTGTCCGCTTCCCCGTCGCTTTCGTCCTCGTCTTCGTCGTCCCAGCTGAACTCTTCGGCGCCCGAGTAGGCGAAGCGTGCATCCGCGCCGGTCAGGCGGGTGAAGTCCAGCTCCAGGCGGGAATCACTCAGGTGCTCAGCCTTATCGCGGCCCCACTCGATGACGGTCACCGAGCGCGGCAGGGAGAACTCCAGATCCAGGTCGTCGAGCTCTTCGGCGCTGGAGAGGCGGTAGGCGTCCACGTGCACCAGGTCGGGGCCGCCGGGTCGGGGTCCGTCCGGCAGGTTCGGGTGCACGCGCGAGAGCACGAAGGTCGGTGAGATAACGCCTTCGCGCACGCCCAGGCCTTCACCCAGGGAGCGGGTGAACGTGGTCTTGCCCGCACCGAGCTCACCCGAGAGCAACAGTACGTCCCCGGCGTTCAGGTGCTGCGCCAGGGTGAGCGCCAGGCGGCGGGTATGGTCGGGGCCGGTCACATCCAGGTCGAGTGCGGCAGAAATGTACTCAGCGCTCATTAGCCCTCCTGCTCCTGCCCGGTACCCCACAGCTCGTTCAGCTCAGCTTCAACCCAGGAGCCGCCAACATAGAGGCGCTCCACGCGGGACGAAATGCGGGTCACGATTTCGTAGTTAATGGTCTGCGCGGCATCCGCCCACTCTTCCACGGGCGGGTTCTCACCGGCACCAAAAAGGATGGCGGGCGCCCCCAGGTAGCCCAGGGCGGGGTCGCTCAGGCCGGGTTCGCCCAGGTCAACGACCATCTGGTCCATGGCGATGCGGCCGACCACGCGGTAGGTCTTACCTTCCGCGTTGTTAGGCACGGAGCCGTTCTCCGCGTTCTGCGCGCCCGGGTAGATGCGCACCGGCGCGTTCTCCGCAATGCGCGGCACACCGTCAGCGTAGCCGAGCGGCACCAGCGCCAGGGTGGTTGCCTTGGGAGTGTGGTAGCGCAGACCGTAGGAAACGCCCTGACCTGCAGGAACTTCCTTCACAGCGGCAATATAGCTGCCCACCGTCATGACGGGCTTCAACCCCAGGTCCTCAGCGGTCACCTCCGGCAACGGAGAGAGACCGTAGAGCGCGAGGCCGCAACGCACGCCGTCACCGAGCAGACGCTCCTCCGTGTCCCAGCCCTCCAGCGAGGCGGTCAGGGTCGCCGGGGAGTTCGCCAAATGCACGATCTTCGGGGCCAGACCAGCCTCACGAGCCTGAGCCACAAAAGTATCCAGGGTGTCGAGCTGCTGAGCAGTCTCGGCGCGGGTCGGCTCATCAGCAACCGCCAAGTGGCTAAAAATACCTTCAACCGTAATCAGACCGGACTCCTCGAGAGAAGCGGCACGAGCCACCAGCGCAGGCCAATCCGCAGCGGTCGCACCGTTACGACCCAGACCGGTATCAGCCTTCAGATGCACGATAGCGCACTCGCCGGTGCGTTCGGCTGCGGCGGCTACCGCCTCCAGGTCCCAACCGGAAACACCCAGACGGATCTTTTCCTGCAGCGCCGCCTCAAAATCGGTGGAGGGAGTGTGCAGCCACGCCATGAGCGGCGCCTCAATACCGTCAGCACGCAGTTCCAGCGCCTCGTTCACGTGCACCACACCCAGCAGGTCAGCACCGGCGGCAATAGCCGAACGTGCCACCGGGTACGCGCCGTGACCGTACGCATCCGCCTTAACCACTGCAATGAGCGCGCGGTCACCAATAAGTTCCTTGAGGCGGCGCACATTATGTTCTAGCGCATCAAGGTCAATGGTGGCGCTTCGCTCTGCCTCTGCCGGGGTGCAGGGCGGGCAATAGAGCGGTTCGGCAGGCTGCTGAGGGTGAGTCATGGTCCTTCACGGTCCTTCTAACGGGCGGGTACTACAGGCTGCGCTTGGGCAGCCTCTTTTCTACTAAATTCTAGACCTCCCGGTGTGCGAAAGTCCTGTCGCGCTACACTAGGTCAGGTACACCTTTGAGAGAGGAAAGCATCGATGAGCACTCTGCCGCCGGCTCGGACGGTTCACGTGTATTCCATGCACACCGACCCTTTTGCGCAACCCGGTAGCGGAGATGCAGGCGGCATGAACGTCTATATTGCCCGGTCGGTGCACGCCATGCTGGAGCTCGATCCCGAGCTGCGGGTTGAGGTTTTCACCCTGGACCGCGGTGAGGCGCTTCCGGCTGACTCGCCGTTCCGTCAGCCTCCTCAGCCCGGCGAGCGCATTGTGCGCCACAGCCTTGATCTTCCATCCGCTCGTGGTCTTTCGAAGAACGAGTTGGCTACGGTCACCGATGATTTTGCGCAGGCGTGCGTGGAGCAGGCGCTGTACACCCCGGATATTATTCACGCCCACTATTGGCTGTCTGGTCAGGCTGCGGCTCGCGCATCCCAGCTGTGGTCGGCTCAGGGCGTTGGCTTCCCGGTCCCCGTTCTTTTCACTCCGCATACGACGGCTGCCGCCAAGGATGCGCGCCGCGGCGAAGGTGAAGCACCCGAGCCTGAGGAACGCTACCGCGCCGAGCGTCTGATGAGTAGCTCCGCGAGCCGGGTGATTGTGAATACTCCCCTGGAGGCGCAGCAGATGGGCGAGTACTACGGTACGGACGCGCAGAAGCTTGCCATTATCCCCCCGGGTGTTGACACCTCGATTTTCCATACGATTCCTGGCGTACATCCGCTCAATGACACCTCGGAGACTCGTTCCCGCATTGTGTTTGCCGGTAGGCCTCAGCCGTTGAAAGGCCCGCATCTGCTGGTGGAGGCGCTCGCGCTGCTCCCCTCCGACCTGCAGGTGGACGTGGATATTATTGGTCGTTCCGATTCGGATTATGAGCGCCGCCTGTTGCAGCGTGCAGCTGAGCTGGGTGTGGCAGATCGGGTGCATTTGAAGGACCCGGTTCCTGCATCTGAGCTGGCTGATATTTTCCGTGCCGCCGACATTGTGGCGTCCCCGTCGTCGTCTGAGACGTTCGGGTTGGTGGCTCTGGAGGCGCAGGCGTGCGGCGCAGCGGTGCTCGCTACGGATGCTGACGGTCTGCGCTATGCGGTGGAGAACCACCGTACGGGCCTGCTGGTGGCTCCTCGTACTCCGCAGCGTTGGGCTGCGGCTATTGAGCGTCTGGTGCGTGCCCCGTATCTGCGCCACTCGTTGGGCGCGAACGCTGCGGCGCGTGCCCGCACGATGGGTTGGGACCAGACGGCGCGTAAGACCCTAGAAGCTTATGCCGAGGTACGTGAAGGTATCTCGCAGTAATGTATTTTTCACGTCATGAGGAGTTTTAATGTCTTTCTCCATGAGCCGCGATGAGTTCGCCGCATACCTGGATTCGGTGCGTATTACCGGCGAGGTGGCGACCCCGCGCGAGAATAATCTGGACCATATTCAGGGTTTCCTGGATGGCAATGAGCACCTTGAGTTTGGTGTTCAGTGGACCCGCGAGTGGGATTACGATTCGGTGTTTGAGGTGATGGTCCGCCGTGCGGGTCTGAACCCGGACCGTTCGCATACTCACGGTCAGGACACGATTGGTGCCGAGCAGTGCATCAGCGCCCTGGAGGAGTACGCCCGTATCTTCGGCGAGGCGGTGCGTGCCGGTTCCCGCATCCTGTTTGCGACCGGTCACCCGGCGGGCCTGTTCCCCATTTACGCGGTAATGGCTGCAGCGGCGAAGGCTGCGGGTGCTGAGGTTCTTCAGATTGAGGAGGGCGAGCGTTTCCTCGACGGCGACGTCCGCCAGATTATGGATGTCGTGATGTTTGAGCAGTACGGCAACCTGCAGCATACACATTTCCCCGGCCCGATGCGCATCGCTTTGGATCAGCTGGAGGCGCGTGGCGTGACCCCGGATCTGGTGGTTTCGGATCACGGTATGGGTGGTTATGCGGCGTCTACTCGTAAGCTGCTGACGATTGGCATTGCGGATTGTAATGATCCCGGTCTGTTTGTTGCGGCTGAGCAGGGAGATTTGCCGGTGTGTGTGCCGATGGACGATAACGTTCCGCCGCGCCGTTATGAACCGATGATTGATTTCATTTTGGATCGTGCGGGGCTTGAGCGCCCTTAATGTCCCTTTTACGCCGTGTGCGTAGGGCTTGTTATTGAGACTCCGGGATTTGTCTTTTTATATGCCGGTTATTGTTTTTCTGCAGATGCGTGAAACATACCGGTAATTTTGGGAGTTTCTTAGCTCCACTAGGCATTCTTCCCGGAGGCTCTTATTCTCTTATTTTTCTGTGATTGATTTCATCACACCGGAGCGACTTTGCCTCTTCATTCTTCGAGACGGAAGACCCCCGACCCCGTAGAATAGTTTACGGAACACGTTTATGCGCTCAGCGGGCTCATATAACGCTCCACTAGGCGTCTTACCAGCGCCTTTGCCGTAGTCTCTGCCATTATTCACTCAGCAAGATTAAGGGTTCACTCATTCATCAGGACAAAGACTAGGACACGTCTCCCTTACACCGATAATTAGGGGTAAATGTGCCTATTCGCCGCTCTCAGTCCGCAATACAGGACAAATTTCCGGGGAAGATTACACCGTTGAAAGTACAAGATCGTCTTAAAAAAATGTGGGGTTCAGACTTCGTTATCAAGCGAAGCTGGCATCCCAAGGTTCAGCGCGCCCTTTACTTTGGCGATTTTTTCGCCATTGCTGTTGCGGTTGTCGCTGCGCATCTGATTCGTTTCGGGTGGGAAAATGCTGACCTGCCCTATGTGAACGTTTGGCCTATTAATGTTCTCGATGGCCGCGTACCCGCGATGGACTATATCTTCTTGGGTATTGGCCTGACCATTGGCTGGTGGTTTATTCTCCAGGTGAATGGCTCCCGTAGCCTGCGCATTATGGGTTTCGGTACTGAGGAGTACCGCCTCATTACTCGCGGCAGTACTTATTTCTTCTGTCTGCTGATTATTGTGGCGTTCTTCCTCAAGGTTGACGTCACCCGCATGTACCTGCTGATTGCTTATCCGCTGGGCCTGTTCTTCCTGCTGATGGAGCGTTGGGTTATTCGTCAGGGCCTGGTGCGTTCGCGTACTCGCGGTCGCGCGCTGACTCGCGTCATGATTATTTCTGATGTGACGACCGGTCAGCACCTGTACAAGAATTTGAAGGATGTGGTTGCTTCCGGTCTGTCCCCCGCTGCGTTCTACCTGCCCGGTTTCACTCCCGGTACTACTGTTGCTGGTGCGCCGATTCCGGTGCTTGGTTACAGCACTTCTCCGGCTGACATTATGGAAGCTATCCGCGAGAACGATATTCACATGGTCGCTGTTACGAATGGCCACCATTTGAGCCCGGACCAGGTTCGTCTGCTGGGTTGGAAGCTGGCGGATGCGCATATTTCGCTGATTATGGCTCCGGCTACGACCGATATTGCTGGTCCGCGTATGCACATGCAGCCGCTGAACGGTCTGCCGCTGGTGCACGTGTCGACTCCGCGTATTACCGGTCTGTCGGCGTTCTTCAAGCGCGCCGTGGACGTTGTGTCCTCGGGTCTGGGTTTGATTCTGCTCTCTCCGCTGTTCCTGGTGGTTGCTCTGCTGGTTAAGCGTGATGGCGGCCCGGTCTTCTTCCTTCAGAACCGTGTGGGTCTGAACGGTGAGCTTTTCAAGATGGTGAAGTTCCGTTCGATGCGTACTGATGCTGAAGAGGTTAAGAAGCGCCTCATGGAGCAGAACGAGGGTAACGGCGTGCTCTTCAAGATGAAGGACGACCCGCGTATTACCCCCATCGGTAAGTTCATCCGTAAGTACTCGATTGATGAGCTGCCTCAGCTGTGGAACGTGTTCATTGGCGATATGTCGCTGGTGGGTCCGCGTCCTCCGCTGGTTGAGGAAGTTGAGCAGTACGAAGATATTGCGTACCGCCGCCTTCTGGTGAAGCCGGGTATTACCGGCCTGTGGCAGGTTTCGGGTCGTAGTGACCTCTCTTGGGAGGAGTCGGTTCGTCTGGATCTCTACTATGTTGAGAACTGGTCGCTTACCGGTGACTTCATTATTCTTCTGCGTACTGTCCGTGCGGTTTTCGCTAAGGAAGGCGCGTACTAAGAAAGATGGTGGGAGTTTCTCCCGCCGATGCGTATGCCGGTTTTTAGTGATGCTGTCCCGGCACAGGCAGCTCGGTATCGTGCATTGATGTAAACGCGTTGAAGGGGCGTGAATCCATTTCCGATGGATTCACGCCCCTTCTGCATACCCAGGGTGTCTGGGGGCTTTTCTCTTCGTCTTGAGACGAGTGTCAGAGCTTCAGTGTGCTAGCTTTGTTCCCGCTCCCCTATTCTGCGATGAGTCGGGCGATAACTTCGGGGAGCATCTCCGCGACGCGGGTTGCGGGTGCCGGGCCGGGCCGGGCGTCCTTGACGCTTCCGGTGGCGCTGGCGCGTGCGGCTTCGCCGTGCAGGTAGACGGCGAGCGCACCGATGGAGGCGAAGGTGCAGCCTTCCAGCGCTTCTCCGCGAGCATCGAAGGCTGCTACGGTCTGGGCGAGCAGTGCTCCGTAGATGCCGGTGAGGGTGTCTCCGCTGCCTGCGGTGGCGAGCCAGGGGCTTCCGCCAGCAACGCTGTAGGTGGCGCCGTTGGGCGCCGCGATGAGCGTGTAGCCGCCCTTGAGCATGACGGTGGCGCCGGAGAGTTCGGAGGCGGCGCGGGCCCATCGGAAGGGCTCTGCGTCGATGTCCTTGCGGCTGGGTACGATGGCGTCGCCCAGGTGCTTTGTCCAGGTTTCGGGGGCGAGCTCGTGCACGATGCGCAGGAAGCGTTCGAGTTCTGCCGCGTGCGGGGTGAGAATCTTATGGGAGCCGAGGTGCTTGCCGGTTGCCATGTATTCTGCCGCCAGGTCGCAGGCGCCCGCGTCGAGGATGGCGGGTTCGGGCGAGTGGAGCAGGTAGCGGTTCTTATCCAGCGAGTCGTGGCTGGATCCTGAGCCGCCTGCCCAGACGGTGACCCTCTGCAGGGCGGGTGCGCCGCTGAAGTAGACGGTTTCGGGGTTGTGGGCGATCATGAGCTGGCGCAGCTCGTGGGAGTTGGCGTTGAAGCGGACCATGCCCACGCCGGTGTTGAGGGCTGCGCGTACACTCATGAGGGCCGCGCCGGGGTATTCGAGGCTACCGGTGAGCATGCCCAGTACGCCGCGGGTGTACTTGTGGGAGTGCTCGTCGGGTACTTCGATGAGCTCGCGGTAGTCTTCGCGGTCGAGAACGCGCAGGGCGGGCTTGTGGGAGTTGAGGGCTTCGGGAACGCCCAGGTCGTAGAGTTTGATGTCTCCGGAGTGGACGCTGTGGCAGGTGCCTGCCGGTAGCTTGTGGCCGATGAAGGTGACGGTGCGGTCGGCGCGCAGGGAGGGTTCGTGCACGGTTCCGCGGTTGTTGTCGACTCCGGAGGGGGTGTCTACTGCGAGGACTGCGCCGAGCTTACCGTCGAGCTGCGCTGCACGGAGTACGCCCAGGTATTCGCCGGCGCTACCGCGTACGGCGCCGCTGGAGCCGGTACCGAGGATGCCGTCAATGGTCAGGTCGTAGCCGGTAAGGTGTTCGAGGGTGTGTTCGGGGTCGAGTACGCGGGTGCCTTCGCCACCTTCGCGGGCGATGAGTTCGAGGTTCTTTTCGCTGGGGTCGAAGATGACTGCGTCAACGCGGTGGCCCTTGGCGCTGAGGCGGGCGCCGGCGTAGATGGTGTCTGCGCCGTTGTTGCCCGGGCCGATGAGGAGCAGGATTTTGGCGTTTTCTGTGCCGTGGAGTAGCTCCTGCGCTTCGGCTGCGACGGCGTCTGCGGCACGTTGCATGAGGTAGCCGTCGTAGTCGACGGCTTCGATGTAGGGCTTTTCTGCTTCGCGTACCTGGGAAGCAGTGTAGATGAGCTTCATTGCTGTCTCCTTGGGTGGCACCGTGCGGGCCTTAGGGGTCACCTGGTTGTGGTGTTGGTGTGACTCTGCGTTAGTCGTCGGTGTCGTCACCGGCGATGACGCTGAGTCGGTAGCTTTCGGGGTTGAACTTTTGCAGGTGCGCCAGTTCTGCGTCGCTGAGGTATTCGGCGGTTGCGATGGCGATGGCCATGGGTTCGTCGTGGGTCAGCGAGAGGTGAATGCGGTTGATGCCGAGTTCTTTGGCTCGGCGGGCGATGGTGCCCTGAATGATGAGGTAGGGCTGGCCGCTTTCGGCGGTGGCGACTTCGCAGTCTTGCCAGTTGAGTCCGGCGGGTGCTCCGAGTACTTTTGCGACTGCTTCTTTAGCGGCAAATCGTACGGCTTGGGAGCGTACGTTCCGGGTGCGTTCGTTGGGGGTGAAGACGCGGCGGACGAAGGCTGGTGTTTCGGTCACGATTCGCTCGAATCGTTCAATGTTGACGGTATCTACGCCGATTCCCATAATCATGAGCTTCACCTTTTACGGTAGGGGTGGTAACCGCGTCCTGTTTGCGGTTTCTCTTGTTTTAAGTCTAGCGAGATTCGTTTCTTTTAGGTGGGATAGCGTCAAATATGACGCATGGTTGATGCCTGTTTCACAGCGTCATTTTTTGGTTACTCCACGAATAACCGCCTAAGTAAACGACAAGGGCGGTGGTTGAGTTCTTAGAGAACTCAACCACCGCCCTTTCGTTATCGCCGAGGCAATTTCCGAGGATTACTCCAGATGATTACTTCTGAGGATTACTCCACGGTCACGGACTTTGCGAGGTTACGCGGCTGATCAACGTCCAGGCCCTTAGCTTCTGCCAGTGCGCATGCGAAGATCTGCAGGGGCACGGTTGCCAGCAGGGGCTGTAGCAGCGAGGGGCATGCCGGGACGGTGATGAGGCGGTCTGCGTAGGGCTTGACGGCCTCGTCGCCTTCCTCGGCGATGACGATGGTGAAGGCGCCGCGTGCGCGCACTTCCTGGATGTTGGAGACGACCTTGCCGTGCAGGGAGTCGCGACCATTTGCGGAGGGAACCACCACGATAACCGGCTGGCCTTCATCGATCAGTGCGATGGGGCCGTGCTTGAGCTCGCCTGCTGCGAAGCCTTCAGCGTGGATGTAGGTGATTTCCTTGAGCTTGAGTGCGCCTTCCATTGCGACGGGGAAGCCCACATGGCGGCCGAGGAAGATCACGGAGAAGGCATCCTTCATTTCGACGCCCAGTTCCTTGACCTGGGTGTCGTTGTCGATGACCTTCTGAATCTTTGCGGGCATGTTCTGCAGCTCGGCGAGGATCGAAGCGATTTCGTCCTTGTACTTGTTGCCGCGCAGCTGTGCCAGGTACAGGCCGAGCAGGTATGCTGCGGTAATCTGTGCCAGGAATGCCTTGGTGGATGCCACTGCGATTTCGGGGCCTGCGTGGGTGTACAGCGCAGCGTCGGATTCGCGGGGCAGGGTCGAGCCGTGGGTGTTGCAGATGGAGATAACCTTTGCGCCCTGTTCACGTGCGTGGCGCACTGCCATCAGAGTGTCCATGGTTTCGCCGGACTGCGAGAGTGCCACGATGAGGGTCTTCTCGTTCACGATGGGGTCGCGGTAGCGGAACTCGTGTGCGAGCTCGACCTCGGTGGGGATGCGGCACCAGTGCTCGATGGCGTAGCGTGCCACCTGGCCTGCGTATGCTGCGGTACCACATGCAACAACGATGATCTTGTCAATCGAGCGCAGCACCGAGTCGTCGATGTTCAGCTCGTCGAGGGTGAGGTTGCCGTTCTCGTCGAGGCGGCCCATGAGGGTCTGTTCAACTGCGGTGGGCTGCTCGTGGATTTCCTTCTCCATGAAGGAGTTGAAGCCGCCCTTTTCGGCTGCTGCTGCGTCCCATTCGATGTGGAAGGGCTTGCCCTCTGCGGGGTTACCTTCGAAGTCGATGATGGAGTAGTCAGTGCCGGTGATGGTCACGATCTGGTCCTGACCCATTTCGACGGCTTCCTTGGTGTAGTCAATGAACGCGGAGACGTCAGAGCCGAGGAAGTTCTCGTTCTCGCCCAGGCCGATAACCAGCGGGGAGTTGCGGCGGGTTGCCACAACGCGGTCCGGGTGGTCGGCGTGGATAGCCAGGATGGTGAATGCACCTTCGAGGCGGTTGGATGCGACGCGTACTGCCTCGGTGAGGTCACCGGTACCGAGCTTGTTGTAGATGCTTGCGATGGTTGCTGCAGCTACCTCGGTGTCGGTCTGAGATGCGAACTCTACGCCTTCGGCGAGCAGTTCGGCACGCAGTTCTGCGAAGTTTTCGATAATACCGTTGTGTACGACGGCGAGGCGGCCGTTGTCGACAACGTGGGGGTGAGCGTTGTTGTCAGTGGGTCCACCGTGGGTTGCCCAACGGGTGTGACCGATACCAATCTGGGAGTCAGGCAGGGGGTGTTCCTTGACCTCGTTCTCAAGGTTCAGGAGCTTACCAGCCTTCTTACGGAATACGATGCCGTCGGGGCACACGAGTGCCACGCCAGCAGAGTCATAGCCGCGGTATTCCTGACGGCGCAGACCTTCGAGGACCACATCGTATGCGTTGTGGTCAAACTTGTTACCGTCCGGAGCAGTGTCCAGACCTACATATCCTACGATTCCACACATGCTATAAGTTTATCCCACAAGTATCCAGATATGCGCACGGTGAAATACCGTTATGCGTCACGTTTAATGTGGCTTTCCTAGCTTTTCAGGTTTTACCCTTTTCTTTCCATCAATTTATTTCTACAAACAAACCGTGAGGGTGGGTATTTTCCCCGCGGGCTGAAAGTTCGTACACTTAGATAAATGAGCACCGCACCGTATTTTTCTGGCGATGACCGCTTCATGCATCTTGACCGTTCCCGTTGGTCGCACCTAGCCAATGAGATTTCTGTCCCCCTCAGTGCTGAGGAAATTGAGTCTCTTCGTGGTCTGGGTGAAACTGTCGACCTTGAAGAGGTGCAGCGTATTTATCTGCCGGTTTCTCGCCTTCTTAATCTGTATGTAACTGCCGCATCCTCGCTGAACCATATGACGAATGATTTTCTGCATGTGTCTCAGCGTCGCGTCCCGTTCATTATTGGTGTGGCGGGTTCTGTTGCTGTGGGTAAGTCGACGACGGCTCGTATTTTGCAGGCTCTTTTGAGTCGCTGGCCTTCGACTCCGAAGGTTCAGTTGGTGACTACGGATGGTTTCTTGTACCCGAATGCGGAGCTTCAGCGTCGCGGCATTATGCACCGCAAGGGTTTCCCGGAGTCTTATGATCGCCGCGCCCTGTTGAATTTTGTGTCGCAGGTGAAGTCCGGTGCCGAGCGTGTGGTGGCGCCGAAGTATTCGCACCTGTATTACGACATCATGCCGGATGAGCATATTGAGGTCACGGCACCGGATGTTCTGATTCTTGAGGGTTTGAATGTTTTGGCGCCTTCTCAGGCTGAGGGTCCGGAGACTTCCGATCTGACGCTGAGCGATTTCTTTGATTTCTCTATTTATGTGGATGCCCGCACTGAGGATATTGAGCGCTGGTATGTGAATCGTTTCTTGACTCTGCGTTCTTCGGCTTTTGCGAATCCGGAGTCGTATTTCAAGCGTTATGCGGAGCTGAGCGATGAGCAGGCGGTTGAGGTAGCGACCGGCATTTGGAAGAGCGTGAATGAGCCTAATCTGGTGCAGAATGTTTTGCCGACTCGTGCTCGTGCGCATTTAATTCTGCAGAAGGGTGCCGAGCATACCGTGGAGCAGGTTCTTCTGCGTAAGAACTAGAGGTTCTTTAGGTTTTTAGTGTTCGTGTGCGGCTTTTAGCCGGTATTGTGGTGCATTCTAGTAGAAGGCGCCGGAGGCTCCACTCCCTCGCTGGGTGGGTTTAGGCTTCCGGCGCTTTTTGTTTGCATCTACGCCATGATGAGGAGTTATTGTGTTGTCTCTGCACCGTACGTCTACCGCTCAGGAGTCTCTTAATGGTTCTGCGGTAAACCGCCGCGCTCTCTTGGGTGCTACTTTGGGGGTTGGCGGTACCGCACTATTGGCGGCTTGTGGTTCGCAGGGTGGTTCGCAGGGTCAGGGTGCCTCCTCTTCATCTTCTGCAGCGAGCGCTTCTGCTTCTGAGTCTGCGACGGCTTCGGCGGCTTCTTCTAGCGTCTCTTCCACTGCTGCGACATCTTCTGCCGCGCCCTCCCCTGTTGCTTCTGCAACCAGCGCTTCTGCTACCAGTGCTTCTGCAAGTGCTTCGGCTTCTGCGAGCGCGTCTTCTTCCCCGTTGGCGCTTGCCCAGCCGAGTGTTGAGTCTCAGCCGGATTCTTTGCGTTGTCTCGTGAATAAGATGCGCCCCTTTGCGCAGCAGGATTGGGAGCCGAGTGACCTGGTGGAGTTCTACGGTCATCAATTGCGTGCTGAGGCGGCTAAGGCGGCGGACACGATGATTGATGCGGCGGCGACCGATGGCGTGACTCTGCTTGTTTCTAGCGCGTATCGTTCGTATGCGGTGCAGCAGCAGACCTATCAGTATTGGGTTTCGGTGAACGGTCAGCAGGTGGCGGATCAGTTGTCTGCTCGTCCCGGCTATTCGGAGCATCAGACGGGTTTGGCGATTGATTTTGCTTCTCCTGAGGGTTGCCGTCTGGAGGAGTGTTACCGCGATACGCTGGCTGGTCAGTGGTTGGTGAAGAATGCTCCGCGTTACGGATATATTTTGCGTTTCCCTGATGGTCGTCAGTCGGTGACCGGTTATCGTTTTGAGCCGTGGCATTACCGTTATGTGGGTGTGCAGATTGCTCAGGAGTATGTGTCTTCGGGTGCGAAGACTTTTGAGGAGTTTATCGGTACGGGTGCGGCACCCAATTATGCAAGTGCGAGCTAGGGTCTGGGCTAATCTTTCGGCTTTGGTCGGTGCGCCAAGTGGTGATGCGTGTCGTATTTCTGGCTTCCGTGTCAGAAATAAATAGGCACAGTAGATGCATATTTTTTCGCGTACACGCCGCGTAAATCCGCGATTTTTCGCAGGTTTCAGAGATTTTTACTCACCTTTATGTGACCTAGACCTTAAGTATTGGGTACCACAGAACCACTGTGAAGAAAAACACATGCTTTACAACGAAAATTTTCTCAGAATATGGCATTTTCTGAGGCGAAAAGGCGCTATTCTATATCTCATGCTTAAGGGTTTTAAAGATTTTGTAATCCGCGGTAACGTCATCGATCTCGCAGTTGGTCTGATTATGGGTACCGCCTTCACCGCTGTGGTGACCTCGCTTGTCCAGGCCGTCCTGATGCCGGCTATCTCCATGCTGGTTGGCTCCCCCAACTTCGACAACTTCCTGGTCTTCGGCCAGATCAAGGTTGGCGTGTTCCTGACCGCTATTGTCAACTTCATCCTGATTGCAGTTGCTGTGTACTTCGCAGTTGTTGTGCCCACTCAGAAGCTGACTGAACTCGCGCTGGCTAAGAAGAAGGCTGAAGACGAGGCTATTGAAAAGGAAGAGACCGAGCTTGACCTCCTGAAGGAGATCCGCGATGCTCTGGCAAAGAAGTAATTTCTCTGCTCTCTACCACTAATTTTTTAGACCCCCGTATCCCCTGTGGATACGGGGGTTTTCCGTATCCTCGTCCCCCCTCCCCCCGCCCAAGATAACGAAGAAGGGCTGGGAAGGTGTTACCTTCCCAGCCCTTTCTCTATCCTCCATTCCGGTCTTCGCGCCGGAAGAGAATACGTTTAGAGTGCCAGTTCCTTAGCCACGACGTCAGCCAGCTGCTGAGCAACCTCATCGGCCTGTTCCTGGGTTGCAGCTTCAACCATCACGCGAACCAGAGGCTCGGTGCCGGATGCACGCAGCAGCACGCGGCCGCTCTCACCCAGTACGCCTTCAGCCTCGCTCACGGCGGTGGCGAGCGCCTCGTTGGTCTTGACCGCCGCACGGTCAACGCCCTTGACGTTGATCAGGCGCTGCGGGGTGGGCTGCATGCGGGATGCCAGCTCCGAGAGGGTCTGACCGCTACGAGCCACCTCTGCAGCCAGCTGGATGCCGGTCAGAACGCCGTCACCGGTGGTTGCGTAGTCGCTCATGATAACGTGGCCGGACTGCTCGCCACCGAGGTTGTAGCCGTGCTCGCGCATAGACTCGAGGACGTAGCGGTCGCCCACAGCGGTGCGGCCGAGGGTAATGCCGTGCTCGCGCAGGTACAGCTCCAGGCCCAGGCTGCTCATCACGGTTGCGACGAGGGTGTCCTTTGCGAGCTTGCCTTCGCGCTTAGCAGCAACAGCAAGGATCGCCATGATCTGGTCGCCGTCTACCAGGTTGCCCTTTTCGTCAACTGCCTGGCAACGGTCGGAGTCGCCGTCGTGGGCGATGCCGAGGTCCGCGCCGTGCTCAACGACTGCTGCCTGCAGCTTCTCGGGGTGGGTGGAGCCCACGCCGTCGTTGATGTTGGTGCCGTTGGGCTCTACAGCCAGTGCGATAACCTCTGCACCCAACGCTTCGAAAGCTGCGGGAGATGCTGCGTATGCCGCACCGTTTGCGCAGTCCAGAACAATCTTCTTGCCTGCGAGGGGCTTGCCTTCGGGCAGGGTGGAGACCAGGTGCTTCACGTAAGCCTCGGTACCGTTCTCCAGGGGCTTGACGGTACCCACAGCGCCACCGGTCGGGTAGCGGAAGGACTTCTCGCGGTAGACGCGCTCAATAGCGTCCTCAACGGAGTCTTCCAGCTTCTGGCCGCCTCGGGCCAGGAACTTAATGCCGTTGTCCGCTGCGGGGTTGTGCGATGCAGAAATCATCACGCCGAAGTCAGCGCCGGTGTGTGCCACCAGGTAAGCTGCTGCGGGGGTGGGGACAATGCCGGCGTCCAGCACGTCAACACCTGCGCTAGCGAAGCCAGCCTTCATCGCAGAGACAATAAAGTCTGCAGAGGATCGGGAGTCATTTGCAATCACGGCACGGGGGCGTACACCCTCTTCTACCGTGTCAAAGCCCAGCACAATAGAGGCTGCCTGCGCGAGCTCCATAGCCAGGGCGGGAGTAATTACATCGTTTGCCAGACCGCGTACGCCGTCGGTTCCAAAAAGTCGTTCAGTCACCTTTTTATTTTACGTTGTGCATAACTCTCCTCAGGCGTATACACCGCATTTTCTTCAGAATCAGAAAGTGATTTTCAGCGGCTACATATCTGCTTCATAGCTAATGTTTCTATAGACACGCAAAGGTGCCTGCTCTCAGTTCCCAGAGAGGGAAAAGAGAGGCAGGCACCTTCATAGCGCAAGCTGTTTAGCGGTTCTATCGCCGCAGGGTTGAGCTGTTGCTCTCCCCTATCTATCAACGCTTACTTGACGACCGGGAAGCCGTCGGGAGAGTCACCGGACTCATCCTCGAAAACGTCCGATGCAGAGCGGACGATTAGCGAGTCGAGCTCGCCCACGACTGCCTCATCCTTGGAGGGGTAGTCGAACTGGGAGAGCACGTAACGCATTGCTTCCAGACGTGCGCGCTTCTTGTCGTTGGACTTGATAACGGTCCAGGGGGCGTCACCGGTGTGGGTGTAGAAGAACATTGCTTCCTTCGCCGCGGTGTAGTCGTCCCACTTGTCCAGGGATGCCAGGTCGGTGGGGGAAAGCTTCCACTGGCGAACCGGGTCGGTACGGCGGGAGGTGAAGCGTGCGAGCTGCTCTTCGCGGGTGACGGAGAACCAGAACTTGATGATATGGATACCGGAGTTCACCAGCATGCGCTCCAGGTCCGGAACTTCGCGCATGAACTCGAAGTACTGTGCCTGGGTGCAGTAGCCCATAACGCGCTCAACGCCGGCACGGTTGTACCAGGAGCGGTCCATCAGGACGATTTCGCCGCCGGAGGGCAGGTGCTTGATGTAACGCTGGAAGTACCACTGGGTCTGCTCGATATCGGTCGGCTTCTCCAGTGCCACAACGCGAGCGCCACGGGGGTTCAGGTGCTCGGTGAAGCGCTTGATGGAGCCACCCTTACCTGCTGCGTCACGGCCTTCGAAGATGATGAGGATCTTCTGACCGGTGGACTTAGCCCAGAGCTGCAGCTTCAGCAGCTCAATCTGCAGGGCACGCTTTTCCTTCTCGTATGCCTTACGGCTGAGCTTGGTGTCGTAGGGATAACCCTTCTTCCATGCCTGCGAGGTTTCGTCGTCCTTCTTGTCCTTGCCGAGGGCGCGGGTGAGGGAAGCCATTTCGTCCAGCTCTGCCGAGTAGTCTTCGACAACGGAGGTGCGGCGTGCCTGGGGCTTCAGGGCTTCCTTGATGGCTTGTTTCTTCTCAGAACCGGTGTGTGCGTGTGCGCCTCCAGCGGCGTGCTGGTGGGCTTCAGTCTGAGGAGCCTCCACTGCCTTCTCTTCGGGCTGGGTGGAGGGATTCTGCTCTGCCATGAGTACTCTTTTCTTCCTGTCTGCTTTGACTCTTTAACTCTACCGGTGTGCTCTTCGATGAACAAACGTAACAGTTATATGCACCCTATAACCTTGTAACGCTCACGGTGAGCAGATACGCAAAACGCCCCGACTCTCCCGAAGGAGAAGCGGGGCGTAACGCTTCGTGAAAACCAGCGATTAACGCTTGGAGAACTGCGAAGCCTTGCGTGCCTTCTTAAGACCAGCCTTCTTACGCTCGATGACGCGTGCGTCACGGGTCAGGTAGCCAGCCTTCTTCAGTGCGGGGCGGTTGTTCTCGCGGTCGATCTCGTTCAGTGCACGAGCGATACCCAGGCGCAGAGCACCTGCCTGACCGGAGGGGCCACCACCGTTGATGCGTGCGATGACGTCGTATGCACCCTCGAGCTCCAGGAGCTTGAAGGGCTGGTTGACGTCCTGCTGGTGCAGCTTGTTGGGGAAGTAGTCTTCCAGGCTACGGCCGTTGATGGTCCAGTTGCCGGAACCGGGCACAACGCGAACGCGTGCCACTGCTTCCTTGCGGCGACCAACTGCTGCGCCTGCAACGGTCAGGGCCGGACGTGCTGCCTTAGCCGCTGCGGGGGCAACGGACTCCGAGGTGTAGCTGGTCAGCTCTTCCTCGACTACGATCTGCTCTTCGTTCTGAGCCACGATTTCTCCTATTGTTTCTTCGTAGGCCCGAATTACTGGGCGACCTGGTTGAATTCGTAGGTCTTGGGCTGCTGTGCCGCGTGCGGGTGCTCGGGGCCAGCGTAGACCTTCAGCTTCTTGAGCTGCTGTGCAGCAAGCTTGTTCTTGGGCAGCATGCCCTTGACAGCCTTCTCAACCGCGCGAACGGGGTTGGTCTCAAGCAGCTCTGCGTAGTTCACGGACTTCAGACCGCCGGGGTAACCCGAGTGGCGGTATGCACGCTTCTGCTCGAGCTTTGCACCGGTCAGGGCGACCTTCTCAGCGTTCACGATGATAACGAAGTCACCGGTGTCAACGTGGGGAGCAAAAGTCGGCTTGTGCTTACCGCGCAGCAGGATAGCGGTCTGGCTTGCGAGGCGGCCGAGAACAACGTCGGTGGCGTCAATGACGTGCCACTGGCGCTCGACTTCGCCGGGCTTGGGAGTATAAGTGCGCAAAATATTGGCCTTTGTCTCGAAATGTACATACGGCGCTTAGTTGGGTATCGCGCCTTTTACTTACGTGCATGACGAACACCCGGGTGAGGACCGAGCTGCCGCCCGTTCTGCCCGTACTCTATACCGCCTTAACGTCCTGCAACTAGACAGCGATTTAGAGCGCGCTCGGGTAGAACACGCACAACATATCAAGACTATACAGGACGTCGAGTGCTTAATCCACCGCCAAAGCCTTAAAAATAGGGCTTTTTTGCCTTAAACACATTTTAAATTCCATCCGTGTAATTCCCCCGCGGTAGTTGCGCTCCCCCGCGGTGCTTCGTGGAGCATGAGCAAAGTGACGAGGTTCAATATGCACAGGGCGTTAAGCGCTCTGTGCTTCGTGGTCCTCGCGCTTTGCTCGAGCACGCTCCGCCTGCTCTCCATACAACTCCGGGGCAGGGTAGTAAATCTCAGCTAGTGCCAGAGCATGCGGAGGCGCAAGAGTCAGCGAAGCTTCGCGTCCCGGGTTCTCGATCCGCTCACGCAACCAGGCCGCGTCACGTTTACCCGTGCCGTAGAGCACCAACGCACCCACAAGTGAACGCACCATGTGATGACAGAAGGCATCAGCCACCACACGCACCTCAATAAGGCCACTTTCAGCACGAGTGAAGCTAAGCTCTCGCAGCTCACGAATCGTGGTCGCGCCTTCACGCGGCTTGCAGAAGGAGAGAAAATCACGCAGGCCGAGTAGCTGCTGCGCCGACTGGTTAAGATCAGCACAATCCAGGTGCTCAGGTACCGCCCAGGTGTAGGTACGGTGCAGAGGATTAAGACCGTCCGCCGCGCCATCTGCAATGCGATATACGTAGCGGCGACCGGTAGCCGAGAAGCGCGCATCAAAATCGAAGGGAACCCCAGTGACGCGGTGAATCTGAATAGCGCCCTGCAGAATGCCGCGAACGTTCTTCGGCAAGTTCAACTGCTCTTCCGCATCGTAGAGGCAGCGCTGAAGAGCACCGGTGAGGCGGCGGCCCAGGGCAGCCGTCGGGTCGTCCTCCCCCGTTCGACCTTGCAGGCGAGTCCAGTCCTCATCGTTCAGATCGCAATGCAGGGTCTGGGCTTCCGCATGCACACCGGCATCAGTTCGACCCGCGACCACCACGCGGTGAGGCGCCCGCAAAATCAGTTCAAGGGCATTCTCAATGACCCCCTGCACGGTAACCAGGTTCGGTTGGGCAGCCCACCCGCTAAAAAGAGAACCGTCGTAGGCACAATCAATTCGCACGCGGTGCGTAGCAGTGAAGGGCTGTTCTTCACGGTTCTCTAAAGCAGTAGCGTTATGCATTGGTGTGCCTTTCAGCGGTAAAGGACGGTTGAAGAATACGGTTCGGCTCTTGTATTAGCGAATACGCAAAGAACCGTCTCCTTGTTAAGTATGCAGATACACCAATCCGCCGCCCACAGCAGTGGACGGCGGATTGACATATTTTAGGCTTAGCCTAAATCAGCTGGGATCCGTATTACTCGGAAACCTTCTGTGCTGCTGCGCCACCTGCGGGGGCGTAACCTGCAGCCTCTGCCGACTCAGCGGAGTCGAACCAGATTTCAGCCTTGGTGCTGGAGTACCAGCGGGAACCGGGCACGTGGTACTTCATGGAATCGGCGTTACCCTTAACCTCGAAGCCCTCGGGAGCCTCGCCGGACTCCAGGGGTGCGTGGGAACCTGCCGGCAGGCCCTCAGCTGCTTCAGCCTTGGGAGCCTCAGCTGCCTTCTCAGCAACCTTGGTTGCCTCAGCAACTGCACCCTTGGTTGCAACGGGCTCCATGACGAGCTCGATGACTGCCATGGGAGCGTTGTCACCCTTACGGTTACCGATCTTGATGATGCGGGTGTAACCACCGGGGCGCTCTGCCATTGCCGGAGCAATAACGGTGAAGAGCTCGTGCACGACGGACTTGTCGGTGATGGAACGCAGCACGCGACGGCGAGCAGCCAGGTCGCCCTTCTTACCGAAGGTGATGAAGCGCTCTGCCACCGGACGCAGGCGCTTTGCCTTGGTCAGGGTGGTGGTGATGCGCTTGTGCTGGAACAGCTGCGCCGACAGGTTGTTGAGCATGTGGCGCTCGTGGGTCGGGGAACCGCCGAGGCGGGGACCCTTAGTGGGAGTAGGCATAGTTAAATCTCCATAGTTGCGTTCCCTAACGCCCCAGCAGCGGAGCCTCTTAGGGAATCAAGTTTGACTGATCCCGGTGGAACCGGGTGAACTATTCGGTCGAAATTATTCGCCGGAACCGTCTTCGTCATCAAGCGGGCGTGCAGCAGGCTCGAAACCGGGAGGGGAGTCCTTCAGAGCCAGGCCGAGCTCGATGAGCTTTGCCTTGACCTCGTCAATGGACTTAGCACCGAAGTTACGGATGTCCATCAGGTCAGCTTCACTGCGGGTCACGAGCTCACCCACGGTGTGGATGCCCTCGCGCTTGAGGCAGTTGTAGGAGCGGACGGACATGTTCAGGTCCTCGATCGGCAGTGCCAGATCAGCGGCCATGGACTCGTCGGCGGGCGACGGGCCAACTTCAATACCCTCAGCTGCAATGTTCAGCTCACGTGCCAGGCCGAAGAGCTCGACCAGGGTGCTGCCTGCAGAAGCAACGGCGTCACGCGGTGCGATGGCTTCCTTGGTTTCGACGTCCAGGGTCAGGCTGTCGAAGTCGGTGCGCTGCTCAACACGGGTCGCGTTCACGCTGAAGGTAACCTTCAGAACCGGGGAGTAGATGGAGTCAACCGGGATACGGCCAATCTCGCCATCGCCGACCTTGTTCTGAGCTGCAGTCACGTAGCCGCGACCGCGCTCGATAACCAGCTCAGCGTTGAAGTTTGCCGAGGCGTTCAGGGTTGCCAGGTGCAGTTCCGGGTTGTGGATCTCCACGCCAGCGGGAACCTCGATGTCGCCTGCGGTCAGTTCACCTTCGCCCTGCTTGCGCAGGTAGGCCACGACGGGCTCGTCGTTCTCAGAAGAGATGGAGAGCTTCTTGATGTTCAAGATGATCTCAGTGACGTCCTCGGTCACGCCGGGAACGGTGCTGAACTCGTGCAGCACACCATCAATGCGGACGCTAGTAACAGCGGCGCCGGGGATGGAGGACAGCAGAGTACGGCGGAGGGAGTTACCCATGGTGTAGCCGAAACCGGGCTCCAGAGGCTCGATGGTGAAGCGCGAGCGGTTGGGCGCTACGACCTCTTCAGTCAGAGTGGGGCGCTGTGCAATAAGCACTTTGTTTCCTTTCGGTGAGCTCCGCTATATGAGCCCACAGGTTGGGGAAAACATATCTTAGGAAGCAGACGGGTGTCTGTACTCTCCGGGCACAACTCCGTGGAGCGTACCCGTCGAGGGATTAGGTCAGGAACCTAATTAGACGCGGCGGCGCTTCGGGGGACGGCAACCGTTGTGTGCAACGGGGGTAACGTCCTGAATCGAACCGACCTCGAGGCCTGCAGCCTGCAGGGAGCGGATTGCGGTTTCGCGACCGGAACCGGGGCCCTTGACGAACACGTCAACCTTGCGGACGCCGTGCTCCTTGGCGCGGTTTGCAGCAGCCTCAGCAGCCAGCTGTGCGGCGTAGGGGGTGGACTTACGGGAGCCCTTGAAGCCCATGTCGCCAGCGGAGGACCAGGAGATCACTGCACCGGTGGGATCGGTGATGGAGACGATGGTGTTGTTGAAGGTCGACTTGATGTGAGCCTGACCAGCAACGATGTTCTTGCTAACCTTGCGGCGGTTGGTCTTACGAGCTGCCGCAGCGCGAGTCTTGGGAGGCATTTTTGATTCTCCTACAAAGGTTTTCTAATACGTTGGTCGGATAGAGATATCCAACAGAGCAACGTTGCTTACTTCTTCTTACCTGCGACGGTACGCTTCGGGCCCTTGCGGGTACGTGCGTTAGTCTTGGTGCGCTGACCGTGAACCGGCAGGCCGCGGCGGTGGCGCAGGCCCTGGTAGGAACCGATTTCAACCTTACGGCGGATGTCAGCTGCAACCTCGCGGCGAAGATCACCTTCAACCTTGTAGTTGCCTTCGATGAAGTCACGAAGTGCCACGAGCTCCTGGTCGGTCAGGTCCTTGACGCGGGTGTCAGGGTTGACGCCGGTAGCAGCGAGGGTTTCGTGTGCACGGGTCTTGCCCACGCCGTAGATGTAAGTGAGAGCAACTTCCACGCGCTTTTCGCGGGGAATATCAACTCCAGCGAGACGTGCCATACTGGCTTCTCCTTGTTGTTTTCCAGAGGTCTATAGCATCACTGCCCGGGTTGTTCTGACCCGGTCCCCGGCCTCTGAGTCCGGAGGTATCCGAAGTCGCCTCGTGGGCGTTGCTTCGGAGCGGTGCCTATGACAATTCCGCCCCCTGTTGGGGCGGTTATGAAGTCAGCTGCTAGGGATTAGCCCTGGCGCTGCTTGTGGCGCGGGTTTTCGCAGATCACCATGACCACACCGTGACGGCGGATCACCTTGCACTTATCGCAGATCGGCTTAACGCTCGGCTTGACCTTCATCGCATTCCTTTTGATTGCAACTTGATTACTGGCGAGATAAGAGGTTCCCTCACTTACGTTGGGGAACTGCGTTATCCCTTTGAACACGATTTAAACGCCGCCAGGGGCGACGTTTATCTCGGGTTTACTTGTAACGGTAGACGATACGACCTCGGGAAAGGTCGTAGGGGCTCAGTTCCACTACTACTCGGTCCTCAGGCAGGATGCGAATGTAGTGCTGACGCATCTTGCCCGAGATGTGTGCGAGAACCTTGTGGCCGTTATCCAGCTCAACACGGAACATCGCGTTGGGCAGAGCTTCAACCACAGAGCCTTCAATCTCGATGACGCCGTCTTTCTTAGCCATATCCTCCGCTAACGTCGGTGCCCGTCGCAGGTGCGGCGGGCAATTGTATCTTCTGTTTGTGAGCTCACCTCGGTGAGGCGATAGGGCGTTTTAAGGCGCACTTAACACTGGCACAAACAACCAACTGTTAACTCTACGGCAAAGGCCGTGGAAAAACAACCGTGATTTTTATGACATCAGGCACTTAATGTTTAAAAGGAAGAAGCCCCTCCCCCACGTTCCTGAAAGTCTTATTGACTTCCCTCCGCAGGAAAGGGGCACCGTTCACCGGTCACAGCTCAACTGCTTAGTCTTCCTTAGCGGCAAGCTGACCGCATGCTCCATCAATATCGGAACCGCGAGTATCACGAATAGTCGTCGGAATACCGTGGGCACGCAGACGCTCCACAAAGTTCTGCTCAACGCCCTTACGGGATGCCGTCCACTTCGAACCCGGGGTCGGGTTCAGCGGAATCGGGTTCACGTGCACCCAACCACGGCCGCGCTGCGCCAGCTTCTTACCGAGCAGATCCGCACGCCAGCCCTGATCGTTAATATCGCGAATCAGCGCGTACTCAATGGAGACGCGGCGGCCGGTCGTACGGTAGTAGTCGTACGCAGCGTCCAGAGTCTCGTCGACCTTCCAACGCTGGTTAATCGGGATTAGCTCATCACGCAGCTCATCATCCGGAGCGTGCAGGGACAGCGCCAAAGTAATGGGCAGCTTCTCCAGCTCAAACTTACGAATGCCGGGCACCAGACCCACGGTCGACATGGTCAGACCACGAGCAGAAATACCGAGGCCCTCGGGGGAAGGATCAATCAGGCGGTGCACAGCACCCATGGTTGCCTTGTAGTTAGCGAGCGCCTCGCCCATACCCATGAAGACAATGTTGGAAACACGCAGCGGACGAGTATCCTCAGAGCCGCCTTCTGCTTCTTCCAGGCCCTTCATCTGCTTAAGGTAGCGGGCACCGGCAACGACCTGCTCCACAATTTCTGCAGTGGACAGGTTACGGGTCAAACCCTGCTGACCGGTTGCGCAGAAGGGGCAGTTCATACCGCAGCCAGCCTGCGAAGAGATGCACATGGTCACACGGTTGTCATAGCGCATGATGACGGACTCGATGAGCGCACCGTCAAAGAGGCGGTGCACAACCTTCAGGGTGTCGCCACCGTCAGCTTCCAGGGTACGGACCGGGGTCAGAAGCTGCGGCATCGCCTGGGCAACCATCTGCTCGCGGTCCTTAGCCGGCAGGTCAGTCATCTCTGCGGGGTCAGTGACCAGACGCTCAAAATAGTGCTTGGACAGCTGGGACGCACGGAACGACTGGTAGCCCAGTTCCTTCAGAAATTCGCGGCGGCCAGCCATATCGAAGTCAGCGATGTGCTTGGGCGGCTTCGCACGGCGCGGTGCTTTCAGGGCAATCTGGCCGGGTGCGGGGCGAACGTTCGAGATTTCAACCGGCACCTTGGTCGCAGCGGGCGCGGATGCCTCGCTGCTGTTGAGAGTTTCGCTCATGGAGCTTCTTCCTTGTGATGTGGATGCTTTCGGATGCGCTATCACGCACCAGACCGGATTCGCCGGTTTCTTCGGGTGGAGGTGGGGCAGCTAAAGGTGGGTTCCCCTCCCCCAGTGGTGGGACTTAGGCGGGGATCGGAACCGGGGTTACGCCGAAGCGAGCAAGTTCGCTTGCGCCGCCATCTTCTGCGGTCAGGACCCAGATGCCTTCGCTGTGCACAGCAACGGAGTGCTCCCACTGGCATGCATCGGAGCCGTCAACGGTCACAACGGTCCAGTCGTCAGAGAGTACCTTGGTCTCGATGGAACCGGTGACGAGCATCGGTTCGATAGCGAAAGCCATGCCGGGCTTGATCTTCGGGCCCATGTCACGTACTGCGTAATTCAGTACGTCCGGCGCCATGTGCATCTGGGAACCGATACCGTGGCCCACGTAGTCTTCAATGATGCCGTACTTGTCGCCGTATTCTTCGGTCACGTACGCTTCGATGGCAAGACCAATTTCGCCGACCTTCTTTGCGGTTGCCAGAGCAGCGATACCGTGCCACATTGCCTCGCGGGTGACGGCGGAGAGCTCTGCGCGGGCTTCGCTTACGTTGTCACCAACCAGCACAGTACGTGCCGAGTCACCGTGCCACTGGCGGTTGGTGGCGGGGTCGATGACGTATGCGCCACCGTCGATGGAGAGAATATCGCCGTCCTTGAGCACGTAGTCGCCGGGGATGCCGTGAACAACCTCGTGGTTGACGGAGGTGCATACGGTCGCCGGGTAGTCGTAGTAGCCGTAGAAGTTGGAGGTGCCACCCAGCTCCAGCATGGTGCGTTCAAAGGCGGCGTTCACCTCTGCGGTGGTTACGCCGGGGCGGGCTGCCGCCACTGCCGCATCGAGTGCACGGCTGGTAATGACGCCTGCACGAGCCATCTGCTGAAGCTGTGCATTGGTTTTGATTTCGACTCGTGCCATTCTGGCTCCTTAGGTATGTGGGGCGGTATGCCCAAGCTTAGAACTCTACAGACAGCACTGTACCCCCGCAAGTCTTTGTGATGCATCATGCATCCCAAATTGCGGGGGTACAGCAGAAGATTACTTCAGAGCGTCGAGGATGCGCTCGGTGACTTCAGCAATCTCGCCGAGGCCGTTAACTTCCTTGACGATGCCGCGTTCGCGGTAGATTGCAATCAGCGGTGCGGTCTCTTCTTCGTAGACCTTTAGGCGGTGACGGATGACCTCTTCGTTGTCATCGGTGCGACCCTGCTCTGCTGCGCGGTTGAGCAGACGCTCGACGAGTTCGTCGTTGTCTGCAACCAGCAGGAGAACGCGGTCAATCTTCTCGCCCTTGGCGTCGAGGATGGAATCCAGCTCGTGCACCTGGGAGGTGTTGCGGGGGTAGCCGTCGAGCAGGAAGCCGTTGACGACGTCGCCCTCCTCCAGGCGTGCGCGCACCATGTTGTTGGTGACGGAGTCGGGAACCAGGTTGCCGGAGTCGATGTACGACTTCGCTTCCTTGCCCAGCTCGGTCTCTTCCTTGATGTTCTTGCGGAAGATATCACCGGTGGAAATCGCGGGAATCTTCAGTGCTTCAGCGATCTTGACGGCCTGGGTGCCCTTACCTGCACCGGGAGGGCCGACGATGAGCAGACGGTTCATCGGAGCAGTCCTTCGTAGTTTCGTTGTTGGAGCTGAGCGTTGATCTGCTTGAGAGTATCAAGACCAACACCCACCACGATCAGCAGCGAGGCGCCGCCGAACGGGAAATTCTGGTTTGCGTTGAATAGGATAAGCGCTACCAGGGGAATCATGGAAATTACACCCAGGTAAAGTGCGCCAGGCAACGTAATTCGGTTGAGTACGTAGCTGAGGTAACGCTCGGTGGGCTTACCGGCACGGATACCGGGGATGAAGCCACCGTACTTCTTCATATTGTCCGCTACTTCTACCGGGTCGAAGGTGACCGCCACGTAGAAGTACGCGAAGCCAATAATCATGAAGAAGTAGAGAGCAATGTACAGCGGGTGATCGCCGCGCACCAGGTATGCGTTAATCCAGTTAACCCAGTCCGGCGGAGTGGAGCCGTCGGTGGGGGTGTTGAACTGGGCGATCAGACCGGGCAGGGTCAGCAGGGAGGAGGCGAAGATCAGGGGGATCACGCCTGCCATGTTGACCTTCAACGGAATGTAGGTACTGGTGCCACCAATGGTGCGTCGACCAATCATGCGCTTTGCGTACTGCACGGGGATACGGCGAACAGACTGCTCCACGTAGACCACAGCGAGCATGACCAGCAGGCCGATGCCGCAGACAGCTGCGAAGATACCCCAACCGTGGGTGCGCTGGATGGAACCCAGAGCGCTCGGGAAGGAAGAAGCGATGGAGGTGAAGATCAGCAGGGACATGCCATTGCCGACGCCACGCTCGGTAATCTGCTCACCCATCCACATGATGACGGTGGTACCCGCACACAGGGTGACGATAATCAGCAGGATGTGCAGTACGTCGTCCTGGGGGATGATGCCGGGGCAGTTGCCCAGCAGAACGCCGGAGCGCGCCATCGAGACGATGGTGGTTGCGTTCAGCAGAGCAAGAGCGATGGTCAGGTAGCGGGTGTACTGGGTGAGCTTTGCCTGACCCTGCGCGCCTTCATCGTGCAACTCCTGGAATCGCGGGATGACCACGCGCAGCAGCTGGATGATAATGGACGCGGTAATGTACGGCATCACGCCGAGGGCAAAGATCGAAAGCTGCAGCAGTGCGCCACCACTGAAGAGGTTGACGATATCGTAGACGCCACCGCTCGTAACATTGGCGTTCAGACACTGCTGTACATTTCCGTAGGAAACGCCTGGCGCGGGGATGAAAGTGCCCACGCGGTACAGCACAATCATTGCCAGGGTAAACAGCAGCTTACGCCGCAAATCGGCGGTCTTAACGACTCGCCCGAATGCGCTCAGCACATGTCCTCCTGTAAGTCTATGGGGCGCCCATCCCTCTCAAGGAGTTTTAGGGCGCAGTAAACACATCTTCCAGTCTATCGTGTTTGGAGCGGGTAACGATAACTCCCTAGCAGATTATGTAGCTTTTATATTCTCTTAGCGTGATTTTTGAACACTAAATGTGGCGTGCACCAAGCGTTCAAATATACGAATACAGGAATATACCCTTGTTATGAATCTTTCCGAGCAGCAAAAAGCCCCCGCCGTATAGTGTACGGACGGGGGCTTTCTCGTCTTGAAGACTACTTAACGGTTACAGAACCGCCAGCGGCCTCGATCTTCTCGATAGCGGAAGCCGATGCCTTGTCGACAACAACGTTCACCTTGACGGAGATTTCGCCGTTGCCCAGAACCTTCACGAGCTCGTTCTTACGAACGGCACCCTTAGCAACCAGTGCCTCGACGGTGACGTCGCCACCGTTGGGGAACAGTTCCTGGATGCGGTCCAGGTTAACAACCTGGTACTCGGTGCGGAAGGGGTTCTTGAAGCCGCGCAGCTTCGGCAGGCGCATGTGCAGCGGCAGCTGGCCGCCTTCGAAGCCTGCACGAACCTGGTAACGTGCCTTGGTACCCTTGGTACCGCGACCTGCGGTCTTACCCTTGGAGCCTTCACCGCGGCCAACGCGGGTCTTTGCCTTGTGGGCACCCGGTGCCGGGCGCAGATCGTGAATCTTGATAGCTTCTGCCATCTTTACTTGACCTCCTCAACCTTCACCAGGTGAGCAACGGTGTTAACCATGCCAACGGTGACGGGGTCAGCAGTGCGGACTACCTTGTTGCCGGGGCGCTTGAGGCCCAGGGAACGCAGGGTGTCGCGCATGTTCTGCTTCTGACCAACATAGGACTTGACCTGGGTGATTTCCAGCTTTGCGTCGCTGGGCTGAATACGCTTGGCCATTACTACGCACCTGCCTTTTCAGACTTGGTGTTGCGCAGGTAGCTGGGGATAACCTCATCGGTGGGCAGGCCGCGGCGGGCTGCCACTGCCAGGGGCTCCTCAAGCTCCTTGAGTGCTGCAACAGTTGCGTGAACGATGTTGATCTGGTTCGAGGAACCGAGCGACTTGGACAGCACATCGTGAATGCCTGCGCACTCGAGTACTGCACGCACGGGGCCACCTGCGATAACACCGGTACCAGCGGTTGCCGGACGGAGCATCACAACGCCTGCAGCTGCTTCACCCTGCACGCGGTGCGGGATGGTGCGGCCTTCGATGCGGGGAACGCGGAAGAAATTCTTCTTTGCTTCCTCGACACCCTTGGAGATTGCTGCGGGAACTTCCTTAGCCTTACCGTAGCCAACGCCGACCAGGCCGTTACCGTCACCAACGACGACCAGTGCGGTGAAGCTGAAGCGACGACCACCCTTGACGACCTTGGAAACGCGGTTGATGGTCACAACGCGCTCGATGTACTTGTCCTTCTCCTCCTCGCGAGCGCGGTTGTTACGGCGCTCACCACGGCCACGACGCTCGCCGCGGTTGTTGCGGCGCTCCTCGCGCTGGTTGGAGGTCTCAGCGGTTTCAGCTACTACTGCTTCGCTCACCTGAGTTTCCTTTACGTTCTGCTCGCTCATTAGAGTGCAAGACCTCCCTCGCGTGCACCGTCAGCAACGGCTGCAACACGGCCGTGGTACTTGTTACCACCGCGGTCGAACACGACTGCCTCAACACCAGCTGCCTTGGCGCGCTCTGCAACGAGCTCACCAACGCGCTTTGCCTTAGCGGTCTTGTCCAGGTCAGCTGCACGCAGCTCTGCTTCCATGGTGGAAGCGGATGCCAGGGTTACGCCCTTGACATCGTCGATAACCTGAACGAACATGTGACGGGTCGAACGGGTGACGCACAGGCGCGGACGCGCAGCGGTACCCGAAACGTACTTGCGGATGCGAGCGTGACGACGTGCACGCTGCGCTGCCTTCGACTTGATAGCCATGTTTACTTACCAGCCTTTCCGACCTTGCGGCGGATGTGCTCACCTGCGTAGCGAACACCCTTACCCTTGTAGGGATCGGGCTTACGCAGACCACGAATGTTTGCTGCAACCTGACCAACGAGCTGCTTGTCGATACCCGACACGGTCAGCTTGTTAGCACCCTCCACTGCGAAGGTAATACCCTCGGGAGCGGTGATGTTGATCGGGTGGGAGTAGCCCAGAGCGAACTCCAGGTCGTTACCCTTCGGGGTCACACGGTAACCGGTACCAACGATTTCCAGCTTCTTCTCGTAGCCGGAGGTAACGCCGATAATCAGGTTCTGAATCAGGGTACGAGTCAGACCGTGCAGCGAGCGAGACAGGCGCTCGTCGTTCGGACGAGATACAACGATCTCGTTTTCGTTCAGAGCCACGGTGATGGGGGAAGCTACCTTGTGGGAGAGCTCGCCCTTCGCGCCCTTAACGGTGACCAGGTTGCCATCGACCTTAACCTCAACGCCGGCGGGAACCGAGATGGGGAGACGTCCAATACGTGACATTATTCTCTTCCTTTCTCTTCTAACCGACTACCAGATGTAAGCGATGACTTCGCCGCCCACGCCCTTCTTCGCTGCCTGCTTGTCAGTGAGCAGACCCGAAGAGGTAGACAGGATTGCGATGCCGAGGCCGCCCAGAACCTGGGGCAGGTTGGTGGACTTTGCGTAGGTACGCAGGCCCGGCTTGGAAATACGACGCACGCCAGCGATGGAACGCTCGCGGGACGGACCGTACTTGAGGACGAGGGTCAGGGTCTTGCCGACCTTTGCATCCTCAACCTTCACGTCGGCGATGTAGCCCTCAGCCTTCAGGATCTCTGCAATGCGAGCCTTCAGCTTGGAGTAGGGCATGGATACGGTGTCGTGGTATGCGGAGTTTGCGTTACGCAAACGGGTCAGCATATCTGCGACCGGATCAGTCATAGTCATTGTGGGCTTTAGCCCTTCCTCGTTGTGGTTTCCCTACCCCGCGGTAACGGGGTCTGGACCTACAACGTAGTCGTTAGTTGGTCTTGAACGGGAAGCCCAGTGCCTTCAGGATTGCACGGCCTTCTTCGTCGGTCTTCGCGGAGGTCACCACGGTGATGTCCATACCACGCACGCGGTCGATCGAGTCCTGATCGATTTCGTGGAACATGGACTGCTCGGTCAGACCGAAGGTGTAGTTACCATTACCGTCGAACTGGCGGTCCGAGAGGCCGCGGAAGTCGCGGATTCGGGGCAGTGCCAGGGTGACGAGGCGGTCCAGGAATTCCCACATGCGGTCGCCACGCAGGGTGACGTGTGCACCAATGGGCATACCTTCGCGCAGCTTGAACTGTGCGATGGACTTCTTAGCGCGGGTAACAATCGGCTTCTGACCGGTGATTGCGGTGAGATCGCGGATTGCGCCGTCCATGAGCTTTGCGTCGCGAGCTGCCTCGCCGACACCCATGTTTACGACGACCTTAACGATCTTCGGGGTCTGCATGACGTTCTCGTACTTGAACTCTTCCTGCAGAGCGGGAACGACGACCTCAGCGTACTTGGTCTTGAAGCGGGGGGTGATCTTGGTTTCGGTCATTAGATGTCCTTACCCGAACGCTTAGCAACGCGCACGCGAACGGTGCGCTCCTTGCCATCACGCTCTACAGTCTCGAGGCGGAAACCAACACGGGTCGGCTTCTTGGTCTCGGGGTCAACAATCGCAACGTTAGAAACGTGGATCGGTGCCTCAACCTTCTGAATGCCGCCTGCTGCGCCGGTCAGGGGGTTAGCCTTGGTGTGCTTGGTGACGACCTTAACGCCCTCAACAATCACGCGGTTTTCCTTGGGGAGAACCTTCAGAACCTTGCCCTGCTTGCCCTTATCTGCACCGGAAATAACCTGAACCAGGTCGCCGGACTTGATCTTAGCCATGAATTAGAGCACCTCCGGAGCCAGCGAAACGATCTTCATGAACTTCTTGTCGCGAAGTTCACGACCCACGGGGCCGAAGATACGGGTACCACGGGGATCACCATCAGTGTTCTTCAGGATCACTGCGGAGTTCTCGTCGAACTTGATGTAGGAGCCGTCGGGACGACGGGTTTCCTTCTTGGTGCGGACGACGACTGCCTTGACAACGTCACCCTTCTTTACGGTACCGCCGGGGATTGCATCCTTGACGGTTGCGACAATGATGTCGCCAATGCCTGCGTAGCGACGCGAGGAACCACCGAGAACACGGATGGTCAGGATTTCCTTCGCACCAGTGTTGTCGGCGACCTTCAGTCGCGACTCCTGCTGAATCATATTTCTCCTGTCGTCTCGCCGGTTCCGACTCGCTTTAGGCGCGAGCCAGCCTTGCGGAACATTTTTACGGGATTGGTTGACGCCCCGGGCCCCATCTCTGTGGAAGGGGTTAGCGGAAACGCCTGGGGCAAACCCATGCCAGAAGCATTTGGACCCGCGTGAAGCGGGCGTATCCACCCGTAAGTAGCGGCATTATGCACTGGCACGAGAAGCCCGTGGTTGTGCGGCTATTTGGATACAGCCACACAGTCTTAACACTATACAGGAAGCAGGCATCTAGTGCAAGGGCTTGTTAACTATGATTTCGGTCTCCACTACCCTATTCACCAAGACAATGCATGTATCGGAGACCAAAAACCTCATACCCCACATCAATACCGAGCGAGAAGGCGGCTTATTTGACACTTAAAGCAGGAGGCCCCTTCGTGTAGTTCCTGACGCATAAGAAACTGAAGGGGCCTCGAGAAATCTACCAAACAATGTGTCAAACAAGGATGGTAGATATTTATATTTTACTACGTTTTAATATGCCCCCACGACAGACTTGCCGCGGCCTAGCGATAGGATTACCCCAGTCCTACTCCCCCACCCCACTAGTGCACACACAGGGGGTAGAGAGCGACAGTGACTATTTTGGGTATACCAACTGCTCTTCACTCTGCAGCTATGACATATATACTTTCGCGATACCATCACGAACGATAGCGCGAGGAGTTTCTCCGGGGCGAGACTCTTCCGCCGCCTCATAGTATTCACCGGAGTGCGCATCCAGCACGTAGGAAACCTCAGCTGCAGGGTAATCCCCCGCCTTGTCGATAGCAATGACGCTCCCGTCCTTCAGCAGGACCTGGTGATTAATACGGGTTGGGGCTACCTGCAGAGTCTCAACAATGGTTCGATTGAGCGTGTTAACGACGGTAACAGTTCCGCCGCCAGCAGCGGCTGAGTCTCCCTTGCCCCCAAAATCGGCAACATAGAGCAGCTGGCGTTCTGCATCGAGCAAGATATCGGTGGGCATTTTGCCGAATGGAAGATAAGCGAGGTGTTCGCCCTCAAAACTCAGAACATATAGACCGCCGTTTTTACCCTCGCGCCCCTGTGCAGAGACATACAGTTCGCCGCGCGTTGAATCAATCTCCACACCGTGAACACCGATTGGAGCATTGGCGTCTTCCCCGCCAGTTACGGGTAGCCTACGTACGAGCCCCCAGGTGTTCATGTCCACAACCCAGATTTCATCTCGCATAATATTCGGGATGTACAGGCGGCTACGAGCTTCATCAGCTACGGGTCCTAGTAGCATAGCGGGACCGTCCCCTTGAAGAGAGCTAACCGCGCGTTCTCCTTCTGCGTTAGGTGCAGCGATTACCTGGTAACCACCCATTCCGGTCACGAGTACGGAACCGCTGGGTGCAACGTATAGCTCACGCGGAATTAGCATCTCCACTCCTAGAGCGAGAGAATCCCATACGAGCGCTAGGTCTTTTTGGGAGTATGCGGATACCGAGTTTGTGCGGGTTCCTCCGGTCCAGAGAAGCTCCCGCTCGTTGTCTGCTGCTAGACCGTAGGCAGCCTGGATTTGGAAGAGGTTCTCTAACCCGGGGTTATTTTCCGGGATAGCAGGCAGAACAGCCGTCTTCTCAATCTGCAGGGTATCTGCGTTTATGCGTGCGATTGTTGCGCAGAGAGTACCGTGGGTCTTCGTGTGATTAAAGCTTCCGCTTACGAAAAGAACGTTCTCTTCGGGGTTGTATGCCACTTGATACTGCCCAGCGAGCCCCGCAGAACGATCCACAGAAAAATGGTTGGCGCCCAGGGTGCTCTTCTGTTCTTCTCCTGAGGCTGAGGGAACCATAGATATCTCCAGAGTTGTGTAGGTTGGAGGCTAGCTCACCTCATATTTTGCGGGCTTAGCATCCGGAGCTTTCTGTTATATATCTTACGCTTCACCCTCCACTTTGAGGCTTTTCTGGCGTAGTCCATGCGCTGCGCCGTTCGTGGCCAAGATACCCCATATCGGCAATACTCATTGCTCTCCCCCGGGATCTGAGTGAGGTGGATTTACTCAACGAAAACTTTGCAGTCTGCATATAATCAGCACAAAAGACATCTATCTAGAGATATTGACAGATTATAGAGTTTATAAGCTTATCCTGAGGCGTCTAGAGCCATGGATTTCGTAATATTTCGTCACTTCTGAGCCCCTCAAAGCAGCGTTCCGAAAAAATCTGCTTAAAAATTTAGAAATTAAGGGTTGTTTTTTCAAAAATCAAGTTTTTTGGTAATAAACACGCTTCAAGGTGCGAAAATCAGCGAGATGTACCATAATAGAAGAGACGCATGCGTCAAATAAGAGGTTCGGTCCTTATCGGACAGATTTCTTGGGTCCCTTTTTCCTCGCTAATCCGTTTGTCTAGGGACCGAACCTCGCTTTGACACTAAACCCGCACTTCGGTGCGGGTTTTCTTTATATCTGAGGCGCTAGAACCCTACATTTCATTCTTTGGGGCTGTTAACTCGTCAAATATGGGCGAGCGAGTGCAGAGGGGGCGCTTCCCCTTTTCTCTCATTCATTCCCTTCCCCATCCCAGCTACTACTTCTAACCCTGGTCTAGACCTTCCGCCTATATAACAGGCATATATGCAAACTGAAAGGGGCGGTACCCATCGCTTCGATGGGTACCGCCCCTTTCAGTTTGTATCGGCAGTTTCAGAGAGTCAATCGGGTTCTTGAATATCTAGTAGATCCCGCTCTGCCTCTTTAGCTACTACCGAGCGGTAGTATCGTGGGCTGCCGTGGGGTACGGACTATGCCTTGCGGCGACGTGCTACCAGCACAGTTGCGCCAACAACCAGTGCAAGAACACCAATTCCGGCTGCAATGACGACGCCCGAAGCACCGGTGTTAGCCAGTGAAGACTTCGAGGAGTTCGAAGAGGTCGAGCCATTGCTGGAAGAGGTGACGTTCTGCGACGAAGATCCGGAGGTCTTCGGGGCGGTGTTGTCCTTCTTCTGGGTCTCGGAATTCATAGAGTCCACGGGAGCCTTGGACTGATCCTTAGCAGGCTGGTCCTTTGCCTGTTCCTTAGAATCTGCAGGTGCAGACGGAGCAGCAGAGGGGTTAGTTACAGGTGCGTTAGCCGACTCGGATGCCTTCGGTTCAGAGACCTTCGGCGCAGGTACATGGTTCTCAGTGCTGAAGGTGTACTCTACGGCGACGCCACCACGCGCGTTATCGTTCTCTGCCAGAGAACCGGAGAGCAGGTAGATAGCAACGCTATCGCCGGTCTTCAGTTCTTCAGTCAGGTTAGAGTTTGCGACGGTGGGGCGGTCGATAGTTGCGGTGAAGTTACCGTTTTCGTCCGCCTTGATGTAAGCCCAGACGCCTGCACTGTTGCCTTCAACGCCTTCGAGCTTAGGCTCTTCCTTCGCAGAAATAGCGCCCTTGTTCAGCTTGACGGCGATAATGGAGCCCTTGCCATCCCGAGTCTTGAAGCCTTCACCACGGAAGGTCAGCTTCTGGCCGTCCCAGGTCTTGGGGAAGTAAACCTTAGCGCCGTCCTTGTACTCGTGTACAACTTCATTGGACTCTGCACTTTCGGAGGGTGCCGGGGTGCTGGGCTCGGGCTTTGCGGACTCGCTCGGAGCGGGAGTGGTCGGCTCAGGCTTAGCAGACTCGCTCGGAGCCGGGGTGGTCGGCTCAGGCTTAGCAGACTCACTCGGAGCCGGGGTGGTCGGCTCAGGCTTAGCAGACTCACTCGGAGCCGGGGTGGGCTCGTTGCTATCAGGCAGGCTCAGCTTAGTGCCGGCGGGGTAAGTGGTAATCACGCCAGAGGGAGCAGCAGCGACCTGGGTAGTTTCTGCCGGCGCGCAGGTCGTAGCGGTGTCTGCCTTCTTCTCTGCAACAGTTGCGGAGAGCGCTTCACCACCACGTGCGGTATCGCCTTCAACCATGGAGCCGGAGAGCAGGAAGACAGATACCTTATCGCCGCTCTTCAGGTTTTCCTTCAGGTTGGAGTTTTCAGTGGTCGGGTACGGCAGCTCAGCGGTGAAGTTACCATTCTCATCTGCCTGGATGTACGCCCAGACGCCGGCGCTGTTGCCCTCAGCACCGTTGAGCTTCGGCTCTTCCTTCGCGGAGATGCGGCCCTTGTTCAGCTTGACTGCGAGTACGGAGCCCTTTGAACCGTCCTGAGTCTTGAAACCTTCGCCACGCAGCTTCAGGGTTTCACCGGTGGTCCAGTCCTTCACGGCGTAGAGCTTAGCGCCGTCGGCGTAGGTCTTCACCAGTTCTTCAGAAGAAGTCTGTGCAGCAGGCTTCGCGGTGGTTTCAACGGTGGTGTTGATCTTCACCATGACGCCGGGAGTAATCGGGGAGTCTGCGTTGTCCTTGCCCTTGGGCTCGGTGCTAGAGGTGCGGTATTCGCCGGTGGTCTTATCGATGGTGTAGTCGGTTTCGATAGCGGAAGCGCCTTCGATGCTGCGTGCTACAGCGTATACACTGCCGTCTGCAGTGACCAGAACATCATTTGCGCCGCTGGTCGCACCGGTAGACACCTGAGAAATAACGGTGCCGGTTCGTGCATCAACAACACCGACGTTGCCGGTGCCGTAATCGGTCACGTACAGCAGGTCACGGGCTTCGTCGGAGGCGAGGGCGAGGGCCTGGTTGCCGAAAGGAATGGTCTTCTTGTAGGCACCAGTTTCCAGGTCGTAGACAGTGATAGCGGAGTTAGCGCCCTTACGGTCACCCTGGGAGCTGACGTAGATTTCCTTCAGGGACTTGTCGATAGTGACGTCCGAGGGGTTCAGAGCAGCTTCAGCATTTTCCTTGTGCAGCTGAATGGTCTTCTCAACCTCGTAGCTCTTGGTGTCGATTACCTTCACGGTGCCGGCGCTCAAGGAGGGCACGTAGAGCTTGCCATCAGCGGAGTCCACGTGCATGTTCATTGCGATGTCAGATTCGCCCTTGGCGTCGGTGAATTCAATCTTCTTGACCAGGGCGTGCCGAGTGGTGTCGAAGACACTAATGCCGCCGGAGCCAGATACAAAGACCTTGCCGCTGGAGGGGTCGATGCGTACCTCACGAGGGTGGTTGACGTCGCCTTCTGCGCTGCTCCAGATAATCTTGTTGGTCGCGGGATCGAAGACAGATATCTTGTTGACGCGGGTCTGGGTCACCCATACGTATCCGGTTGCTTCGTCGTAGGCGATACCGTAGGGAGATTCGATCTGCTTACCGGTCGGTGCGGTAGCACCACGTGCGGTGAAGTCGGTGGTCGGGAACTGGTAGACAGTGGCAAGGCTCGGGGTGGATGCAACGTTCCAGGTGCCGACGCCACCGGTCAGTACCGGCGGGCGGCCTGAGGAGAAGGAAGTGTAGAGGGAGGAGGTTGCTGCCGAGTACGCAAGCTGGTACTGGCCGGGCAGGCCCTGGTACTGGGTAGCGCTCACTACAATGTGGCGGCATTCCTCAGTGGAGTTCTGGGAGTTCCCGCCGGGAACGGATGCGGAGATGTTTGCCGCAAAGGTAGCGGGAACGGCTGCGAAAGAGCCTGCAACAACGGAAAGTGCGCCAGCAATGGCGAGCAGCTTACGTGAGGGCTTGGGTGAAGAAGTCATGATGATCCTCAATGATGTGTAGTGGTACTTCTCCAAAGGTCGTGCAACCTCCGGAAGGTGCAAAGCCACTCGACTGATTATTAGGCAAGGTTATGCTAAGCAACTATAAAGTTGATAATAAGTCCCTAATCAGGTTGTTTTCAAGTGCTGCTCATCGGATTCCGCAGTCCCCAGGCGCCTTACTCACGTATTACTTTTCATTTTTTCGCCCTAATTCCGCCTCCACATGCGCTTTCTTCTCTAGTAGCATCTACTCGTGGATTGCGCCATCAACGCGAGAGAAAAATATTGTTTTCTCGTATGACATATCAAGACATTTATGACAGATATTGTCTTAGCATCTGTTATTAGCCCATGTCATAGGGCGCCCGCCCTAGTTTTCCCTAACAAAGGTTAAAACATAAAGAACCCCTCTCCCACCGAAGTAGGAGAGGGGTTCTTTTACTGCTCTAGCAGAGAGTCATGAAAAGGGCTTACTTAGCCTTCTCGATGATCTCCACGATACGCCAGCGCTTGGAAGCGGACAGCGGACGGGTCTCTGCAATCAGAACGAGGTCACCGATGCCAGCAGCGTTCTGCTCATCGTGTGCCTTGATCTTGGAGCTACGGCGAACGACCTTGCCGTACAGTGCGTGCTTCACGTGGTCCTCGACCTCGACGACAACGGTCTTGTCCATCTTGTCGGAGACAACGTAGCCGCGGCGGGTCTTGCGGTAGCCGCGCTCTTCGTTCTTTACTTCACTCACTTGGACTCACCTTCAGTTGCGGGACGAATACCGAGCTCGCGCTCACGCAGCACGGTGTAGATACGTGCGATGTCGCGCTTGATAGTGCGGCGACGACCTGCGTTAGCCTGACCGGTGACTTCCTGGAAGCGGATGTTGAAGAGTTCCTTCTTCGCTTCGCTCAGCTTTGCAGCCAGCTCTTCGTTGGAGAGCTCTGCGAGCTTATCGATGCTCAGGTCCTTGGATCCTACTGCCATCTCGCTTATTCACCACCTTCGCGGCGACGCACAACACGTGCCTTCATCGGGAGCTTGTGGATTGCCAGGCGCATTGCCTCGCGAGCCACTTCTTCGGACACACCGGAGAGTTCAAACATGACTCGACCCGGCTTGACATTTGCGACCCACCACTCGGGCGAACCCTTACCGGAACCCATACGGGTTTCAGCGGGCTTCTTGGTCAGCGGACGGTCGGGATAAATGTTGATCCAGACCTTACCGCCACGCTTGATGTGACGGGTCATTGCGATACGTGCAGCCTCAATCTGGCGGTTGGTCACGTATGCGGGCGACAGGGCCTGAATGCCCCACTCACCGAAGCTAACCTCGGTGCCGCCCTTTGCGAGACCACTACGCTTGGGGTGGTGCTGCTTGCGGTACTTTACTCGACGGGGAATAAGCATTTATGCCTCACCGTTCTCTGCAGTCTTGGCCTCGACCTTTGCCGAAGCGTTCTCGTTGCGGCGCTCGCGACGAGGACCACGGTTGCCCTGGCGGCGGCGGTCACCATCGCGGCGGTTGCCACGGCGGTTGTTTGCTGCCTGCTGAGCTGCCAGCTCCTTGTCGGTCAGGTCGCCCTTGTAGATCCAGACCTTCACGCCGATGCGACCGAAGGTGGTCTTAGCCTCGAAGAAGCCGTAGTCGATGTTCGCACGCAGGGTGTGCAGGGGCACACGGCCTTCGCGGTAGAACTCGGAACGGGACATTTCAGCGCCACCCAGACGGCCGGAGCACTGGATACGGATACCCTTTGCGCCTGCACGCTGCGCGGACTGGATTGCCTTCTTCATTGCACGGCGGAATGCAACACGCGATGCGAGCTGCTCTGCGATGCTCTGTGCAACCAGCTGAGCGGAGAGGTCGGGGTTAGCAACCTCGAGGATGTTCAGCTGAATCTGCTTGTTGGTGAGCTTCTCGAGCTCGCAGCGGATGCGGTCTGCTTCTGCGCCACGGCGGCCAATCACGATACCGGGACGAGCGGTGTGGATGTCCACACGCACGCGGTCACGGGTACGCTCGATCTCGACCTTTGCAACGCCTGCGCGATCCAGGTTCTTTGCCAGCAGCTCGCGGATCTTTACGTCCTCGCGGACGAAGTCAGCGTAACGCTCGCCGGGCTTGTTGGAATCAGCGAACCACTTGGAGACGTGGTCAGTGGTGATGCCCAGTCGGAAACCGTTCGGGTGAATTTTCTGACCCATTTAGCGGTCCTCCTCCTTCTCCGGGGTAGCAACTACCACGGTGATGTGGCTGGTGCGCTTGTTGATTCGGTATGCGCGACCCTGAGCGCGGGGCTGAATGCGCTTCATGGTCGGGCCCTCGTTCACGAATGCTTCGCTAATGAACAGCTCTTCCTCGCGGAAGGGCAGACCCTGCTGGGTCGCCTTCTGACGAGCGTTAGCTACTGCCGAAGCAACGATCTTGTATACCGGTTCCGAAGCTGCCTGGGGGGCGAACTTCAGAATCGCCAGAGCCTCTTCCGCCTGCTTACCACGGATCAGGTTGACGACACGGCGGGCCTTCATAGGCGTAACGCGAACGAAACGCGCTGATGCCTTGGCTTCCATTGCCTATCTCTCTTTCGTCTATTGCCGAAAGGGAAACGTTAGCTTATCGGTGTGAACCGATTAGCGACGCTTGCCCTTACGGTCGTCCTTCACGTGGCTGCGGAAAGTGCGGGTCGGAGCAAACTCACCGAGCTTGTGACCAACCATCGACTCGGTGATGAACACCGGCACGTGCTTGCGACCGTCGTACACTGCGATGGTGTGACCGAGCATGTCGGGGATAATCATCGAGCGACGCGACCAAGTCTTGATTACGTTCTTGGTGCCCTTCTCGTTCTGAGCTGCAACCTTCAGGTAGAGGTGCTGATCAACGAAAGGGCCCTTCTTCAAACTACGAGGCATGTTTCAGGCTCCTTAGCGCTTCTTGCCAGTACGACGGCGACGAACGATGAGCTTGTCGCTTTCCTTGTTGGGACGACGGGTACGACCCTCGGGCTTACCGTTGGGGTTAACCGGGTGACGACCACCGGAGGTCTTACCTTCACCACCACCGTGCGGGTGGTCAACCGGGTTCATGACCACACCACGGACGGTCGGGCGGATGCCCTTCCAGCGGTTACGGCCTGCCTTACCCCAGTTGATGTTGGACTGCTCAGCGTTGCCAACTTCACCAACGGTTGCGCGGCAACGAACATCCACGTTGCGGATTTCGCCGGAGGGCAGACGGAGCTGACCGTACTTGCCTTCCTTCGCAACCAGCTGTACAGAAGCACCTGCGGAGCGAGCCAGCTTTGCGCCGCCACCGGGACGGAGCTCAACACAGTGAATCACGGTACCAACGGGGATGTTGCGCAGGGGCAGGTTGTTACCGGGCTTGATGTCAGCTGCGGGGCCGGACTCGACGATGTCGCCCTGAGCGAGCTTGTTCGGAGCGATGATGTAGCGCTTGGAACCATCGAAGTAGTGCAGCAGTGCGATGCGAGCGGTACGGTTGGGATCGTACTCGATGTGTGCAACGCGTGCGTTCACGCCGTCCTTGTCGTGACGACGGAAGTCGATCAGACGGTACTGGCGCTTGTGGCCGCCACCCTTGTGACGGGTGGTGATGCGGCCGGTGTTGTTACGGCCGCCGGTCTTGTGAAGCGGACGAAGCAGGGACTTTTCCGGGGTGGAGCGGGTGATCTCGGAGAAATCAGCAACGCTCGAACCGCGGCGACCCGGGGTCGTCGGCTTGTACTTACGAATACCCATTTAGATATTTCTTCCTTCGTTAAAGTGGTCTCCGCGGGGCTTATGCCTGCGGACCGCCGAAGATGTCGATGGTGCCTTCCTTGAGGGTCACAATCGCACGCTTGGTGTTCTTGCGAGCGCCCCAACCGAAACGGGTGCGCTTGCGCTTGCCCTGACGGTTGATGGTGTTGACGGAAGCAACCTTGACGTCAAAGATCTTCTCGATGGCCTGCTTGATTTCCAGCTTGTTGGAATCGGTAGCGACCTCGAAGGTGTACTTACCTTCGTCGAGCTGACCGTAGCTCTTCTCGGAAACGACGGGAGCGATGATCACGTCGTATACAGACTTGGTGGAAACGCTCATTACTTAGCGCCCTCCTTCTTCTGAGCTGCAGCAACGAATGCGTCGAATGCTGCCTTGGTGAAGACCACGTCGTCAGAAACCAGCACATCGTAGGTGTTGAGCTGATCTGCGTACAGAACGTGGACGTTCTCCAGGTTACGTGCGGACAGAGCCACAACGTCCTCTGCACGAGCAATCACAAGAAGGATGTTCTTGCGCTCGGTGATAGCTGCGAATGCAGCCTTTGCAGCCTTGGTCGAGGGGGTTTCACCAGAGATGAAGTTCTCGACAACGTGGACGCGGTCGTGACGAGCGCGGTCGGAGAGAGCACCGCGCAGTGCAGCGGCGATCATCTTCTTGGGGGTGCGCTGTGCGTAGTTACGCGGGGTCGGACCGTGAACAACGCCACCGCCGGTCATGTGCGGTGCACGGATGGAGCCCTGACGTGCGTTACCGGTACCCTTCTGCTTGAAGGGCTTACGGCCTGCACCGGAAACCTCGCCGCGGTTCTTGGTCTTGTGGGTGCCCTGGCGTGCAGCAGCGAGCTGTGCAACGACAACCTGGTGCAGCAGGGGCACGGATGCCTGCGCGTCGAAAATCTCTGCGGGCAGGTCTACCTTAAGGGTCTTAACAGCCATGATGTATTAGGCTCCCTTCACAGCGGTACGAACCAGAACAACGCCGCCCTTGGGACCGGGGATTGCGCCCTTGATCAGCAGGACATTGTTCTCTGCGTCCACACCCTGGATAGTCAGGTTCAAGGTAGTGTGACGTGCTGCGCCCATACGGCCAGCCATGCGCATACCCTTGAACACGCGTGCGGGGTAGGATGCGCCACCGATGGAACCGGGCTTACGGTGGTTCTTGTGCTGACCGTGAGACGCGCCAACACCCTTGAAGCCGTGACGCTTCATAACACCTGCGAAGCCCTTACCCTTGGTCTTACCAACGACGTCGACCTTCTGGCCTGCTTCGAAGAGCTCAACGGTCAGTTCCTGACCGAGGGAATACTCAGAAGCATCTGCGGTACGCAGCTCGACGATGTGGCGACGGGGGGTAACACCGGCCTTCTCGAAGTGACCAGCCAGGGGCTTGGTAACCTTGCGAGAGTCGATTGCACCGAAACCGATCTGAACAGCTTCGTAGCCGTCAGTTTCCTGGTTACGGATCTGGGTAACAACGTTAGAATCAGCCTTGACGACGGTGACGGGCACGAACTTGCCGTCCTCGTCCCAGACCTGGGTCATGCCGAGCTTGGTGCCCAGCAGGCCCTTCACCTGGCGCTCGAATTTGTTAGTCATTAGATGCGATCCTCTACAGCTTGATCTCGATGTTTACGTCTGCCGGCAGGTCGAGACGCATGAGGGCATCAACAGCCTTGGGGGTCGGATCAACAACGTCGATCAGACGCTTGTGCGTACGCATCTCGAAGTGCTCGCGGCTGTCCTTGTACTTGTGGGGAGAACGGATAACACAGTAAACGTTCTTCTCGGTCGGCAGCGGCACGGGGCCAACTACAGTTGCGCCTGCGCCCTTTACCGTTTCGACGATTTTCCGTGCCGAAGAATCGATGACCTCGTGGTCATAGGACTTCAGACGGATGCGGATTTTCTGTCCCGCCATCTGTCGGACTCTCTTTCTTGATGTATTCCCTGTATCGGAGCTTTTGCCCCTTTGTTATAGCGCTTAAGGAACGCGATATATTCATCACGTGCGCCACTCAGAACGGACTGAATCCGGCTTTGCCGGGTTCCTCACCCCGCCTGAGTACCGACCCCCGAACTCGGGCGTGTCGCCTATTTTCTAGACAAACTCGTCCCGTCATCCTTCGGACCGGGTCATACGTGGGCCTACCTTTAGTGCAGGTAGACGCTTTGACAACGTCGTCAATTCTCTCAGAGATAGAGCGCTTACGCAATACAAACACGAGTTAAGTGCTTAAGAACACTTAACTGTCTCTGTCAATTTGAGGCACTTCCCTGAATGCAACTCTCAGGGAGCTTTCAATCTACTTTCAGTAAGTTCCATGCGCTTTATTGCTCGTAATAAAGCTTTTAGGTCTAAAGACTCTCGTATCGTAGAAGTATCACTACAGCCTAAGGAGAAACCATGTCTCAGCCGACACAACCTCATCAGGCATCCTCTAGCTCTCACTCTTCATCTCAGAGCCCTCAGCATGTCCAGCCGCAAGGTCTCGGTCTGTACGTTCCCCCATCCCTGTCGGGTCCGTATCCTCAGCCTCCTGCGCAGCGCCGCCGGGTCAATGAGGACATCTTCCTCAATATTGTTCTGTACATCGGTTCGCTCCTGCTCATCGGTGCTGCGGGTCTTTTTGTCACCTCTGTGACGTCTTCTCAGGATGAAACGGCTATCTTCCGTGTCCTCGCAATGGCGCTTGGAGCAGTCGTCTTCTACGGAGCCGGTCTGCTCACCTACCGTTTCGTAGAGCGCCTGCGTATTGCCTCCTACTCTTTTGCAGCAACCGGTCTTGCGTTTATTCCTCTGACTGGCCTTGCTGCCTATGTCCTCAAGATTTGGGCTGAAGGACGCTACGTCTGGCTTCTCACGTCTCTGGTTGGCACTGCAGCCATTGTTGGTGCCTGTGCCCTCATGCGTAACCGCGTGATGGCGTACCTGCTGATTTCGTTCATTGTTTCGGATTCATTGGCGGCTACGAAGGTAGCGGCTCTGCCTTTCGTTTGGTATTTTGTTTCACTGACTGCGGTTGCCACCGTTCTGGGTTTGGTTCTGCATTTTGCCCCGAATGCTGCTCCGAAGGGCATCCGCGAAGGTCTTGTTGATTCTTCCCGCATTTTTGTTCCGGCTACTGCCATCGCTATTTTCTTCTTCACCAACGATCTGAGCTACACGGATGCGGGTATTGCGTTTGCAGTCATGTCTGTGCATGCCATTCTGTTCACCTGGCTGAACGGTACGGCGGATTACTACGCCCAGGCACGCATCTACCCTATTGCATCCATTCTCTCCTTCATCATGGACTCGGATCACGGCCCGTGGTTCCCCAGCATCTTCTTCGTCTCTGTTCTGGTTGTTAACCTGATTTCTGCCTACGTATTTATTCCTCGTCTGCAGAAGACTATTGCTGGTTCCGCTCCTGCTGCCGATGAACAGCTCAAGCAGCTGCAAAGCACCCCGTCTATCCCATGGGCGAAGGAATCTCTTCACCAACCCGCTCGCAAGATAGAGTGGTTGCCGGCAATTGACGCATGCGTCGGCGTGTTCTTCTCTTTCTTCGCTCTCATTGATGCCTTCTTCACTGCTCATGCTGCCGATAGCCCTGTATACGCAACGCGCTGGAGCGCTTTCCTTCCTTATGCAGAAGGTAATCAAGGTATCTTCCCTGCCCCCTGGGTTATTGGTGTCCTCTGCATTGTGAGTTTCTTGCTGTACCGCAAGGCAATCCAGCCTCTGCTACTCATGAGTTTTGTAGCGCTCATTCCAGTTGTTGGCATGTACGCGTCCCCCGGCAATCAGGGTACTTTCTACCTCTTCTTTACCGCGGCAGTAGTCATCTATCTGGTCAGTGCTAAGGCCCCTGAGGCACGTACCGCTGGAGCGGTACTGAGCAACATCGGTTATGCCATTGGTATGATTCAACTCTTCCTCGCTCTCATTCCTGAGATGCAGACTTCTGAGTCGCTTTTGATGTTTGCGTTGGTCTGCGCCGTTATTGCGCTACTGACTTTTGTCCTCTCTCAGGGCGTTGCAGCGCAGAACGCAAGCTACCGTCTTGTAGAGATGTCGGTCTACCTCTTCTTGGGCGTTTTTGCTCTCTTCGTCGGGTACGTAGCTAACCATGCTGATGGCGGAGCGCATGGCCGATTCTGGATTGGTTTCCCTCTCTTCTCGGGTGCCGTCCTCTTCTTGAGCGTGCTGGGCGCTCTTATTCTGGCTCGCGCGTTGCGACTTTCGGACGTTGGGTCCTTCCGCTCCACGCTTGTCATGTTTGTCCGTATCGCGTTCTACTCGACTCTGCTTATCGCGACGATTGGCTCGCGACACTACCTGCTGTACGACTTGCAGAAGGAGTACATCGCTGTAGCACTGCCGTCGCTCCTGACCGTCGTCTACGGTGCGCTTGGTTTCTTTATGCCGGCTGGCTCTTCGATTCGTTCGGAACTACTCACCGTTGCACGATTCCCCATCTGCTGGTCTGTCATTCTGCTCGCTATCAGCGGCAATATGAAGGAATCGCTTGTAGACTTCCTCGTACTTGCCCTGCTGGCGGTTCAGGCGCTGTGCAGCGTGCTACTCTACGCGTACTCCAAGCGAAACTACGAGGCATACGCAGCAGCGACTTTCTTTACTCTTGGTTCTATCCTGAGCGTAGGCCGTTTCATTGGCGATTTTGATAATCTTCTGTTCGCGGTAGCAACTCCTGCTATCTTCATCTCTGTATGGGTGCTTGCCCTTATCTTCAGGGTCTCCCGCATGCAGATTGGTGCCTCCATCAGCATCACGACTTTCTGCATCGGTGCTCTGTGGAATCTCTTCAACACGAGGGAAAGCACAATGGAGATGACTCTTCTGGGCTACTACGCTCTGATTGCCGTCATCATCCTGTTCGTTCTGAAGGTCACGCTCCCGGTTGAGGTCTTCGGTGTGAGGGCAAATGTTCGTCCTCGCATCGCTGTTCCGGCCGGTAATACGATGGTTGATTTGCCGATGCACGGCCCGCTGGGTGCCCCCTACGCGCGTTTCATGTCTCGCCGTCCCCTGAGCCAGGGTATCTATGCACCGGTCAATACGCTGCTGATGATTCCCGCTCTGGCGGTGCTGGGATTCTACACCTTCGTTGGGTTGGTTTTTGAGCCCAGGCAGGTGGAGCTCAACGCACTTCTCTGGGGTCTGGGTGCTCTGTCCTTCGTATCTGTCACCAAGGCGAAGAACCTGCCGATTGTCTGCACCACGGCGTTCAGCCTCTTCATCGCCCGTCTGGTCATTGATTACTCGAAGTCCAACCCCCTGAGCGTCATTCTTGAGGTTGCTCTCCTGATTCTGCTGGCTGTTGTGGCAGCCAAGGTTCTCAAGAACTTCATCGCAAAGAGGCCTGTAGATACGCAGGTATCGGATTCTCCTCTGTACTGGGCTTTGGGTCTGCAGGTGTTCCTCACCCTGGTAACGTGGGCAGTTCCCGCTGATGGTCCGGATATCGTGGTGTTGGTACTCGGTATTGCCCTGACTCTCCTGAGCGCTCTGCTGCTCGACCGGGTATGGACCTATATCGCAACTGCGCTAGTCACCCTCGACCTGGCAATTTTGCTCAACGGTCTGAACCCGCTGACCCTGCTGATCATCTCTATTCTGCTCATTGCCGGCGTTATCTGGCGTCTGCTGGTGCGACAGAACAAGCAGGATGCAGTAGCTCCGCACCAGGATTCTGAGCAGCTTGGGGATTTCTCACAGCCTCAGAATCAGCAAGGCAGGTACACCCAGGGTAATGTCCAGATGCCGCTGCCTCCGGTTCCTCAGCAGGGATACCAGCCTCGTGACGGGGAGAATATCTAACCTGTTGCAGGTATAGGTTCTATTCCTGCGGCATTCTGTAGTAGGATTACCTATGTCCCTTACGAGGGGCAGTCATTCGAATCGCGGTTCCCAGCCTTCGGGCTGGGAACCGTTTTTCTTTGTCCGCAGATCTTATATTCCTATCTGCAGGGTCTTTAGACGCTCCCCCGCCGCAAGCCGGTCCACATGACCAGGTTCTTTCTGAGGTCTGCAAATCTCTAAACAGATCAGGCAGTCATTCACCTACCCGTGCTCTTTCCATATCCAGGAGTTCAGGATTTACAGCTAGAAGGTACGGACTTGCCATGCCGCCGCAGGGGGATTTCTATCGTTACGAATGCAACGTGAACTTCCGCTATTACTACGCAGTTTCCCCACTCAGAAGTCTTGAGCGACTGCTAAAGGGGACCGAGAACGCCCAGAGCTGTACTTTAGCAGCCCTGCTGATAATGCCGCTTTCTCTGCTTCGGCAGAGTCCTCAACAGGCCAAAATGGGCATAACAAAAGGACCCCCGCAGATGCGGGGGTCCTTGAGTATCGCTACCTGATGGAGAGTTTTCTCTCCGGCAAATCTTTAGCGAATTGTCGTAAATTTACGGCAATTACTTGATGATCTTGGTAACGCGACCCGAACCAACGGTGCGGCCACCCTCACGGATAGCGAAGCCGAGGCCCTCTTCCATTGCGATGGGCTGGATCAGGGTAACGGTCATCTCGGTGTTGTCACCGGGCATAACCATCTCGGTGCCCTCGGGGAGGGTGATAACGCCGGTCACGTCAGTAGTACGGAAGTAGAACTGAGGACGGTAGTTGGAGTAGAAGGGGTTGTGACGGCCACCCTCATCCTTGGAGAGGATGTAGACGTTTGCCTCGAACTCGGTGTGGGGGGTGATGGAGCCCGGCTCCACGACAACCTGACCACGCTCAACATCGTCACGCTTCAGACCACGCAGCAGCAGACCACAGTTCTCGCCTGCCCATGCTTCGTCGAGCTGCTTGTGGAACATCTCGATACCGGTAACGGTGGTCTTCTGGATCGGACGGATACCGACGATCTCGACCTCGGAGTTGATCTTCAGGGTACCGCGCTCTGCACGACCGGTAACAACGGTGCCACGACCGGTGATGGTGAAGACGTCCTCGATGGGCATGAGGAAGGGCTTGTCCTTCTCACGCACGGGGTCCGGAATGTAGGTGTCGACTGCGTCCATGAGCTCCTCGACCTTAGCAACCCACTCGGGGTCGCCTTCGAGAGCCTTCAGTGCGGAAACGCGAACAACGGGAGCGTTGTCGCCGTCGAACTCCTGCGAGGAGAGGAGGTCACGGACCTCCATCTCGACGAGGTCGAGGAGCTCTTCGTCGTCAACCATGTCTGCCTTGTTCAGTGCAACCAGCAGGGTGGGGACGCCAACCTGGCGAGCGAGCAGAACGTGCTCGCGGGTCTGTGCCATGGGGCCGTCGGTAGCTGCAACCACGAGGATTGCGCCGTCCATCTGAGCCGCACCGGTAATCATGTTCTTGACGTAGTCAGCGTGGCCGGGAGCGTCAACGTGTGCGTAGTGGCGCTTCTCGGTCTGGTACTCGATGTGAGCAATGTTAATGGTAATACCGCGCTGGCGCTCCTCGGGAGCGGAGTCGATCATACCGAAGTCGCGCTTCTCGTTCAGGTCCGGGTACTTGTCAGCCAGAACCTTGGAGATTGCTGCGGTCAGGGTGGTCTTACCGTGGTCAACGTGACCAATGGTACCGACGTTAACGTGAGGCTTGGAGCGCTCGAACTTAGCCTTAGCCAAGAGTGTTCCTCCTAGAACGATTGAAAACATGCACGCGGATCTTCGCTCCGGCGCATCCCGTTATAAAACGGTCTAGCGTCTACAATAGCGGATTACGCCGCAGAGATGAAACTGTTCATGCTCTCAATAATGGATTTAATTGAAAATTTTAGCGTGGGCCACAGGTTTTTAGCCCGTGGCCCACGGGTGAGACGCGAAAATTACTCGCCGCGGCTCTTCTGGATGATCTCGTCAGCGACGTTCTTGGGAACCTCGCCGTAGCTATCGAATGCCATCGAGAACACTGCACGACCCTGGGTCTTGCCACGCAGGTCGCCAATGTAACCGAACATTTCGGTCAGGGGCACGATAGCCTTGATGATCTTAACGCCGGATGCGTCCTCCATGGAACGAACCTGGCCACGGCGGGAGTTCAGGTCGCCGATAACGTCGCCCATGTACTCCTCGGGGGTACGAACCTCAACGTCCATCAGCGGCTCGAGTAGGACCGGGTTAGCGCGCTTAGCGCCTTCCTTGAAGACCATCGAACCAGCGATCTTGAACGCCATTTCGGAGGAGTCGACGTCGTGGTAAGCACCGTCAATCAGGGTTGCCTTCACGCCCACCATCGGGTAGCCAGCGAGGACACCGAACTTCATAGCGTCCTGGATACCAGCATCGACCGAGGGGATGTACTCGCGAGGAACGCGGCCACCGGTGACCTTGTCCTCGAACAGGTACAGCTCTTCGCCATCCAGGGGCAGGGGCTCGAAGGAGACCTGCACCTTTGCGAACTGACCGGAACCACCGGTCTGCTTCTTGTGGGTGTAGTCGACCTTCTCGACTGCCTTCTTGATGGTCTCGCGGTAAGCAACCTGAGGCTTACCAACGTTAGCCTCAACCTTGAACTCGCGCTTCATACGGTCAACGATGATGTCCAGGTGCAGCTCACCCATACCACCAATTTCGGTCTGACCGGTTTCTTCGTTCAGCGAAACGGTGAAGGTGGGGTCCTCAGCGGAAAGCTTCTGGATAGCGGTGGACATCTTCTCCTGGTCACCCTTGGTCTTGGGCTCGATAGCCACGAAAATCACGGGATCGGGGAAGGTCATCGACTCGAGAACGATCGGGTGTGCGGGGTCGCACAGGGTGTCACCGGTGGTGGTGTCCTTCAGACCAATCGCAGCGTAAATGTGACCTGCGGTAATCTCCTCAACCGGGTTCTCCTTGTTGGAGTGCATCTGGAAGAGCTTACCGATGCGCTCCTTCTTACCCTTGGTGGAGTTCAGAACCTGCTGGCCCTGAGCTGCAACACCGGAGTAAACACGGGTGTAGGTCAGCTGACCGTAGAACGGGTGAGCTGCAACCTTGAACGCCAGTGCTGCGAAGGGCTCGTCTGCGGATGCCTTACGGGTCAGCTTCTCTTCCTCGTTGGAGGGGTTGGAACCGACAACGTCCGGAACGTCCAGCGGGGAGGGCAGGTACTCAATCACAGCGTCCAGCATGGGCTGAACACCGCGGTTCTTGAATGCAGAACCGCAGAGAACGGGGAATGCCTCGCCGGAGATAACAAGCTGACGGATACCCGACTTAATCTCGGGGATAGTCAGTTCGCCCTCTTCGAGGTACTTCTCCATGAGCTCTTCGCTGGACTCAGCAACAGCCTCAACCAGCTCAGCGCGGTACTGCTCAGCCTTCTCAACCAGGTCAGCAGGAATGTCCTGAACCTCGTAAGAAGCACCCATGCTCACGTCACCCTTGGCGTCGCCGGGCCAGACGTATGCCTTCATTTCGAGCAGGTCAACAACACCGAGGAAGTCGCTCTCAGCGCCGATGGGGAGCTGAACAACCAGCGGACGTGCGCCCAGGCGGTCGATGATGGTCTGAACGGTGAAGTAGAAGTCAGCACCCATCTTGTCCATCTTGTTGACGAAGCAGATACGGGGGACATCGTACTTGTCAGCCTGGCGCCAAACGGTCTCAGACTGGGGCTCAACACCTTCCTTGCCGTCGAACACAGCAACTGCGCCGTCGAGGACGCGCAGGGAGCGCTCAACCTCAACGGTGAAGTCGACGTGACCGGGGGTGTCGATAATGTTGATCTGGTTGTCCTTCCAGAAGCAGGTGGTTGCTGCGGAGGTAATGGTAATACCTCGCTCCTGCTCCTGAGCCATCCAGTCCATGGTGGAAGCGCCGTCGTGAGTCTCACCAATCTTGTGGTTAATACCGGTGTAGAACAGAATGCGCTCAGTGGTGGTGGTCTTACCGGCGTCGATGTGCGCCATAATACCGATGTTGCGGACCTTGTTAAGGTCGGTGAACACGTCAAGTGCCACGTTATTCTCCCTAAATGAGATACTCCGAAAGCCTGCCGACTCGAATCGACTCGGCAGGCTCTAAACGGAGAATTACCAGCGGTAGTGTGCGAAGGCCTTGTTGGACTCGGCCATCTTGTGAGTGTCCTCGCGACGCTTCACAGCGGCACCGAGACCATTGGATGCATCCAGGATCTCGTTCATCAGACGCTCAGTCATGGTCTTCTCGCGGCGCTGCTTGGAGAAGCCAACGAGCCAGCGAAGAGCCAGAGCGGTGGACCGGCCGGGGCGAACCTCAACCGGAACCTGGTAGGTTGCACCGCCAACGCGGCGGGAGCGAACCTCGAGAGAAGGCTTAATGTTGTCCATAGCCTTCTTCAGGGTTGCGACCGGGTCAGAACCGGTCTTCTTCTCGACACCCTCCAGGGCACCGTAGACGATGCGCTCTGCGACGGACTTCTTGCCGTCCAGCAGAACCTTGTTGATCAGCTGGGTGACCAGAGCGGAACCGTAAACAGGATCGTTTACGAGGGGACGCTTGGGAGCGGGACCCTTACGAGGCATTACTTCTTCTCCTTCTTAGCGCCGTAGCGGGAGCGAGCCTGGCCGCGACCCTTAACACCCTGGGTATCCAGAGCGCCACGAACGATCTTGTAGCGAACACCGGGGAGGTCCTTCACACGACCACCGCGAACGAGCACAATCGAGTGCTCCTGCAGGTTGTGACCCTCACCGGGGATGTATGCGGTAACCTCGACGCCGCCGTTGAGCTTGACACGAGCGACCTTACGCAGTGCCGAGTTCGGCTTCTTCGGGGTGGTGGTGTACACACGGGTGCACACGCCACGCTTCATGGGGTTGCCCTTCAGTGCGGGCGCCTTGGTCTTAACGACCTTGGGAGTCCGGCCCTTGCGGACCAGCTGCTGAATAGTAGGCACGTTTTCTCCGTTGCTTGATCGGGTTTCTCGTTAGAGAAGCCCGTATAAACTTACTGGCCCCCATCGCGTTGGATGGGTGCTCTCGGTTATCAGAAACGCTCGGATGCATATCCGGTTGGTTTCTATAGGTTCCTCGACATCTCGGCGAGTTCTCAGGGCTAAAATTCCCCACCATCAGAGGTGAAAAAGTTTTTGGGCACACTTAAAAATGGCATTTAGGCGTCAGCAAAAAGCAACGCCAAAGGACGGTATCCATACTGCCATTGATTCATCATGCCCGTGCCCTCGGGAAATATCCCGCGTAAACCCACCGGGGGTGGATCCTTGTGCACCGAGCTCAAGTACTTCGGATAAGACTATACAGGTTAAATCCCGCTTAATCTAGCGCCAGAGCGGGGATTCTTTGCTTTTAAGCCCCCATCTAAGGGCAAAAGCTGATGATTTACCTCACTTAAATTACATTGTTGGGATTCGCCCCTCCCCTGCACCTTCTCTGAGGCGATCCAAGCAGAAAGCCGCCAAGAATCACACACACGATTCTTGACGGCTTCAATACTTGCGGGAGGCGAGCACAGAACCGCGCCCGCCTCCCGCAAGAAAGTATTCAGTTATAAGGTCTGCCGCGGCGGCTACTGAGCTACACCACCTGGAAGACTCGAGTCTGCCCCTCAAACGGGGTAATAGTCTTTGAGTTCTTCTTGGCATTACCGTAGTAACGGATGCGGTACTGACCCTTAGGGGTATTTGCCGGAACACTCCAACGCACCGTCACCTGAGAAGCAGAAATGCCGATACGCTTCCACTCAAAGAAAGTGTCCGGGTTGTTATCCGCAGTATAGTACTTCCAGGTATTACCCACACGACGCTCAATTACAAAGTAGCTACCGTCGTGATGCATGTTGTTGTTCGGGTGCGCACCCACGAAACGAGCAGAGACTTCCTGGCGGCCAGCAATCGCATCCTGAGGCTGCTGGGTCACCTGACCGTAACGAGTGCCGAACATCGGGGTATCGTAGACAACCTTACCCTGCAGGCTGGCTACCGGGCGACGATCATTCGGACGGTCGCCAATACCCAGCGGCGTGCCGTTCTTCAGCGAAGTTCCAACAACATTAATGGTCTGACGGAACGCGCTGGAGGTGTAACGACCAAAGAGGGTCGCGCCGCCTTCATACTGCTGGGAGTCATACTCCTCAGGAGTCGTCACGTAGTGGTCGTAGGCGTTGGTGTAGCCCTGCAGAATAATGTGCGATTCGGGAACACCGAAGAGCTTGGCAGCATCCTGACGATACTGCACACCTACCGCACCGGTGAACTCACCGGGCATACCCAGCAGGTAGTAGTCACCGAAGCGCATAATCTGCACCGGATACTTTTCCTGAATGATCGTTCCATTTTTTGCAGAGAAGAGAATGCCCTTCGGCTGCTGGCAACGCGTCTGCGCAGCACTCGGAGTGAACACCAAAGTACCCAAAATAGAGGGGCGACCAGAGCCTTCCTTATAGACAGCCCAGCCACCGCCACCATCCTCGGTGGACCCCGCACCGAACGGAGTACCCAGGAAGCCCTGACAGGTTCGCTCATTATGGCCACTGCCGGTGTACTTGGCATCCACGTTCATACCCGAGAAATTGAAGTACGAAATACGCGAATCCAGACCCTTACCCACCGGAGTACCCGCGCTCTTGAGCTGAGAACGCACAGCATTAGCCTGCTTCTCACCCTGAATCTTCACATTCTTGAACTGGTCATTAGTGGGACCCTGACCAGGCTTCAACCAAGTATTCGGAGAAACATCACCAGCATTAGCATTCGCAAATGCAGCTACGAAGCCATCACCACTGCCAGGAACATTGCGGTCAACACCGTGGTCCTGGTTCTCCAGCAGGTACTCCGCGTAACCCTTGTTGTCGCTCGAAATCAAGGTGTTCTTCGAGGTCAAAGACGTCGGGTGAATTGCGAACCAGTTCAACACCGCACGAGTCTTACCGTTACGCTCCAGACGCAGAGTCATATTGGTCGGATCGGTACCGCCGGGCAGCTTAGAGCGAATCTCAGGAGAGTCCAGGTTGAACGCCTCGCGAGAACGGTTAACACCGACACCAGTCAGCTTTGAAGAAGAAATCGTCAGGTTACCGGGTGAAAGGTCCTTCGTCGCCTGGCGAATCGCCTTCAGTGACCCATCTACCTGTGCATTAAACGTGTCCTGATGGAAGCCCAGAGTCGTAATGTTGTACAGGCTCTGGTGCGTGATACCGCCAGGAGTTGCGTGAGTGTGGGTTGCAGTAATCATAATGTTCGATTCATCGTACGCAGAACCAAACTCAGCGCGGATACGCTTCACCAGCTCATCACGCAAAGACTGCCAACTGGTCAACGTATCGAGTACAACAATGAGGTTGCGCTTACCCGAGGCTCGATCCACAGCAATGAAAGCGCGTGCGTACTGGCGAGTATGCACACCGCTACCCTTCTGAGAGGTCTCACCGTAACCCATGAAGCCGACCTCACCGGGCTCACCGGTAATATCCGCCGCACCTGCACCAACCAGGTAGGGGGTAGCACTGGAGCTCTGAGAGGCAGGAGCTGCCGTCGCAATCTGGCCAGCGGGAAGAATTGCGGATGCCGCAATGAGGCATGCAGCACCAATGCGAGTTAGAGAATGCACGGGTGCTTTAAAGCACGAAAAGACAGAGGAGCGCTTTTGCCCACCTGCAGACAAAGAGGAATTCTGTTCAGGCATCTGAGATTGAGATGTTCCGGAGGGCAGTCGGGTGCCGCTAGTAGTCACCCGTCCGGAAGTGATTGGAGTGATATGCATGCCTTCAAGAATAGAACCTAGTCAAAAGGCTTTCCAGTTGAATTAGCATCGTTCAAATCAAGAACATTTATTCTATATATACCCCAAAGAAAAACGAGTGAATATTCTATATATTGCAGTTCTAGTGCGGTTTCTAGGGATATTTAGCATATTTGACCGCCATCTAATTTCTTGCCCTGTCAAGCAATTTTCTCATCATGAAAAATGATGCACTCCAATGATTTTTTCATAAATAAATTCGTCCACTAGGCATAAAATCTACAACCTCACATTGAAGGGTAAAGAATATTAAAGCCACGCTTAAAAGAAACCTCCACCTCCTCATGAAACAAAAAACGCGGATACCCGAGACAACTCGAGTATCCGCGTTCTTTATCAAGGACCAGGCCGGGGCTCTAAACCCTCAACCTACCCCTCACGGCAGAAGCCTTAGTCCAGACCACGACCGTACTCATCCAGCGAAACAGCCATAAAGCCGCCGTTGCCGTAAGTGTACACCTCGTTATCCATCTGGAACGCGCTCTGGTAACCACCGAAAGTGTCCAGAGCCTGCATACGCTCAGCAGTAGCCTGGGCGCTGGGCTCAACCTCAATATCGTTGTAACGTGCCAGACCGGTACCGGCGGGAACCAGCTTACCGATGATCACGTTCTCCTTCAGGCCGAGCAGCGGGTCAGTCTTCGCCTCCATAGCAGCCTGAGTCAGGACACGGGTGGTCTCCTGGAAGGAGGCCGCCGACAGCCAGGACTCGGTAGCCAGCGAAGCCTTGGTAATACCCATCATTTCCGGACGGCCAGCTGCGGGCTTCTTACCCTCAACCAGTGCCTTACGGTTAGCAGTCTGGAAAGCAATGTTATCAACCAGCTCACCAGGCAGAAGATCGGTATCACCGGACTCAATCACGGTCACGCGACGCAGCATCTGGCGAACAATAACCTCAACGTGCTTGTCGTGGATTTCCACACCCTGCGACTTGTACACGCCCTGAACCTCGCTCACCAGGTGCTTCTGAGCCTCACGAGGACCACGAATACGCAGAACCTCCTTCGGATCAACAGAACCGGTAGCCAGCTGATCGCCAACCTGAACGTGATCGCCGTTCTGCAGCTTAGAAGCCGCACGACGCAGAACAGTGTAGGACTGGGGCTCGGAACCATCGTCCGGGGTCACCACAATCTTGTAGGACTTCTCGGTATCCTCAATGGTCACGCGACCAGACACCTCAGAAATCGGGGCAACACCCTTGGGGGTACGAGCCTCGAACAGCTCCTGAATACGGGGCAGACCCTGAGTAATATCGTCAGCCGAAGCCACACCACCGGTGTGGAAGGTACGCATGGTCAGCTGGGTACCGGGCTCACCAATCGACTGAGCCGCAATAATACCAACAGCCTCACCAATGTCCACCAGCACGTTCGAAGCCATCGAACGACCGTAGCACAGTGCACACACACCAATAGCGGACTCACAGGTCAGAACCGAACGGACGCGAACATCCTTCACACCTGCCTTGAAGAGCTTCTCAATGAGCTCATCAGAGACATCGGAACCAGCAGCAGCCAGAACGTTGCCAGCCTCGTCCTTCACGTCAACCGCAAGGGTACGACCGTGAATCGAAGTCTCAACATCCTGGTGCAGACCGCCATCCTCATCAATCAGAGGCAGAACCAAACCGCGGCGAGTGCCACAGTCGTGCTCGCGAACGATAACGTCCTGCGAAACGTCCACCAGACGACGAGTCAGGTAACCCGAGTTAGCGGTACGCAGCGCAGTATCAGCCAGACCCTTACGTGCACCGTGGGTCGCGATGAAGTACTCCAGAACCGACAGGCCCTCACGGTACGAGGACTTAATCGGGCGAGGCATAATCTCACCCTTCGGGTTCGACACCAGACCACGGATACCCGCAATCTGACGGACCTGCATCCAGTTACCACGTGCACCGGAGGTCACCATACGGTAAATGGTGTTCAGACCACCGTGAGAGCTCAAGTTCTCACGCATAGCCTCTGCAACCACGTCGGTAGCCTCGGTCCAAACCTTAATCAGCTCCTGACGACGCTCTTCGTCATCGATGGTACCGATCTCAAAGTCGTCCTGAATTGCAGCAGCCTGCTTCTCGTAGCGCTCCATAATTGCCGGCTTCTCAGCAGGAGTAGCAATATCAGAAACAGCCACGGTCACGCCCGAACGAGAAGCCCAGTAGAAACCGGAGTTCTTCAGGTTATCCAGAGCACGAGCCACAACATCCATCGGGTAGCGCTCAGCCAGATCGTTAATCAGGCTACCCAGGCCCTTCTTATCTGCCACACCGGAGAACCAGGGGTAATCCTTCGGCAGAGCCTGGTTGAACAGAACCTGACCAACGGTGCAGTCCAGCAGCACGGGGTCGCCAGCCTTGTAACCCTCAGGAGCTTCCCAGCCCTCAGGAGCAACAAACTGGTCACCATCAAGGCGAATCTTCACCTTGGTGTACAGCTCAATCTCGTGACGATCCATCGCCATCAGAGCCTCAGACACCGAGGAGAATGCGTGACCCTCGTTCTTCTGACCATCGCGAGGAGTCGTCAGGTGGAACAGACCAATGATCATATCCTGCGAAGGAACAGCCACAGGGCGGCCATCCGACGGCTTCAGGATGTTGTTCGAGGACAGCATGAGGATACGAGCCTCAGCCTGAGCCTCGGGAGACAGCGGCAGGTGAACTGCCATCTGGTCACCATCGAAGTCAGCGTTGAACGCGGAGCAAACCAGCGGGTGTAGCTGAATAGCCTTACCCTCAACCAGCTTCGGCTCAAACGCCTGAATACCGAGGCGGTGCAGGGTAGGTGCACGGTTCAGCAGAACCGGGTGCTCAGCAATAACCTCTTCCAGAACGTCCCAAACCTGCGGGCGGAAACGCTCAACCATACGCTTAGCGCTCTTAATGTTCTGAGCGTGGCTCAGCTCCACCAGACGCTTCATGACGAAGGGCTTGAACAGCTCCAGCGCCATCTGCTTGGGCAGACCACACTGGTGCATCTGCAGCTGAGGACCAACCACAATCACGGAACGACCCGAGTAGTCAACACGCTTACCGAGCAGGTTCTGACGGAAACGGCCCTGCTTACCCTTCAGCATGTCAGACAGAGACTTCAGGGGGCGGTTACCGGGGCCGGTCACCGGGCGACCGCGACGACCGTTATCGAACAGCGAGTCCACGGCTTCCTGCAGCATACGCTTCTCGTTGTTCACGATAATCTCGGGAGCACCCAGCTCCAGCAGACGCTTCAAACGGTTGTTACGGTTAATCACACGACGGTACAGGTCGTTCAGGTCGGAGGTCGCGAAACGGCCACCGTCCAGCTGAACCATCGGGCGCAGTTCCGGCGGAATAACCGGAACAACATCCAGGACCATACCCAGCGGAGAGTTGTTAGTGGTCAGGAAGGCGTTAACAACCTTCAGACGCTTCAGAGCGCGGGTCTTCTTCTGCCCCTTACCGGTCTGAATAATCTCCTTGAGAGCCTCAGCCTCAGCCTCCAGGTCGAAGGACTCCAGACGCTTCTTAATAGCCTCTGCGCCCATAGCGCCCTCAAAGTACAGGCCGTACTTATCAATCATGGAACGGTACAGAGCCTCATCACCCTCAAGGTCAGCGACCTTCAGGTTCTTGAAGCGATCCCACACACGATCCAAGTGCTCAGCCTCACGTTCGTAGCGCTTACGCACCGACGCGAGCTGACGCTCAGCGTTATCGCGCAGCTTACGCTTCTCAGCAGCCTTGCCGCCCTCAGCCTCAATACGAGCCAGCTCCGCCTCAACCTCACGGCTGATAGCGTTCACGTCAGCGTTCAGAGCAGCCTCAAGCTCCTGCTTCTCACGATCGTGAGCAGCCTGCAGCATCGGCAGATCCTCGTGACGAGCCTCCTCGTCAACCTTAGTGATCATGTACGCAGCGAAGTAAATGACCTTCTCCAGGTCCTTCGGAGCCAGATCCAGCAGGTAACCCAGGCGGGAAGGAACACCCTTGAAGTACCAAATGTGGGTAACAGGAGCAGCCAGCTCAATGTGACCCATACGCTCACGACGTACCTTAGAGCGGGTCACCTCAACACCACAGCGCTCACACACAATGCCCTTGAAGCGCACGCGCTTGTACTTACCGCAGTAGCACTCCCAGTCCTTAGTGGGGCCGAAGATACGCTCGTCGAAGAGGCCGTCCTTCTCGGGCTTCAGGGTACGGTAGTTGATGGTCTCGGGCTTCTTAACCTCACCAAAAGACCAACGACGGATGTCGTCGGCGGTGGCGAGGCCAATTCGCATCAAACCAAGCGAAGATTCGTTGGACATATCGGTCCTAATCTCTTTCTGTAAGTTTCTGAAGACTTGGGTTAGCGGGCGGGAACCCCACAACGCACGCGAGCGCATGCGGGGCTCCCCACCCTAGAAGGAGGCGGTGCTTATGCCTCGTCGACGGAGCTAGGCTCGTCGTGGGTCAGGCTCACGCCCATATCTTCTGCTGCCCGGAAGCCTTCTTCCTCCGAGTCGCTCATCTCAATAATCTTGCCGTCGGTGGAGAGCACCTCGACGTTCAGGCACAGAGACTGCATTTCCTTGATAAGAACCTTGAAGGATTCGGGGATACCCGGCTCAGGGATGTTCTCGCCCTTCACGATAGCCTCGTAAACCTTCACACGGCCCGCCACGTCATCGGACTTGACGGTCAGGATTTCCTGCAGGGTGTATGCAGCGCCGTATGCTTCCAGCGCCCACACTTCCATCTCACCGAAGCGCTGACCACCGAACTGCGCTTTACCACCCAGAGGCTGCTGGGTAATCATCGAGTACGGACCGGTGGAACGAGCGTGAATCTTGTCATCCACCAGGTGGTGCAGCTTCAGGATGTACTGGTAACCAACCGAAATCGGGTCCGGGAACGGCTCACCGGAACGGCCGTCAATCAGACGTGCCTTACCGGAACGGTTGATCAGACGGTCACCATCGCGGTTCGGGTTCGAGTGGTCCATAAGGTCGAACAGTTCGTCCTCGTGGGCACCGTCGAACACCGGGGTTGCGAGGCGGGTCGGGCCGGATTCCTTCGGGAAGTTCGGCATGTGCTTAAGCCACTCGGGCTCGCCCTCAATCTTCCAACCCTGCTTAGCCAGCCAACCGGTGTGGACTTCCAGAACCTGACCAATGTTCATACGACCGGGCACGCCCAGCGGGTTCAGGATGACGTCCACGGGGGTACCGTCTTCCAGGAAGGGCATATCCTCGATCGGCAGGATCTTGGAAATAACACCCTTGTTACCGTGGCGGCCTGCAAGCTTGTCGCCGTCGGTAATCTTACGCTTCTGAGCCACGTACACGCGGACCAGCTGGTTCACGCCCGGGGGCAGATCGTCCTCATCGTTGTTCTCGCGGTCGAAGATACGGATACCGATGACGGTACCGGACTCGCCGTGAGGAACCTTCAGGGAGGTGTCGCGAACCTCGCGAGACTTCTCGCCGAAGATTGCGCGCAGCAGGCGCTCCTCGGGGGTCAGCTCGGTCTCGCCCTTGGGGGTGACCTTACCGACGAGGATGTCGCCAGCCTCAACCTCAGCACCGATGTGGATGATGCCGCGCTCGTCCAGAGCCGAGAGAACATCCTCGGACACGTTCGGAATGTCGCGGGTAATCTCCTCGGGGCCCAGCTTGGTGTCGCGGGCGTCAATCTCGTGCTCCTCAATGTGAATCGAGGTCAGCACGTCCTCAGAAACCATGCGCTGGGAGAGGATGATTGCATCCTCGTAGTTCAGGCCTTCCCACGGCATGTATGCCACGAGCAGGTTCTTACCCAGTGCCAGCTCGCCACCGTCGGTGGAGGGGCCATCAGCAATAACGTCGCGGTACTCGACGCGCTGGCCTTCCTTCACCACAACGCGCTGGTTGTAGCAGTTACCCGGGTTCGAGCGGGAGAACTTCATGATCGGGTAGGTGGAGACAGAGCCGTCGTCGTTACGGACGATAACGGTCTTAGCGTCCACGGAGGAAACCACACCGGGCTTCTTCGCGAGCACGGAGTCACCGGAGTCCAGTGCTGCGTACTTCTCCATACCGGTACCAACCACGGGAGCCTCAGACTCCAGCAGGGGCACAGCCTGACGCTGCATGTTAGCACCCATCAGTGCTCGGTTAGCGTCGTCGTGCTCCAGGTAAGGAATCAGAGCGGTAGCAACAGACACCATCTGGCGCGGGGAGACGTCCATGTACTGAACGGCGCCGGGAGCAACCAGAACAGCTTCGCCAGAACCATCGCCCGCGCGGCAGAGAACCTCGTTCTCAGCGAAGGTGCGGTCAGCGTTCAGCGGTGCGTTTGCCTGTGCGATAACAACAGACTTCTCGTCGTCAGCGGTCAGGTAGCGGACCTCATCGGTCACGCGGCCGTCAGTCACCACGCGGTAGGGGGTCTCAATGAAACCGAAGGAGTTGATGCGACCGTAGGTTGCCAGCGAACCGATCAGACCAATGTTCGGGCCTTCAGGGGTTTCAATGGGGCACATACGACCGTAGTGCGAGGGGTGGACGTCTCGAACTTCCATGCCTGCACGGTCACGGGACAGACCGCCCGGACCCAGTGCGGACAGACGACGCTTGTGGGTCAGACCTGCCAGCGGGTTGTTCTGGTCCATGAACTGGGACAGCTGAGAAGTACCGAAGAACTCCTTGATAGCTGCCACGACGGGGCGGATGTTCACCAGGGACTGCGGGGTGATAGCGTCCACGTCCTGGGTGGTCATGCGCTCGCGAACCACGCGCTCCATACGGGACAGACCGGTACGGATCTGGTTCTCAATCAGCTCGCCCACAGTGCGGATACGACGGTTACCGAAGTGGTCGATGTCGTCGATATCAATCTTGAGGGAGATCTCCTCGCCGTCACGGACGCCGGGGATGCTGGTCTCGCCTGCGTGCAGAGCGCAGAGGTAACGAATCATCTGAGCGATGTCGTCCTGGCTCAGCACGGAAGCCTCGGGGGAATCCATGGGAACGTCCACACCGAGCTTACGGTTCAGCTTGTAACGGCCAACCTTCGCCAGGTCATAGCGGCGCGGGGTGAAGTACATGTTGTCCAGCAGAGCCTGGGCAGCTTCAACCGTCGGGGGTTCGCCCGGACGCAGCTTGCGGTAGATGTCCAGCAGAGCCTCGTCGCGGTCCTTGACGGAGTCCTTCTCCAGGGTTGCGCGGATGGAGTCGTACTGACCGAACTCAGCCAGAATCTTAGACTCGGTCCAGCCCAGAGCCTTCAGCAGAACAGTCACGGACTGCTTACGCTTGCGGTCCAGACGCACGCCAACCTGGTCGCGCTTATCAATCTCAAGCTCGAACCATGCGCCGCGGGAAGGAATCACGCGGGCAGAGTAAATGTCCTTATCGGAGGTACGGTCCGGAGCCTTCTCGAAGTAAGCACCGGGGGAACGCACCAGCTGAGAAACGACCACACGCTCAGTACCGTTAATAACGAAGGTACCGGCCTCGGTCATCAGGGGGAAGTCACCCATGAACAGGGTCTGCTGCTTGACCTCGCCGGTAGCGAGGTTCATGAATTCAGCCTTAATGTACAGCGGAGCCGAGTAGGTTGCGTCGCGGTCCTTGCACTCCTCAACAGAGTACTTGGGGTCAGCAAACTCAGGCTCAGAGAAGGAGAGCTGCATAGTCTCCTGGAAGTCACGAATCGGGGAGATTTCTTCAAAAATCTCAGCCAGACCGGACTGAGCGGGGACAGAAGTGTCACCAGCAGCCTGCGCCTTCTCCAGACGCTCCGCCCAGCGCTCGTTACCAACGAGGCGGTCGAAGCTATCGGTCTGGATAGCAAGCAGGTTGGGAACCTTCAGCGGTTCGTTAATCTTCGCGAATGAAATTCGGCGCGAGACGTTCTCTGCGCCGTTAGCGGCGTCATGGTTAGAGGTGCTCGAAGCGACCAAAATGGGGATCCTTCCACAGACATGTCTGTTAGCAATCAGCCTCCCGGCGACATTACCGGCGACACGACAACCTCAGCCCCCGAATAAAACGGTGCTCGAAGCTATAGAGTCGGACGGAAAAACGTCACCTTCAGCCCGTGCCCACCGCTATATGAAGGCACAAAGGTTAGGGAAAGCGTAAATACTAACGATACAGGAAGAAATCCCTTCTGTCTACCACACCCTCATCAGGAGTGCAAACCTGCCACAGCGTGCACCTAGCATTCCACCACGTTCACAGCCAAACCACCCATGGACGTCTCCTTATAGCGGTGAGACATATCCAAACCGGTCTGACGCATCGTCTCAATCACCTGATCCAACGACACACGGTGCGTACCATCACCACGCAACGCCATACGAGCCGCCGTCACAGCATTCGACGCAGCCATCGCATTACGCTCAATACAGGGAATCTGCACCAAACCACCCACCGGGTCACACGTCAGACCCAGGTTGTGTTCCATCGCAATCTCAGCCGCATTCTCAACCTGCTCGGGAGTACCACCCATCACCTGCGCCAAACCGGCTGCAGCCATTGAGGAAGCACTACCCACCTCACCCTGGCAACCAACCTCAGCACCAGAAATCGACGCGCGCTTCTTATACAGCACACCCACAGCAGAAGACGCCAAGAAGAAATCAACAACCGCCTGATCACGAGCAGCCTGACCGCAATGGCGAATACCCTGCGTGTAATTCATCGCGTAATGCAACACCGCAGGAATAATACCCGCAGCACCATTCGTCGGAGCAGTCACCACACGACCACCAAAAGCGTTCTCCTCATTGACCGCCAAAGCAATCAGATTCACCCAGTCAATAGCGAACTCAGGAGACTTCGAAGGATCCTCCACCATCAAATCGCGATGCCACGCGCCCGCACGGCAACGCACCTTCAGCGGGCCCGGCAAATAACCCACACGTGCCAGAGAAGAGCCAATGCACTCCTTCATCACACGGTAGATATGCAAGATGCCATCACGGACCTCCTGCTCAGAACGCAGAGAACACTCATTCGCCATCTTCAACTGCGCAATCGACAACCCAGCCTCATTCGCCATCTCCAGCAGCTCAGTAGCCGAACCGAACGGATACGGAGGGTTCATCAGCGACGCACCACCGGTCGCCTCCTCATCACCCTCAACAATGAAACCGCCACCAATCGAATAGTAGGTACGCTCCAACAACAACTGCTCACCGGCAAACGCCGCGATCTTCATGCCGTTCGTATGGCGCGGAAGAACCGTCAGAGGGCGCAGAGTCATATCCAGCTCACGGTACTTCACCACCGGGCCGTACACCTTCTGCTCCTCGCCACCGGGCGCAGTCACACCGTACGCAGAGGACGGGTAACCAGCAAGCGGCAAAGTACCATCCACGCTATTGCGCTCAATCATCGCCTCAGAATCAGCGATATTGATAGTCTCCGGAACAAAACCACACAGGCCCTTCAACGCAGCACTCATCGTACCGTGACCAGCACCCGTAGCCGCCAACGAACCATACAGGTCAACATGCACACCCGTCACACGGTCCAGCAGACCCTCATCAATCAGCTCCGCCACAAAACGGTTCGAAGCGCGCATCGGCCCCACCGTATGCGAGCTCGAAGGGCCCACACCAACGCTGAACATCTCAAAAACACTGATGTCATACGGCAGAGCCTCTGCCTTCTTCTGGGCGCTACTGGGTGCGCTCTGGTTAATAGCCACGTTCTGTCCTTCAAATAAATAATGTCTGTGCACCGCACCAAAAGATACGCGCCCCTCAACGGAGGAACCACACATCAACCTGCGGTCTATAAGTGCGGACAATCACCTTTGACTGGCCGCTCTAATCCTAACGCACTTCAGAACCAGCACAAACTAAGGCTCAGAACACCTCACACACCCCCCCGCCGCTCAACGCCCACCTCACGGCGCAGAAAAGGCGCCGTGCCCACACAGGACACGACGCCTCTGCCCTACAGATTACCTGCAGAAAAACTCTTACTTCTCACGCTTGTAGAACGGCAGAGCCACAACATCAAACGGAGCACGCTTACCGCGGATATCAACATCCACAGTAGAACCAACCTCAGAGAACTCACGGTTCACCAGCGCCATAGCAATCGGGAAGCCCAGAGTCGGGGAAGGAATACCGGAGGTAACCTCACCAATCTCATTGCCCTCAGCATCCACCAGCTTAGAACCGGCACGAGCAGGACGCTTCGCCTGAGCCTTCAAACCAACCAGGATACGCTTCGACTCGCTCTTAGCCAGCTCAGCCAAAGCCTCACGACCAACGAAGTCAGCCGCCTTCTTCTCCAGAGCAATCTCGACCAGACGGCCCAGACCGGACTCAAACGGAGTAATCTCAAGACCCAGCTCATGACCGTACAGCGGCATACCAGCCTCAAGACGCAGGGAGTCACGAGAGGCCAGGCCGGCAGGAATCATACCAAAAGGCTCACCAGCAGCAGCCAGCTTATCCCACAGCTCAACAGCGTTCTCATTCGGAACAAACAGCTCGAAGCCGTCCTCACCGGTGTAACCGGTACGAGCCAGCAGAACATCAACACCGGCAACAGTCAGCGGCACCGAAGCGTAGTACTTCAGCTCGCGGACAGCCTCCTCATCAGAAACACCAGCAGCCAGCAGAATCTCCTCAGCACGAGGACCCTGAACAGCCACCAGAGAAGTCTGATCCGACTCGTTCACGAACTCAACGTTGAAATCGCCCAGGCGCTCGCTCATCGCAGCAAAGTCAGTGTCAATGTTCGAAGCGTTCGGAACGACCATGAACTCCTCATCGCCCAGACGGTAAGTAATCAGGTCGTCAATGACGCCGCCCTTGTCGTTGACCAGGATCGAGTACTTTGCCTTACCGACCTTCAGGATGGACATATTCGACACCAGAGCGTAATCCAGGAACGCACCCGCATCCGGACCGGTCACACGGAACTCACCCATGTGGGACAGGTCGAAAATACCGGCACGAGTACGGACCGCCTCATGCTCAGCAACGTCATTAGCGTACTTCAGGGGCATATCCCAGCCGCCGAAGTCGGTGAAAGAAGCGCCAAGCTTCTCATGGACAGAGTACAGAGAGGTCTTCTTGGGGGACATTAGATTCTCCTCACGCACAGCCTTGTGCTGTTATCGTTCAATCGTCGTAGATTTAGTTCACCCCCACAGACACGAGATACGCTGCGGAGGCGGTCCTCACCCGCCCCCAGGAACCTGAGGACGGGTGAGGCAGGTAGACCGCTACAGCCTACCCAGGAGCGTTATAGGCTCCTTATGCTTCCAGGTCGAAAGCCTCCATCGGGGGGCATTCGCACACGAAGTTACGGTCACCGCCAGCGCCATCAATACGACCCACCGAAGTGAAGTACTTATTAGCGCGCAGGCTCGGGACAGGGAAAGCTGCCTGAGTACGGCTGTAGGGGCGATCCCACTCATCAGCGCTCACCACATCAACGGTGTGCGGTGCGTTGCGCAGAACCGAATCCTCCACAGCGACCTTGCCCTCAGCCACCTCGATAATCTCATCGTAGATGGTCTCCATTGCCTCAATGAAGCGGTCCAGCTCTTCCTTCGACTCAGACTCAGTCGGCTCAACCATCAGGGTGCCCGGAACCGGGAACGCCAGGGTCGGAGCGTGGAAGCCGAAGTCCATCAGACGCTTGCAGACATCCTCAGCAGTCACGTGAGACTGATCGGTCAGCTGACGCAGGTCCAGGATGCACTCGTGAGCGACCAGACCGCCGGGGCCGGTGTACAGCACCGGGTACTTGTCGTTGAGCTTCTTCGCAATGTAGTTAGCGTTCAGAACCGCGTACTGCGAAGAGTCCTTCAGACCCTGAGCACCAGTCATCGCAATGTACATCCAGCTAATCGGCAGAACGCCGGCAGAACCGAAGAACGCCTGCGAAATCGGCAGTGCAGCATCGTTGGGGAGCTTACCTTCAGCATCAGCGCGGTATGCGTCACCGGGCAGGAACTTCGCCAGGTGCTCACGAACAGCCAGCGGGCCAACACCGGGGCCGCCACCACCGTGAGGAATGGAGAAGGTCTTGTGCAGGTTCAGGTGCGAAACGTCGCCGCCGAACTTACCGGGCTGAGCGAAGCCCATCTGAGCGTTCAGGTTCGCGCCATCCAGGTACACCTGGCCGCCAGCCTCGTGAACCAGCTGGCAAACCTCAGCAACCTGCTCCTCAAACACACCGTGGGTGGAGGGGTAGGTAATCATGATGCCGGCAACCTTGGGACCGTACTTCTCGATCTTGACCTTCAGGTCATCAACATCAATCGAGCCGTCAGCCGCAGTTGCCACACCGGCAACCTTCAGACCAGCCAGAGCAGCAGATGCCGCGTTGGTGCCGTGAGCAGACAGCGGAATCAGGACGGTATCGCGCTCGTGGTCACCGTTAGCCTCGTGGAAGGAACGGATAGCGCGCAGACCAGCGTACTCACCGGTTGCACCCGAGTTCGGCTGCAGGGACACAGCATCGTAACCGGTAATAGCAACCAGCCACTCAGTCAGGTCCTTAATCAGCTCGTGCCAGCCCTCAGCCTGATCCTCCGGGACCAGCGGGTGAATGTTCGCGAACTCAGGCCAGGAGATGGGCTCCATCTCAGCAGCCGCGTTCAGCTTCATGGTGCACGAACCCAGCGGAATCATGGTGCGGTCAAGAGCCAGGTCCTTATCAGCGAGGTGACGCAGGTAGCGCATCATCTCGGTCTCGGAGCGGTACTTGTGGAAAATCGGGTGCTGCATGTACTCATCGGTACGCAGCAGCTCAGCAGGCAGATCGTACTGTGCATCTGCCTCGCCCAGGGTGCCGCCCAGAGCCTCGACCAGACCCTTGAGCAGTTCCTCACCGTGAGACTCACCCACGGAAATACCAACACGGTTCTCGTCGAAGCGGCGGATGTTCACGCCAGCGTCCAGAGCCTTCGCAACCAGCTCGTCAGCACGGCCAGCAGCCTCCACCACAACGGTGTCGAAGAAAGTATCGTGAGCGATACCGTAACCCGCAGCCTTCAGCGCGGTAGCAACACGAGCGGCGTTGGTGTGCAGGCGGTTCGCGATAGCGCGCAGGCCCTCAGGACCGTGGTACATCGCGTAAGCGCCAGCAACAATCGCCAGCAGAGCCTGAGCAGTACAAATATTGGAAGTAGCCTTCTCACGGCGAATGTGCTGCTCACGAGTCTGCAGAGCCAGACGGTACGCAGGCTTACCAGCCGAATCCTTAGAAACACCCACCAGACGGCCAGGCATGGTACGCTCCATACCCTTGTGAACAGCCATGTAAGCAGCGTGGGGGCCACCGAAGAAGAAGGGCAGACCGAAACGCTGAGTGTTACCCACAGCGATATCAGCGCCCAGCTCACCCGGAGACTTCAGCAGGGTCAGAGCCAGCAGGTCAGCGACCACAGTGACCAGGGCGTTACGCTCCTTAGCGGCCTTAATCAGCGGCTCAATATCGCGAATATCGCCTTCATTGCCGGGGTACGCCAGGACGATACCGTACAGGTCGCCCTCGGGCAGACCCTCAGAGAAATCAGTAATGACGAAGGGAATGCCGAGCATCTCTGCACGGCCGCGAGTCACCGAAATAACCTGAGGCAGGCAACGGGAGTCAATCGCGAAGAAGCCGTTCTTCACCTTGCGGTTCGCACGGTGCATCATGACAGCTGCCTCAGCTACTGCGGATGCCTCATCCAGCAGGGAGGAGTTTGCAATCTCCAGGCCGGTCAGCTCCATCACGGTGTTCTGGAAGTTCAGCAGAGCCTCCAGACGGCCCTGAGAAATCTCAGCCTGGTACGGGGTGTAAGAAGTGTAGAAACCGGGGTTTTCCAGAATATTACGGCGCAGAACCGCGGGAGTTACTGCATCGTAGTATCCGGCACCAATCATCTGGGCGAGAACCTTATTCTTCGCAGCATAGCCGGCAATCTTTGCCTGAGCCTCATGCTCCGACAGCGGAGCAGGCAACTGCAATTCGCCGTCAAGGCGAATCTGGGAGGGGACGACAGCGTCCATCAGCGCATCCAGGGAAGAGTATCCCAGGGTTTCGAGCATCTGCTCTGCGTCTGCGGAACGGGGGCCGAGATGACGATCAATAAAGGACATAGGATTCTCCTATTGGTCGGCGCAAACCGTAGAGGGGTCACGTCGCGCTATTGCGACGAGTCGAACACTTTAAAGTGTCCCACATCTCCACAAAGTTTCGCTAGCTTTACCAACATTCGACATGCCCAAACATCAAACTCTTCTGCCCCGCCAAAGCCCACCCCTGTTAGAGGACAAAACAGCAGAAAAGCACAAAGTCCGGCTCGTTCCCTCCGAAGAGAAAACGAGCCGGACTCAGTCAAAGCAAACTTCGCATACATCCTGCAGAAGGATGTACTAGAAGAACCTACTTAGCGTGGTTGGGCTTGCCACCGTGCGGCACCAGGAATGCCGACAGGAAAGCCAGAGCCGCAGTCACAGCCAGCAGCATCAGACCGATGAAGTAGTTGTTCTCAGCCTGGTTATAGGTTGCACCCATCACCAGCGGCGGGAAGAAACCACCCAGAGCGCCAGCAGCAGCAACCACACCGGACACCGCACCAACGTTCTTCGGATCAGCCGCACGAGCCACCCAGCCGAAGACCGAGCCGTGGCCCAGACCCAGAAGAGCAGCCATCAGGATGAAAACAGCACCATACACGTGCTCAGCATCAGGCTGGAACGCGGTAATAACTGCCAGGATCACCACACCACCCAGGGAGATGAGGGTGATAATCTTCGGACCGAACTTATCAGCCAGCACACCACCGAAGGGACGAGCAATCACGGCAGCAGCCGCGAAGCCAGCCGCACGCATACCAGCGTCGTTAGCGTTGAAGTTGTAGATGTTGCTCAGGTAAGTGGGCAGGTAGTTCGAGAATGCCACGAACGCACCGAACACAACAGCGTAGAGGAAGCACAGCTGCCAAGTGGTCTTCACCTTGAATGCCTGAACAATCTTCGGCATCAGCGGAGTAACCTCACGGCCGATGGTTGCCGGAGAATCCTTCAAGAAGAAGAAAGAGATAGCAGCGGTTACAGCACAGATAACAGCAATCAGAACGTGAGTCTGGAAGTAACCAATACCCTGCACCAGGCGGGGGGTAGCGAATGCAGAAATTGCAGTACCCACCATGCCGGCACCGAACACACCGGTCGCAAAACCCTTCTTGGAAGCGTCATACCATGCGGAACTGAAGGGAATACCCACAGCGAACACGGTACCCGCAATACCCAGGAAGAACGCCACAACAAGCAGCATGGGCAGCGAGTTCATCTGACCAGCAACACCAACCAGGAAGACCAGGGGTGCGCTAATCGCCAGAACAGCGGTGAACATAATACGACCACCGTAGCGGTCAGTCAGACCACCAACGGGAATACGGCCGATAGCGCCGATGAAAATCGGCATAGCCACCAGAACACTGGTCATACCAGCGTCCAAGTGCATCTGCTTGGCGTACAGCTTGGCCAGCGGACCAACAATAGTCCAAGCCCAGAAGCCGATGGTCGAGATGAACGTTGCCAGCAGAACGTTACGGAGCTGACCATTCTTCAGGTCGTAGCTCGGTGCAACAGGGGTGCTCATATTTCCTCTTTTGCAATATGGATATGTGTATTAGCGGTCGGCGCGCTCACGCGGGAGAGTACCTACCGGATCCCAACCTCGACGTGCACCAACACGCTGGCCGCCACGAGAGCGGTACACGGTGTAGGGGCGGAAGAGGTAGTGCAGGGGCACAGTCAGTGCGTGCACCAGGCGGGTAAAGGGCCAAATGATGAACAGAACCATAGCCACCACGATGTGAATCTTGAAAGCCACGGGAATATTCACCATCAAAGCTACCTCAGGGTGGAAGTAGAACAGCGAACGGAACCACACAGAAATGGTCTCACGGTAGTTGAAGTGAACCTCGTGACCATTCACCGGAGGCAAACCGCCCGAGGGGTTCACTGCCGAAATCAGAGTAGCCGCAGTACCGGCGAGAATCACCAGAACCAAAACGACATACATGAAAACGTCATTACGAGTGGTAGCCGAACGCACACGAGAGTTCGAAACACGGCGACCAATCAGAACGAACATACCAACAATGGTTGCGACCGCAGCAACAGAACCGCCGACCAGCGCCACAATGTGGTAAGTGTCATCCGAAACGACCAGGTCGGTGAATGCCTTAGGCACCACCAGACCACCAACGTGGCCAAGGAAAACGGCCGCAAGACCGTAATGGAACAGGGGCGAAGCGATGCGCAACAGCTTCGATTCATAGACCTGGGACGAGCGGGTAGTCCATCCGAACTGGTCAGTACGGTAACGCCAAATGGTGCCACCAATCAGAATGACCAGTGCAACATAGGGCAGAACGCCCCACAGCAGGATGTCAACAATACCCGGATCGGCTACAGCCTGTGCAGCATGTCCTGCGTTCTCAGAAGCAAGTACGTACACGTGTTGTCTCCTCACAAGGGATAAAACTAGTTAGAACGAGCCGAAGCCTGCTGGAGCAGCTGATGATCAGCGTAGCCATTCAGGCCAACAGTCTCGACGGGAGGGCCGTAGCCAGCCATCTTCTGGACCTCCTCCTGAGTCTGCGGAGAGACGCCAGGAAGGGTATCGCAGATGCTCTGCAACAACCCGTAGTGGGGCAGATTTCCGTCCTTCATGGACAGACGAAGAAGCTCAAGGGACGGACGGTACGCCTGCAAAGCGGAACGGCCCTTACGGCGATCCACCAACGCACAGAACTCCAGCACCAGCGGCAGGTAGTCCGGAAGCTCACCATTCAAAACGGTCAACATACCGGAGTCGCGGTACATCTGCTTAAAACGCAGAAGAGTCTCACCACGGCGGCGGGTATCGCCATCGGTCCAGTAGGACAGATGCAGAGAATGACGACGCGAAAGGTCGTACTCCTGCACGTACTCGGACTGCACATCCTCCAGGTCCTTAGAAGTCAGCCACTGTTGAACCGCATCAACGGCAGCAATGAAAGCCTCATCCTGGGTGGAAGCGGTAATCTCCACCAGTTCAGGCAGAACCTTCAGAGTTTCCTCATCGGGGTAGCCCAGGAGCATACCGCTCACCTGGTAAATCACCGAGTCCTTATCCTCGCCGGGACCGTAATCGATATCGAACGGATTCTCCGGCTGAGCCGGTTCCGAGACAGTAGCCTCGGAACCGGCCTTGCCCATGAGCTTGGAAAAGAATCCAGCCACTTATTACTTCTTTCCGGTGGTATTCGGGAAGAGGCCGTCAGGACGGGAAGAACCGTCCCAGCTGAACAAGCTGACCTTGTTGTTAGCCTCGTAGACACCGGTGGACACGGGGGTCGGGCGACCCTCCATGTCGTTGAACGCATCGCCGTACATGCCGGGTCCGCCATCCACGCTCAAGGAGCAGCCCATTTCCTCAAGGTTGTGGGCGTCTTCCATGTGAGCCTTCGGAATGACGTAACGCTCGTTGTACTTAGCGATAGCCATCAGGCGGTACATCTCGTACACCTGCTGACCAGTCATGCCAACTGCCTGAGCAATCTCCTCGTTGCCTTCGCCACCGAGGTTGATGTCACGCATGTACGAACGCATCGCAGCCAGGCGGCGCAGAACGTTAGTAACAACCTCAGTGTCACCAGCGGTGAACAGCTCAGCCAGGTACTCAACCGGAATACGGAGAGACTCAATAGCGCCGAACAGGTTGTTGCTGTTCTCTGCATCGTGGCCCTGCTCCTTGAGCAGGTCAACAATCGGAGACAGCGGCGGCACGTACCAAACCATCGGCATGGTGCGGTACTCGGGGTGCAGGGGCAGAGCCACCTTCCACTCCTTCGCCAGCTTGTACACGGGCGACTTCTGAGCTGCAGTAATCCACGCATCGGGGATGTCGTTCTTACGAGCCTGCTCAATCACAGCCGGATCCGAAGGATCAAGCATCAGCGACAGCTGAGCCTCGTAGAGATCCTTCTCATCCTCGACCGAAGCAGCCTCAGTCACGCGGTCTGCATCGTAGAGGAAGATACCGATGTAGCGCATACGACCAACACAGGTCTCAGCACACACGGTCGGAATACCAGCCTCAATACGGGGGTAGCAGAAGGTACACTTCTCAGCCTTACCCGTCTTGTGGTTGAAGTACACCTTCTTGTAGGGGCAACCGGTGATGCACTGACGCCAACCGCGGCAACGGTCCTGGTCAACCAGAACGATACCGTCCTCAGCGCGCTTGTAGATAGCGCCGGAGGGGCAAGAAGCCATGCAGGAGGGGTTCAAGCAGTGCTCACAAATACGAGGCAGGTAGAACATGAAGGTCTGCTCGAACTCGAACTTAATCTTGTCCTCAGCCTTCTTGCGAACCTTCTCAACCAGCGGGTCCAGGTGACCGTACTCGGTCGCACCAGCCAGGTTGTCGTCCCAGTTCATACCCCACTCGACCTTGGTGTCCTCACCGGTGATGAGGGAGACCGGCTTAGCAGCCGGGAAGTCATCACCCAGAGGAGCACTGGTCAGGTTCTGGTAATCGTAGGTCCAGGGCTCGTAGTAGTCGTTCAGCTCGGGCTGAATCGGGGAAGCGAAGATCGTGAAGAGCTTCTGGAAGCGGTTACCGCTCTTGAGCTCCAAACGACCGCGCTTGTTCAGCACCCAGCCGCCCTTCCACTTCTCCTGATCCTCGTAACGGCGGGGGTAACCCTGACCGGGACGAGTCTCAACGTTGTTGAACCAGACGTACTCGGTACCGGCTCGGTTCGTCCATGCCTGCTTACAGGTCACGGAGCAGGTGTGGCAGCCGATGCACTTATCGAGCGCCATCACCATAGCAACTTGTGCCATAACGCGCATTAGAAAGTTACCTCCTGGGACTTACGGCGACGGATGTACGAGACGATGTCTCGCTGGTTACCGGTCGGTCCAAGATAGTTGAAGGCGAACGCCTGGTGAGCGTAGCCACCAATCATGTGGGTGGGCTTCAGAAGAATACGGGTCACCGAGTTGTGAATACCACCGCGCTTACCGGTGACTTCAGACTTCGGGCTAACCATACGCTCCTGAGCGTGGTAGACGTAGCAAACGCCCTCGGGCATACGGTGCGAAACAACCGCACGGCCGACGAAGACACCATTGGTGTTCACACACTCAATCCACTCGCCATCCTTGACGCCAATCTTCTCAGCGTCCTGCGGGCTCATCCATGCAGTCGGACCGCCACGGAACATGCTCAGCATGTAGTGGTTATCGAAGTACTGCGAGTGAATTGCCCACTTGTTGTGCGGGGTCAGGTAGCGAACAGCAACCGAAACACCATCGGTAGTACCGAGCTCAGGCTCGTTGTACAGGCCGGTCATATCCAGCGGCGGACGGTAAATCGGCAGAGCCTCGCCCATTTCGTGCATCCAGTCGTGGTCGAGGAAGAAGTGCATACGGCCGGTCAGGGTGTGGAACGGCTTCTTCTTCTCGATGTTGACGGTGAACGGAGCGTAACGGCGACCACCGGTCTCCGAACCGGACCACTCGGGGGAGGTCATCACGGGCTGCGGTGCGGCCTGGGTCATGGGGAAGGTGATACGACGTTCCTCGTTACCTTCTGCCAGGTCCATCAGGTGCAGACCGGTCTGCTTCTCAAGCTCCTTGAAGCCCTTGACAGCGACCTCACCGTTGGAGGTACCGGAAATCATGAGGATTGCTTCAGAAATCTTCACGTCGGTATCCAGTGCCGGACGGCCTGCGCCCTTACCGGAGTCCATCACACCGAATTCCTTAGCCATCTTCGCGACTTCGTCCTTCAGGTCGTAAGTGATGAACTTGGTGGTTGCACCGAGCTTATCGAACAGCGGGCCAACGGTGGTGTACATGTCGTACAGTGCGCCGTAGTCGCGCTCGACGGTGACGAAGTTCGGCATGTTCTTGCCGGGTACGCCCACCATACCGGGGGTGTTCTTCCAGTCGGGTGCGTGACCGCCGGGCTGAGCAATCTGGCCGGGGGTGTCGTGCAACAGCGGGACCGAAACGATGTCCTTACGGACGCCGAGGTGCTTCTTAGCCAGGCGGCTGAACTCAAACGCCAGTGCCTTGAAGGTCTCGTGGTCGGTCTTTGCCTCCCACGGCGGGTCAATTGCCGGGGAGAACGCGTGCAGGAACGGGTGCATATCGGTCGAGGAGATATCGTGCTTCTCGTACCAGGTAGCAGTCGGCAGAACGATGTCAGACAGCAGGGTCGTGGAGGTCATACGGAAGTCCGAGGTGACCAGCAGATCCAGCTTGCCCTGAGGCGCGTCCTCAACCCACTTCACTTCGTTCGGCAGCTTCTCCGAGTCGGAGCCCTGGACGTTGTCCATGCTACCGACCAGGTGCTTCAGGAAGTAGCTCTCACCCTTAGCGGAGGAACCGAACAGGTTCGAACGCCACAGGGTCAGGGTACGAGGCCAGTTGACGGGGTTGTCAACGTCCTCAACGGAGAACTCCAGGTCACCGGAGTTCAGACGCTGTGCAATGTAGTCCGCGTTCGAGGAAGCCTCGCCGCGTGCCACAGCCTGCTCTGCCTTGTCTGCCAGGTCCAGCGAGTTCTCAGGGAACTGCGGGTAGAACGGCATCCAGCCCATACGGGTAGAACGTGCCACAACGTCAGCAGTGTGAACGTCGCGCAGCTCGCCCTTAGCCAGCGGGGACTGCAGGTAGTCGGTGGAGTACGCATCCTGACGGAACTGGTCAGTGTGCATATACCAGAAGCCGGTACCAATCATGTGACGCGGCGGGCGGCTCCAGTCCAGAGCGTTCGCGATGTTGGTCAGACCGGTCAGAGGACGTGCCTTCTCCTGGCCCACGTAGTGAGCCCAACCGCCACCGTTACGGCCCTGGCAACCGGTCAGGTTCAGCAGAGCGAGGATAGCGCGGTAGGTGGTGTCAGCGTGGTACCACTGGCAAATACCTGCACCGAAGATGACCATGGAGCGACCGCCGGAATCCAGGGCGCTCTTGGCGAACTCGCGGGCAACGCGAATAACAGCCTCGGCGGGGACAGAAGTAATCTGCTCCTGCCATGCCGGGGTATTCTGAACGTTCCAGTCCTCGTAGTCCTTAGCCCAGGTACCGGGCAGACCCTCACGGCCCACACCGTACTGTGCCAGCATGATATCGAAGACGGTAGTAACTTCGTGACCATCAACGTAGGTTACGGGCACGCCGCGGGTAATGACGTCGCCGTGGCCCTTCGGGTTGTCGAAGGTCGGCATCTTGATCTCTGCAGCTGCAGTCTGGCCCTGAGGCAGGTCGCGAATCGACAGAATCGGCTTACGACCCTGCAAATCCAGGTTCCACTTGCCCTGGTCTTCCTGAGCGTAACGGTGACCCATGGTGCCGTTGGGCACGAAGACCTCGCCGGTCTCGCGGTCCATCAGGACGGGCTTGAAGTCAGCGTTCGGCTGCTCAGCCTCGCCAGCGAGCTTAGCTGCAGTCAGGAACTTGGAGGGAACCTTAATGCCATCTTCACGGGTTTCCAGGGTGACCAGGAAGGGAAGGTCGGTGTAGGTCAGGGAGAAGTCCTCGAAGAACTCGACACGCTGGTCGACGTAGTTCTCCTTGAGGATGACGTGGCCCATCGCCATTGCCAGTGCCGCGTCGGTACCTGCCTGGGCGGGTAGCCACTCGTCAGCGAACTTGGTGTTGTCGGCGTAGTCGGGGCTCACGGTGACAACCTTGGTACCGCGGTAGCGGACCTCGGAGACCCAGTGAGCATCCGGGGTACGGGTCAGCGGAACGTTTGCACCCCACATGATGAGGTATGCAGCGTCCCACCAGTCGCCGGACTCGGGAACGTCGGTCTGGTCGCCGAAGACCTGCGGGGAAGCCACGGGGAGGTCAGCGTACCAGTCGTAGAAGCTGGTCATGACGCCACCGGCCAGCTGGATGTAGCGAACACCCGCGCTGAAGGACGCCATGGACATTGCCGGAATCGGGGTGAAGCCGGTGTTACGGTCGGGGCCGTAGTACTTGATGGTGTGCACGTGAGCAGCAGCCATCAGCTCGAGAGCCTCAGCCCAGGTCGAGCGCACCAGACCACCCTTACCGCGTGCGTTCACGTAGCGTGCACGCTTGGCGGGGTCGGACACGATGGAGTGGAAGGCGTCCACGGGATCGTTGTGGATTGCCTTCGCTTCGCGGTACATCTCCAGCAGGAGACCGCGAACGTAGGGGTACTTAACGCGAGTGGGAGAGTAGGTGTACCACGAGAATGCTGCACCGCGGGGGCAACCGCGGGGCTCGTACTCGGGGCGGTCGGGACCAACCGAGGGGTAGTCAGTTTCCTGTGCTTCCCAGGTGATAATGCCGTCCTTGACGTACACCTTCCAGGAGCAGGAGCCGGTGCAGTTCACGCCGTGGGTAGAGCGAACTTCCTTATCGTGGCTCCAACGGTCGCGGTAGAAGGCGTCACCTTCGCGGCCGCCTTCACGGAAGACGGCGCGGCCGTCTTCAGTCTCATCCCAGCGGGAGAAGAACTTACCGAACTTGATCAGCTGATCGGTAAGGGGGCCATCCGGGCCCTTAATCTGTGATGCTTGTTCCATACTGCCCAATATATCGGAAATTTGGCATAGAAAATACGAGATAAAAACCTTGCCTAATTCATGCGAAATAAGGGTGTTTTAGACCGTAAGCCAGGCGGAAATTCCACCCTCAAGCATGTACACAGAACGCTCCTCCAGAGGCGCTATTTCACGAGCCGCTTCAACCGTTCGGGTGTATCCGGTGCAGTAAATAACGATTTTCTGGGCATTTGCGGGGATTTTACGCTCAATTAGGGCTTTGAGGGAGTCATTTCGAGCCGCTTCAAGCAATTCAGTGAGGGGTAGATTAATGGCACCGTCAATCGCAAAGGCATTGAACTCCACCTGCTCACGGACATCCAAAAGGGCAATATTTTCACCCGATGACATCTTTTTAAGGTCCTGAGCGCTCATCGAGCGGGGCTTCGAGTCAGCAGAAGAGCTTGTAAAATCCTGAGAAATATTACGAATTGTTACATGATTTTTGGGCTTATGACTCGTTTCTTGGGGCAAAACAGCGCTTTTCTTAGGTACAGCTTGCACGCTAGCTACAAGAGGTATATATTCCCACCTTCCGCTTAATGCCGAATATAGGCCAACCTCACCCATGAGCGGCTCCCCCCCCCCGGTCAGCAGCTTCACCGCCTCCATGGCCATCGCAGCACCCACCACGCCAGCCATAGCACCCACCACGCCAGCAGTACTACACGACGGCACGCTACCGACAGCAGGAGCATGAGGGTACAAATCCTCATACACAGGACCGCGCCCCGCCCAAAACACACTCAGCTGCGCATCAAAGCCAAGAATCGCAGCCCACACATGCGGAATCCCGGCACGCGCAGCCGCCGCCGAGACCACATAACGCGACTCAAAATTATCGCTACCATCCAGCACCAGATCAGCGCCAGACAGAAGCTCATCAACATTCGCCTCCGTCAGGCGCTCACGCACCGGCAACACCTCAATAAAAGGATTCAGCGAGCGCAAGGACTCAGCAGCGGACTCAGCCTTAGAATTGCCCACCCTGGCATGCGTATGAATCACCTGGCGGTGCAGATTCGAGGCATCCACGACGTCATCATCCACCACCACAATCTGACCGACACCGGCACCCGCCAGGTACAGCAGAGCGGGAGCACCCAAACCGCCAGCGCCCAGCACCACCACACGCGCGCCCTTGAGCGCCAGCTGAGCCTCATACCCCATTTCGGGCAGGATCAGCTGACGAGAATAGAACGCACGCTCAGCGGCAGAGAGCTCGCCCGTGCCGGTTGAAGGCTGAGAAGACATAGGGATTCCTCGCGTCTAGTAGTAGAGGTGACTTGAGCTTTCAAGGAGAATAAGCCTGCCCGAGAGAAATCCCCCTGACAGGCTTATATAGAGATATCAGAATATTCAGAAGGCTAAGCAGGCGAAGTGTCCACACCAACCCACTCGATGCTTCCATCGAGCAGTTCCTGTTCCTTCCAAATCGGCACACGAGCCTTCACCCGGTCAGCCACCAGCTCACAGGCATCAAACGCGCGGCCACGGTGAGCAGCCGCCGCCATCACGGTCAGAGCCGACTCACCAATAGCAATCGGACCCACACGATGCACAGCCCACAGACGCACACCGTCCAGCTCGGCAGCAACCTCGGCGGCAACCTCCGCAATATACTCACGAGCCTGCGGATGCGCGCTATAGGACAGCCCGCGCACCGCGCTACCGTGATCATGGTTGCGCACAATGCCGTCAAAAATTACCAGCGCACCCATGGCGTCGGTCATGACCTCAGCCTTAGCCGCAGCGTACAGCGGCTCCAGGGGCGCCTCCGTAATATCGGTGAACACCACGGTCGAGCCGCTCGGCTCAACACCGTGCGCACCCGAATGGTCCAGGGATTCTTCGTTCTGCGGCTTAGTGGTCATGGTAGTCCTCCATCTGACGGCAAATGTGCTCAACAAGCGGGTCGAGGGTTGCCACGCCGTCCTTCACGCCACCGCGCGAACCGGGCAGGGTCATCACGAAGGTGCGGTCAATGACGCCCGCCACGCCGCGTGAAAGCACCGCCGCGGGAATGTTCTTCAGACCGTTCATCCAGAAGGCATGCATAACGCCGGGAACTTCCTTGTCCAGGTGGGGGCGAACCGCCTCCACGGTCTGGTCGTCAGAGTTCAGACCGGTACCACCGCTGGTCAGGATGAAGGTCGGCAGGTTACCGTTCTTCTTACCTTCGGTCACCAGGGTGTTGAAGTACTCGACAATATCGCGGTCTTCAATGACCACGGCATCCGGGGTGTCGAAGCCGCGCGAGCGCAGCCACTCCACGGCGATGGGGCCGGACTTATCCTCGTACACGCCGCGGGCTGCGCGGGTGGAGGCGACAATAACCAGACCGGTGAGGTTCTCGGGCATGGTGTAGTCTTCGCTACTCATTGGCTTTCCTTTTCTGTATCTATCAGATGACGGTGGGGGCGGTGCACCGCCGTAGCTTAGGATTCCTCGCGGACGGACCAGTCGCCGGACTTGCCGCCGCTCTTCTCCAGAACACGGATATCGGTAATTACGGCGTACTTATCGACTGCCTTGATCATGTCGAAAACGGTCAGTGCCGCCGAGGAGACGGCGGTGAGCGCCTCCATCTCTACGCCGGTGACGCCGCGGGTCTTCACGGAGGCCTCAATACGCACGAAGTCGGTGCCGCGCTCAAAGTCCACCGTGATCTTGCCCAGGGGCAGCGGGTGGCAGAGGGGAATGATTTCCGGGGTGCGCTTAGCGCCCATGATGCCGGCAACACGTGCAACGGGAAGAGCGTCGCCCTTGGGCAGGTCAGCGTCAAAAATCATGGCAATCACGTCTTCGCGGGTGCGCACGGTTGCTTCAGCCAGGGCGGTGCGGGTGGTAACTGACTTCTCCGTAACGTCCACCATGTGTGCCGAGCCGTCGGCGCGCACGTGAGTCAGTTCCTGGTTGGGCTGAGAGGTAGAGGTCATCGTTTCTCCTGGCTTCTGCGCGGTATTCTTCTGCCGCGAATCGTTACTTAGTGTGAGTCTCAATTATTCCTTGTCGTTCGACCAAGGAACAATGCGGGGCGGGGGCTTAGTTATCGGTGAGGCGGATGCGGTGGTAGGGTACCGCTTCTCCCCCGGTGTAGGTGGTTCCGGGCGCCAGCTCAATGAGCACGTCCGCCTGTGCGGCGCGGTGTAACAGGTGCGAGCCGGAGAGCACGTCGGGGTAGAGTTCCACCCGGTAGGTTCCGGGCTCGACCTCGACCATGCCGAGGGTTCCGCGCAGGAACTGGCGCTTGGTTGCCGGGGCGGTGATCGGGGTTTCGGTGACGAGCACGCCTCGCGGTGCGTTGTTCAGGGTTGCCTGTTCGGAGGCAACCGCATAGGGCACACCGTAGGGGCCGCCTGCACGCAGGTAGGGGCGCAGAATCAGCGCGTACGAGATGAGGGTGCTCACCGGGTTGCCGGGGAAGGAAATCATGGGCACGCGATGGCCCTTGAAGTCGAGAACGTTTACGCCCTGCGGTCCGCCGGGCTGCTGGCTCACGTGACCAAACCAGGAGACGGGCACCAGGATGTCGGCTTCGTGTGCCTTGGCGATGGCGTTGCGCACCACTTCGTATTTACCGTGGCTAATACCGCCCGAGGTGATGATGATGTCCGGCGCGAAGCTCTCGTATTCTGCCGCGAGACGGTGCAGCAACTCGATGGGGTTATCACCAATAGCGATGCGGCGCACCTCAGCGCCGTCTTCACGGAGCATAGCGGTCAGCATGGGCCCGTTCGCGTCAAAAATCTGCCCCTGAGCCAGCTCCTGCGAGGTAGCGGTGCCGTCTTCTTCAACACCGGAGAGGATCTCGTCGCCACCGGTGCAGACGAGCACGCGGGGACCTGCCGCGACGGTCAAGCGGGCATAGCCCTGGGATGCGAGCGCGCCGAGCAGAGCGGGGGTGACGCGTTCACCGGCGCGTGCGAGGACCTGACCGGTGACGACGTCTTCACCGCGGCGGCGCACGAACTGCCCGGGCTTGCCGGGGGCAAGTTTGACCTTTTCGCTGGGGCGGCCGAAGGATTCGGGCAGGTCGGGGTATTCGATGCGTTCGGACTGTTCGACGGGAATAACGGCGTCGTAGCCCTTGGGCATGGGCGCGCCGGTCATGATGGGGTAGGTCAGGTCGTCGGAGGAGCGGGAACGCTGGAGGGGTCGGCCGGCGGGGATTTCGCGTCCTACGGTGAAGATGCGGTCTTCGCGTCCTGCGGCTTCAGCGGTGAGGGCGTAGCCGTCCATTTGGGAGTTGTCGAAGCTGGGTACGTCCATGCGTGCGGTGACGTCTTGGGCGAGGATGCGTCCTGCCGCGTGGTAGAGGGGAACCGTTTCTGCTGTGCCGATGAAGACTTCGCGTAGCAGTAGCGCCAGGTAGGCGCGGTATTCTTCGGTGCTGGGGGTTCCGTTGAATTCGGGGGAAATCATGGAGGTTCCAATCGTGCGACGGCGGTTATGACTAGTGTAGGTGTGTGTCTGTGGGCTGGTAAATGGAGCTTGTCCTAAGGCTCTCTGCATACCAGGGTGGGTGGGGTGAGCGGCGGGGTGGCTTATCGGGTGCTTTCGCGTAGTTTTTTGAGGGCGCGGATTAGGCCGAGGACCCCGAAGATTCCTAAGTAGAGGCTGATGAGTATCAGGGCGCTTCCGAGGGCGCTGGGGATGTCGCTGCTGTTGATGGCTAGGTCGATGGCGAGGGGTATGGTTTGGGTTTTGCCTTGCACGTTGCCGGCGAAGGTGACGGTTGCGCCGTATTCGCCGAGGGCGCGGGCGAAGGAGAGCAGGAATGCGGTGGCGAGGCCGGGCGCGGCGAGGGGCAGGAGCACTTTGAAGGTGATTTCTGCGGGTTTAGCGCCTTCGACGAGGGCGATTTCTTCGTATTCGCGGGGAATAGCCTGCAGGGTGGTGACCGCGGTGGCAACGAAGAAGGGTAGGGCGACGAAGACCTGGGCGATAATCACCGCGTTGGGGGTGAAGGGGATGGAGATTCCTGCCTGGTAGAGGTAGGTGCCGATCATGCCTTTGCGTCCCCAGAAGAAGAGCAGCCCGAGGCCGGAGACTACCGGGGAGAGAATCACCGGGGTGTAGATGATGGCGTAGAGAACTGACCCGAATCGGTGTAGCCGCGAGCGGTTGAGCACTTTGGAGAGCACGAGCGCCAGGGGTGCGCCGAGAAGCCCGCAGATGAGGGTGGAGGCGGCGGCGGTGCTGAGTGAGAGGTTCGCCGCCCCGAGCACCTGCGGGGTGAAGATGCTGCCGAGCTGGTTCCAGGGGATGTTGAGGAAGAGCCCGAGGAGCGGTCCGGCAATGAGGAAAATACCCAGCGACGCCGGAACCAGGAAGAGCACGGGCACGGAGGCGAAGAGTCTGCTTCCGGGTGTGCGTGAGGTTCCGGCGTTGCGATGGGTAGCGGTAGTGTCTGTCATGGGTGATGAGACGCGGGTTGTTCCCTACTGTGGCGGTGTTGAATTACTGTGCGGTGTTGAAGCCGTACTCGGTGAGGATCTTCTTCGCCTCGTCGGAGTTCTTCAGCCATTCGTTGAACTTCTTCGCGGTTTCGGAAGAAGAGCCGGTCTTGCTGAGCGCCGCGGGGTATTCGTTGCGTTCCACATCGGTCAGCTCGACGGAGCCGAGGTTGACACCCTTCTTCTTGGCGGCGGCGAGGTCGGTGGTGTAGATGAAGCCCGCATCGGCGTTACCGGTGGTGACCTTGGTGGCTACGTCGGTGACCTTGCTTTCGGTGGTTGCGTTCTTGAGGGTGATGTCGTGCTTCTTCAGTTCCTGGTGGGCGATGGTGCCGCAGGGGACGTCTTCTTTGCAGACTGCGACGACGCCATCGGTGGTCTTGAGGTCGTCGAGGCTGTTGATCTTGCCGGGGTTGCCTTCGGCGGTGACGAGTACGAGCTTGTTGGTGACCAGAACGTTGGTTTCGGAAGCCGAGAACTGGTCGAGCTTCTTTGCTTTGTCCATGTTCTTGGTGTCTGCGGTGATGAGCAGGTCAGGGGTTGCGCCCTGTTCGACCTGGTTGACGAGCTTTGCGGAGCCTTCATAGACGAAGGTGACGTCTACGCCGGGGTTGGCGGCTTCGTATGCCTTTTCAAGGTCTGCACCGGCGTTGTTCAGGGAGGCGGCGGCAAAAACTTCGACCTTGCCGGAGGCAGCCTGGCTACTCGATGCGGAGGCAGTGGACGAAGAGGAGCTCTGGGTGGCGCCGCATCCGGTGAGGGCAAGGGTTGCTGCGGCGAGCGCGCTGAGGGCTGCGAGGGGGGTCTTCATGAAATTTGTTTCCTTGGTGGTTCGTACTCTTGCGGTGGTGAGGTGTTTTCCTGTTCGGGCTCTGTGTGACGTTCCGTGTACGTCCCTAGCTTGTACACGTTGTTTTCGTCACGTGGTCTGCGGTGGCGCAGTTGTAACTTACCCTGCACACACTATGTGCGGGGCGCCGGAACATGGAATAATCATATTGTCACCTGAAATATGCAAATTTTCCACATAGGTTTTACATGGCGTACACGGCAAATTCAGCTTCTTCTGAGCTCATTGCGGGCCCAATGTTAAGCACCTTATCTTCTGCGGAGGGTAACGGGGCTGCTTTTGTGACGCCCCAAAAATCTGAGAGTGGCGTAAAGGCCCAGCGTAAACTTCCGAATATTACGAATAGCGGTCCGCTCTTGGACCGTTGGGGTCGCGTGGCGACGGATCTTCGTATCTCTCTGACCGATAAATGTAATCTTCGTTGCATTTATTGCATGCCGGCGGATGGTTTGCAGTGGCTTCCCAAGGAGAATCTGCTCTCTGCAGAGGAGATTGCACGCCTTGCCGATATTGCGATTACTGAGCTGGGCGTGGAGGAGATCCGCTTTACCGGTGGCGAGCCGCTGGTGCGCGCCGATTTGGTGGACATTATTTCCCGTATCCATCAGGCGCATCCGGATGTTCCGCTTGCTATTACGACGAACGGTATTGGTTTGGAGAAGCGTGCCACCGCCCTGGCGGAGGCTGGTCTGACCCGCATCAATGTTTCTCTGGATACGATTTGCCGTGAAACCTTTGCCGAGTTGACCCGCCGCGACAAGCTCGATGCTGTACTCAAGGGTATTGACGGTGCTGCTGAGGCTGGCCTGTGGCCCATCAAGATTAATGCTGTGCTGATGCCAGGTCTGAATGATGATCAGGCTCCGGAGCTTCTGCGCTGGGCATTGGCGGGTGGCTATCAGCTGCGTTTTATTGAGCAGATGCCGCTGGATGCCGATAACCGTTGGACCCGCGAGGGCACGATTACTGCCGCTGAGATTCGCGAGAAGCTATCGGCTGAGTACGTTCTGGGTTCGGTGGCTGAGGCACGTGGCGATTCCCCCGCTCAGCTGTGGGAGGTGTACCCGCTCGGCACTGCCCTGGATGAGGCAGGATTCCCGGCTGACGGCACCGAGTCGCTGGGCCGTGTGGGCATTATCGCTTCGGTGACGGAGTCGTTCTGCAATGCGTGCACCCGCACCCGTCTGACGGCGGACGGCAAGATTCGCTCGTGTTTGTTCTCTGACACTGAGACTGACCTGATGCAGCTTCTACGTTCCGGTGCTGACGATCAGCAGCTGGCTCTGCGTTGGCGTGAAGGCATGTGGTTTAAGCCGCGCGCTCACGGCAAGGAAGACGCTGACTTCGATATTGAGGAGTTCGCCAAGGCGAGCCGCTCGATGAGCGCTATTGGCGGCTAAGGAAGCTACCCTATTTATTAGCCGGATATACAGCCAAATATGCGTGGGACAAGGTCTTTTACTGCCACCTTACCCCCTGGCTTTCGGCTACCCTGCTCAGAGTTTATTCAAGGATTGAGGAGCATTATGCAGGTTCATTTTTTCGCTGCCGCGCGTTCTGCGGCGGGTACCGCGCAGCTGTCGGTGCCCCTGGCTGAGCTGCCGTCTGCAACTCTTGGCGCGCTGATTGAGCATCTGGGCCAGAGTTTGGAGGGTACAACCCCTTCGGGTCTGACTCTTGCGCAGGTCATGGAGCAGTGCTCGTTCCTGGTCAATGGCTCCCGTTCTGATGCGCAGGCTCCGCTGCAGGATGCCGATCGTGTGGACGTTCTGCCTCCCTTTGCGGGTGGATAATGCGGGCGGATCAGATGCCCGGTTCGGAGCTTCCCGCTGAGGGTGATTTTTCGTGCGCCGCGGTCGTTGTTGCCGGAGGTGCTTCTCGCCGCCTGAACCACGTTCCGAAGGCGTCCCTGTCTGACGGCACGAGCACCCTGCTGGATTGCGCCCTGGAGGCGGTGGCGAGCGCGTCCCCGCGCGTGGTGGTGGGTCCTGAGAGCTTGCCGTTGCCGTCGGGGGTGTTGCGTACTCGTGAGGATCCGCCGTTTTCGGGTCCTGCCGCGGCGATTCATGCCGGGTTGGAGTGTATTGCGGCGGATTGCGAGCGCTCGCAGACCCCGTTGCCGGGCTGGTGCCTGATTTTGGGTGTGGATACTCCGCGTATTGCTCCGGCGGTTCAGCAGTTGCTTACCGCTGCGCGGGGTGCCGAGCAGACCGCGACTACCTTCTCCACCACCGGTTCTGAAGCGCCCAGTGACTCTGAAGCTTCTGAGGGCTTCTGGGGTGTCTCTGAGGGCATCTATCAGCCGCTGGTGGGTATTTACCGCTTTGAGGCGATTCGTTCGGTCTTTTCGACCGGTACGACTGACGCTTCTGTTCGTTCTTTTTTGCGCCGTTTGAACCCTGCGGCGGTGGAGATGTCTGCCGCTGACACCGCCGATGTTGATACGTGGGAGCAGGCGCAGGCTCTCGGCTATACGACCTCGCTCTGGTCGAGTTATTAGCACGAGTTATTAGCATCTGAGGCGCGCAGGAGCGCTAGTTGCCAAGCTACGAGTACCCTAGTGGTAGGTCTCAGTTCTTAACGCCCGACCGGGCGATGTTTTTGAGCTCGCGCGCTGTTGCGCGTCCCGCACACACTTTTACGAGGTACGATGTCTCACCATATTCCTTCTGTTTCGTGGCAGCAGGCCCGCCAGATTCTGCATGAGCAGGGTCTGGAGATTGCTCACCATGTGAAGACGGAGTCTTTGCCGCTGTTGGCGACGATTGGCCACTATTTGGCGGACGACGTTTATTCGATGATGCCGGTGCCCCACTACAGCTCTTCGGCGATGGACGGTTACGCGGTGGCGGGTGCGCCTCCGTGGCGTCTGGTGACCCCGGCGTACCCGGAGGATTCTCGCGCGAATATTCACCGCCTGACCGTGCCGATTGCACCGGGCGAGGCGACCCCGATTCTGACGGGTGGTTTGATTCCGGAGGGTGCTGAGGCGATTGTGCGTGAGGAGCATTCCCGCCTATATGAGGGTGCGGAGGCTTCGTCTCGCCCTGGTGTAGCTGCTCATTTGGAGACTCAGTCGAGCATTCATTACCTGGATATGGCGGAGGGTTTTGAGCCTCCGGCGCCGGGTGCTGATATTCGCCATGCCGGTGCTGAGTTGGAGCGTGGCGAGCTGTTGGCGCGCCACGGCGACCGTATTTCTGCGCGTATGGCGGCGTTCTTGGGCACGAATGGTTTTGATGAGTTGCCGGTGTATGCTCCGATTCCGGTGCGTTGCGCGTTTACGGGTAATGAGGTCATTACGTTTGGTGTGCCTGCGCCGGGTCAGGTGCGTGATGCGTTTGGCGGCTTTATGGAGCATGCGATTATTTCTGCTGGCTGTGAGGCGCGCCCTTCGATTCGCCTGGCGGATGTTGAGTCTGAGTTCCGCACGTTCTTGTCCACGTCGACGGCTCGTGTGCTGGTGTTTACGGGCGGGTCGAGCACTTCGGGTGTTGATTTGGTGCGTAAGGTGCTCAACGATATGGGTGCGACGTATCTGTTTGAGTCGGTGGATGTGCGTCCGGGGCACCCTGCATTGGCTGCGCGCCTGCCGGTTCCGGAGACAGGCCCGAATTCGGGTCGTGAGCGTTTTGTGCTGGGTCTGCCGGGTAATCCTTTGGCGGCTTACACTGCCCTGTATTCGTATTTGCCGCCGCTTTTGGCTGGTATGAGGGATATGCCTCTGCCGGAGCTGGATTCTGCGGTTCTGGGTGAGCCTGTTGATACTTTGCGTAAGCCGGCGGGGGCTCGTCTGCTTCCCGTGTCGGTGCGTGATGGTGTGGCGTATCCTCTGCCGAAGTCGGCGTCGCATATGCTGTCGTCGTTGGCGGCGGCTACTCACTGCGCGGTGTTGGATGATTCTTCGGTTCGGGGTTCTGCTCATGAGGTGGGGGCCCGGGTTCCGATTATTCCGGTGCTGTAGTAAGGCGCTATTTTCCGGCGTTGGAATGTTTATGCGGTATGCGGTCGGGGTATAGTAGAGAGATATGTCAATCGTTTAGCATACCGAAGGGAGCCTCCGTGGCTAAGCCCAAACTCAGCGACGTTGCGGCCCTGGCGGGAGTCTCCCCCACCACGGTCTCCCGCGTGCTCAACAACCGCGGCTACCTGAGCGAAAGCACCCGCACCAAGGTCCACGAGGCAATGCGGGAACTCGGCTACCGGCCCAACGCCATCGCCCGTAGCCTGCAGGGTCAGCGCTCGCAGATGGTGGGCCTCATCTTCCCCACGGTCGCAAACCCCTTCTACGGGGAGATGGTGTACCGCCTCGAAAGTTACCTTGCCGAGGCAGGCTACCGCGTCATTCTCTGCAATAGCGATGACCACCCCGAGCAGGAAAAGCGCTACCTGGAGATGCTTTTCTCCAATCAGGTGGACGGTATTATCAGCGGCGCGCACTCCGATGCGCTGGTGAATATTCCGCATGCTCAGGCTCCCCTGGTGACCGTGGACCGCCTCGAAAGCGGCTTTTACCCGAATATCCGTTCCGATAACTACGGAGGCGCTCGCGCCGCCACGGAGCACCTGATCGCCACGGGTGCGCAGAATATCGTGCACGTGACGTCGACTCTGGGTGAGCACAATGAGCGTCAGCGCGGATACCGTGAGGCAATGCTCGAAGCCGGGCTCATGCCGGAGTTCCTGGAGCTGGGCTTCCGCCCCTCCCTGGGCATTAAGCGTGAGGTGCTCTACCGTTACCTCGACGAACGCGCCGATAGCCCGGAGCCGGTGGATGCGGTCTTCGCCTCCAACGATAATTACGCCGCATTGGCGCTGGGCTGGGCGCGTGCACGCGCTATTCGTGTTCCGGAGGATTTCCAGGTGATTGGCTACGACGGCACGCAGAGCGTTCAGCTGCTCATGCCGGAGTTGGCGACCGTGGTTCAGCCGATTGAGGGTATTGCGAAGCGCACCGCGCAGCGTCTGCTGGAGCTCATTGAGCTACAGCAGGAGGATTCCCCCGAGGATGCCACTCCCCCAATTACCCAGCCCGAGGATATGCTCCCCGTTGAGCTCCATCTGGGTGCAACGGTGCGTTCCATCCCCAATCTGGATCAGATTCAGCCTGACACCTCCGCCCCGGACGAGCTCCAATAAGAGGCTCCTCTTCTAACGATAAAAATCCGCCCCACCGTGCGAGTGCTCACGGTGGGGCGGATTTTGCATATACATTTATCGGTTTTGTGCGCGTCCGGAAGTTTAGGAGGTGCGCTGCACAATCTCGGTGGGACCGGTGCCGGGGTAGACCATGCCGACGGCGTGTGCCTTAGAGAAGATGCCGTGGAGCGGGCCGAGGGAGAAGAATCCGCGGCGCTCGTAGAGGCGTGCGCTGTCGTAGGTCGACGCTTCGAGATAGGCGGGGTAGTCGCCAATGCGTTCGGTACCGTAGTCGAGTAGCTGGGAGCCAATGCCCCGGCTACGATACTCTTCGAGAACACCAATGTTGAAGAGGTACCAGTGCTTGTACGCGGGGCGGTACTTGAGCAGATGCAGCTCCATTAGGATCGCCTTCAGCAGAGTCTTGCAGCCGAGCGCCTTGTAGTAGGCGCCAATCTGCTTGAGTTCGTTAGCGAAGGAACCTTCCTGGGACTCGGGGGTGTTCCAGAGGCAGACACCCACGATTTTTCCGGTGGTGTTATCAATAGCAATGTCGATACGTCCGCGGCCCTGGAAGTTACCGTAGACCTGCAGGGTCATGATTGCGCGGAGCTTGGCAAGTTCCTGTCGGCGGCTACCACCTGCAATGACTGCCATCATGGCGGGGTCTCCGTCGAATGCGGCAATCAGCACCTCGAGCGCATCTGCATATTCATGAGACTCGGCGGTGCGGACGGTATAGGAAGCTGAGGTCATATTCACCCTTTACAAAAGCTTGAAACTATACATAAATATTAGCTGGATTATTCACTCCTGGCTAATAAATTGTTCCTTATCAAGACATTTTTCATGGCTATGCACCAATGTGTGCCAGCTTATATTGCACCAATATGCATAATTTTAGTGAATATTTATTCACATACTTTTTGCACGCTCTTGCAGGAAAAATTGAACACCCCGCACCAACTCTAGGGAGAGCGGTACGGGGTGCACATCACGTTGAGGTTATCTACTCATTAAGAGTGCAGACTATGCGTTAGCCTTTGCCTTCAGTGCAACCTTCAGGAGCGAATCCGCGTTGGTCACAGAAGCGCCCGAAGCCTGGACATCTTCAACCGAAGCAGCTGCCTTCTTGGAGTTGGTGATCACCATGGGGGTTGCCAGCGGATAGCCAGCAGCCTTAATCGCGGGAATATCGAACTCAGCGATCACGTCGCCGCGCTTGACGGTGTCACCCTTAGCAACCTTGGGCTCGAAGTGCTTGCCGTCGAGCTCAACAGTGTCCATGCCGATGTGCATCAGCAAATCCAGACCGTCCTCGGTTCGCAGACCGTAGGCGTGGCCGGTGGGGAATGCGACGGTAATCTTGCCGTCAGCCGGTGCGTAGAGCTTACCTTCGGTGGGCTCCACAGCAGTGCCTGCACCCAGTGCGCCGGAGGAGAAGGTGGGGTCCTTGACGTCAGCCAGCAGAACCACGGAACCGACCATGTGGGAGCCGATTTCGACGCTCTCGCCAACCTCAGCTGCTACGGCAGTAGAGGGGGCTGCGGCAGCTGCTACGGGAGTTGCAGCAGCGGGTGCCTCAACTTCCTCAGTGTTGCCTGCCTCGACCTTCTTACCCCAGATGAAGGAGGCAACGAAGGCGATGACGGTGGTCAGGACGAGGCAGCCCAAGAAGCCCGGGATACCTGCACCAACGGTTGCTTCAATCGAGGGGAAGCCAAGGTAACCAGCAGCGCCCAGCTTACCCGCCTTAATTCCAAGAATAGAGGTAACCATCGAACCAATACCCGCGGAAACGATTGCAATGTAGAAGGGCCAGCGCAGAGCCAGGTTGACACCGAACATTGCGGGCTCGGTAATGCCCAGGAACGCGGAGGGTGCGGCTGCAGAAGCAATACCCTTAATCTTCTTGTTCTTGGTGGTCAGCGCGACACCGGCTGCGGCACCGCCCTGAGCCACGTTAGACATGGAGGCAACGACGAAGATGAAGGAACCACCGGTAGCCCACAGGCTCATCTCGATGGGCGGGAATGCCTGGTGCATACCGGTCATCACGATGAATGCGTAGAAGGTACCGAAGAGCAGACCGCCGAGCGGGCCGGCAACGGTGTAGAGCCAGTTGATGCTTTCACCCAGCCAGGTGCCCAGCTGGAACATCGGGGGTCCGACCAACAGGAAGGTCAGGAAGCCGGTGATCAGGATGGTGAGGGTCGGGGTGAAGATGAAGTCGATGGTTCCCTTGAAGACCTTGTGGAAGAACTTCTCGACGTGGGACAGGATAAATGCGACCAGCATGATGGGCAGCACGGTACCCTGGTAGCCCGCCTGCTGAACCTGCAGACCGAAGAGGTTCCAGTACTTCATCGGGTCGGTGCCTTCAGCACCTGCCAGGGATGCTGCGACGTTGTAGCCATTCATCAGGGCCGGGGATACCATTGCGGCACCCATGGTCATACCCAGGTAGGGGTTACCGCCGAAGACCTTGGTGGCGGAGAAGCCGACCAGCACGGGCAGGAAGGCGAAGGGAGCTGCGGAGAGCAGGTTGACGATATCCGCGAAGTCAGCCCACTCAGGGAAAAGTTCAATAACTGCCTGGGGGCCAAAAATACCCTTAGAGGTCAGGAGGCTATTGAGCGCCATCAGCATACCGCCACCGACCAGCACCGGGATGAGCGGCACGAAGATGTCAGCAATGGTCTTGATGAAGCGGGAGACAATGTTGCCCTGCTTGGAGGCAATTTCCTTGAGCTCGTCCTTGGATGCCTCGGGTGCGCCAGCAGCGATGAGGTGCTTATGTACCTCGTTGACGTCGCCGGGGCCGACGATGATCTGGAACTGGCCAGCGTTAAGGAAGCTGCCCTTGAGGTCTTCGTCGTTGTCGATTGCCGCCTGGTCGACCTTGTCCTGGTTCTTCAGGACGAGGCGAAGGCGGGTTGCGCAGTGTGCGGCTGCAACGATGTTGCTGGCGCCACCGACGTCATTCAGCACGCGCTGTGCCACTGACTTGTGGTCCACGCTCGCTCTCCTTTGTTTGGAGCACCACCGTATGATGCTTTGTGAATGAGGTGAGATATGTCTGTGTGTGCATGTCATGCATATGTCATACGTTTGACATATCGGATGTAAAACATGGTATCACGGGAAAGTTCTTAAAAGCGAGGGCCCACCCTCCATACGGAAAGTGAGCCCTCAGACATATTCAGAAATTACCAGAAACCACCCGTGCAGGCGGGTCCTAACGCTTAGAAAACGGCTTAGAGACGGCCGTACTCCAGGGACAGCACCTCGCCACCGGTCAGGCGGACGCGGCGCTTATCACCCTTGAAGAAGGTGCGAGCGGTCATGACCTCAGCGCCCATGGACGCGACCAACTTGCCGCCCACGTACAGTTCAGTAGCCGAGCCATCCACCAGCAGATCAAACTCGCGAATCTTCGAACGCTTCAGGGTACGGCGGCGCAGGCTACCACCCTCGGTGTAGCGGGTACCGCCACGGTCCATCTGCACAAAGTCCTTATCCAGCACAATGCTCAGAGCCACGCCGTGAGTGTCCTTAATCTTCAGCTTCACGCGCTCATCAGAGACATTTACGCGGCCACGCAGACGGAAGGTCAGGGCGTTCTTCAGCTCCACGAGCTTGCCCTTCTCCTCCTCACGGTACAGAGGGTTCATCTCCATCGCGTCATTCAGCTGCGGAACCGGACGCTGGAAAATCTTGCCGTTACGCAGGTGCAGCTCACGCGGGTAGGTGAACATGTGCACCCAGCGGTGACTCCACGAGGGCAGGTCGTCCTGGGCTGCGTTACCCAGCCACGCAATCATCACCGGGGCATCGCCGCTCACGGTGTGCGGTGCCTTCGGGTCAGCAGTCAGGCCGGTACCGGAGATGGTCTGCGGAGCGTAGAACTCGAAACCTGCATCCAGCTCGGTGAAGGGGGTCTCCACGGTGAACTTGAGGGTCTCGTTATCCAGCGAACCGACAATGTAGCCGCTCTGGAAAATGTTGTTGTACTTCTCGCCGAGGGGCTCTATGCCCTGCGGGCTGAAAATCAGCACGTCGCGGATTTCGCCGGTCAGCTCATCGCGCATGCTCAGCAGGGAGGGGCACTCATACATGTAGGTGCCCTTGAGGGTCTTGTCCTTGATGCCCAGCTCGCCGCGGAAGGTCCACTCGCGGCGGTCCTTGGAGGTGTACACGACCACAGCACCGGTCAGGTCCTCACGCTGAGCACCAATAACCATCCACCATTCGCCGTTACGCTCAAAGACGTGCGGATCGCGGTAGTGTGCAGTGTAGCCCTTTGCGGGGCCGGAAATCAGCGGGGGCAGCTGACGGGTCGGCTTCGCGTCCTCACCCGCAGTTGCGAGAATCTGGTAGGTTTCGCGGTTGCCCTTTTCGTCCTTCACGTTACCGGTGTAGAAGAACTCAAAACCGCCGGGAACCTTAATACCGGAGCCGGAGTAGCAGCCGTGCGAGTCGTAGCGGCTATCGGGAACCAGCGCGGTACCCTCATCGGTCCAGTGGGTCAGGTCCTCGCTCACCGCATGACGCCAGTAGACCATACGCTCCGGATGCAGGGGCGAGTACTGGTAGAAGGCGTGGTAGCGCTTACCGTCAAAGACCAGACCGTTCGGGTCGTTCAGGCGACCCACGGGAGGCGCCAGGTGCAGTGCCGGGTAATCGCGATCTTCACGAACACCGGCGCCGAAAGCGTCCAGAATCTGCTGTGCTTCAGCCGCCAGATCGCGGGCGGGTCGCTCGGTCGCACTCTTCTTCTTTTTCTTCTGCTCGCTCATGTCTATCCGCTTTCGTGCAAAGGAATGTCTGGGTTGTCTCATCCCATCATACGGCACCTCTGACCCGTTACCGGGCTCTAGGAGAGAGGCACCACAGTGCTCTCAGCCTCTCTCATCCGGGGCACAGGGCGGTCACAGCGACTTCTGCGGGTGACACGGTCAGATGGGACAGCACCACCGTTTGCTACAGGAGAAAAGAGCGGACACGGCAAAGCCCCGAACCTCCCCAGTCTTCATACCGGGCGGGTTCGGGGCCGTTAAATGCCGCGAGGCGGCACATCCGATGGATGCACCGCCCGCGTAAGAATCGAGAAGAAGTCGATTACTTGAGGGTGATGGTTGCGCCAGCAGCCTCGAGCTGCTCCTTAGCCTTCTCAGCGTCTTCCTTGGAAACGCCCTCGAGCAGAGCCTTGGGAGCGCTGTCAACCAGGTCCTTTGCTTCCTTCAGGCCGAGGGAGGTCAGGGCACGAACTTCCTTGATCACTGCGATCTTCTTGTCGCCAGCGGACTCCAGGACAACGTCGAACTCGGACTTCTCTTCAGCAGCCTCGCCTGCTGCGCCGCCTGCTACAACTGCAACGGGAGCAGCTGCGGTGACGTCGAACTCTTCCTCGAATGCCTTGACGAACTCGGAAACCTCAACGAGGGACAGTTCCTTGAATGCTGCAATGAGTTCTTCGATGGACAGCTTAGCCATTGTTTGGCTCCTTCACTATCTGGTGCGGGCTGACGCCCGCGGTGTAAATCTTCAGTACCTACCCGAAAGGGTCGGTCAAATTTAGGGTGCGTTACACGCTATTCGCGTTCACGCTGCTGAGTATCTCAGCGCTGGTGCAGTAGCACGAAAGGGGCTTATGCCTCTTCCGAAGCCTCCTCGGCTGCAGCGGGAGCTGCGCCTTCCTGCTCCTCCAGCTTGACGCGCAGTGCGTCCACAACCTGTGCGATGCGTGCGATGGTAGCCTTTGCACCACCTGCAACCTTGGACAGCAGAACCTCGCGGGATTCCAGGTCAGCGTAGCGCTTGACGTCGTCCTCGGTCAGAGCGGCACCTTCGTAGTAACCGTTCTTCACAATCAGCTGGGGGTTAGCCTTGGCAAAGTCACGCAGGCCCTTAGCAGCATCGATCAGGTCGCCCTTGATGAATGCCAGTGCGGAGGGACCCTGGAGGTGGCCTTCGAATGCGTCGATGCCAGCTTCCTTAGCTGCAATAGCAGCCAGCGTGTTCTTCACCACGGCGTATTCGGTCTCTGCACCGAGTGCGCGGCGCAGCTCCTTGAGCTGTGCAACAGTGAGACCGCGGTATTCGGTCAGGATGACTGCGTTCGAAGCTTCGAAGAGTTCCTTCAGCTCGGATACTGCAGCGATCTTTTCCTGAGTCGCCATGGTAGTTCCTTCTTCCGATTCTTGTAAGGTCGCCGGTAGAGCCTCGAAGTATTTATTGCAAGCAATAAAAAATGCCCCGACGCGTAGGCGTACGAGGCACGATAGACGGAACCCTGCATGAGGGCGACGGCTATTCACTTCGAGTTACCTACGCGGGCGGCGATTTCTAGTGAAATCTGCTCTTATCAGAACTCTGTTCTTCGTCTCCATCGAGGTGGCGATAAAGGACATAGTTCTAGACCGGCGGTCTTTGGTTCATTCATCATCTCAGGTTAAAGCCCGAGTCGCAAGTTAAAAACGTGATTAAGCGGGATTAATCACTTAAAGACCCCTTTTAAGCCAATTAACCGCTCTTTCTCCCGCCTAAAAGGCCCGGTTGAAAGGCTCAGAAACCGTGTTCTAGAGGTAAAAGCGCTTTCCGCCTGAGAACAAGAAGCAACGCTCCGCCGCCACGCCCAGGTGCACCCGCTCCCCCGCACTCAGGAAGGTACTGTTCGGGGAGGTGCCGCTCAAGGTGGCGCCCTGCGCATCCGAGATAAAGAACTCAAGCTCCTGACCGGCACGCACTCGGGCACACATTCGGGCACACAGCTCAGAATCCGCCGAAGCCCGCCGAGATTCCAGAGGCAGGGACACCGCCTCCAACAGACGCGCACGGTACAGCATGCCACCCACCAGATGGCGGCTGCCAAGCACCTGCACCGGCAGAGCATGAGCAGCGTCTGCTGCCACAGAGCACAGCGCGGTCGCACGAATCGCCAGCTCACACCCGGCAGGAAGCGACTCAGAATCCTCAAGATTCAAAAGGTTCAGCGCGGGCGCCGCCAAAAGCTTAGCCACCTGCAGAGTATGCGGATGCGCCAGCAGCCGCTCCGGAGTGTCCACCTGCACCAGGTAGCCGGCGTCCATGACCGCCACCCGCTGGCCCAGCATGAGCGCCTCATTCTGATCATGGGTCACGTACAGGCCCGTAAAACCGTAACGCTCATGCAGGCGCACAATGTCGGCGCGGATACTCGCACTCATCTGCTCATCCACACTCGCCAGCGGCTCATCAAAAAGAACCACCGGGGCACGACGAATCAAAGCACGCGCAATACCCACACGCTGAGCCTGACCACCCGACAGTTGCGAAGGCTTACGGGACTCCAGCCCCTCAAGCTTCAAAGCCTCCAGCAGCTCACGGTAGTAGTCCATATCAACCTGACCGGCGAACGCACCCAGCCGGGTCGGAAACAGAATATTGTCCTTCACGCTCAGGTGCGGGTACAGAATAGGGCGCTGAAAAACCACACCCACCGAGCCGCGCTCCAGAGGCTGACCAGCGTAGGTCACCCGACCGGCGCTCGGCTCCTCCAGGCCGGCAATAATACGCAACAGAGTCGACTTACCCGTACCCGAAGAACCAACCAGAGAAATCAACTCGCCAGGGTGCACATCCAGGTCAATCTCATTCAGAACCGTCGTATCGGTGCCAAAGGTCTTAGCGACACCTCGAATACGCAGGCCTTCAAAAGGCTCCGCCGCGGCAGAAGAATAGGATGCAGAAGTCATTCCCCCATTATCGCCGAAACTTGTGCCCGGCACGGGTGCAGAAGATAAGCACCGTCATAAAACAACGCGCGAGCCTCGCACCAGAGTCTCATGTGAGCACCCTAGCTCGGTCGTACCAGCAAACGCCCCTTCAACGCCAGATGCAGCGTACCCACCCACAGGAAGATGAGGAAAGCCGTACCCGCCACCGTTAGCGCAGAACCCACCAACCCCAGCGAGCCAGCTGCCGTCAAGCGAATACCGCTCGCCGCCATGGAAGCCATACCGAACGAGAAACCCCACATGCTCATCGAGAAACCACCCTCAAGAGTCCACGGGAGCAAACGCATCAAGAAGAACAGCTGCAGAATGCCATAACCGGTCAGCACCAGGAAGAACCAGTCCACCGTGCCGCCATTAGCCGCTAGGTACGCGTTACCACCCACAAAAGGCGGCGCCATCTGGATACCAATAATGCCGCGCTCCCCCTGAGGTAGCGGGGCCAGGGTGCGCAGGCGGCTCAGAATCGCGGCCTCGACACTGAACCACGAAATCAGGCCCGCACCGAAGAAGAGCATCGCCATGTCGTGCCATCCAACAAAACCCATCGCCGTAGCGGTCGCAAAATTTGTCGCCACAGTCGGCAGATACAGCACCGGCGAGGCAGCCTCAGGCGCATACCCACCACGCCACGTACCGGCAATACGATGAGACGCGAAATACAACTGACCTACAGCTCCCAGCACCACCAGAGTCAGAGACGGAACCTTAGCATACAGGTAGAGAGCCGCACCCACCTGCGCCGTCGTCGCCGGAATCAGCGAAAAGAAGCAGGTACGCGCCGGATGCTCCCAAAAACTACGCACCCACGCACGGTACTTCACCACCGAATGAACCAAAAACCCCACAAGGAGCAGCCACACCACAGCGTTAAAAGCCAGGATGCTTTCCCCCACCCAATCAGGTGCCATTCCCTTCGACGCAGCGGTACGCCAGGCAGCCCCCAAAGCACCGGTGCCCAGCGCCACCGCAAAATAATTGACCGGCACGCTGAGACCGCGACGGGCGCTCTGCTCGCTCTGAAGGGAAGAAGGCATTAGGTTTTACCTCTCATAGTTGTAGGGCAGGATGGGGACACGCAGCCCCAATATGTGTTTCGACGGTGCCGGGGCATGGGCAACACCATAGGGACCAGAAAATCATTCTATGTTTTAAGCCTATACAAGCTGGAAGTCCGTGACGTACTTTAACTGGCCCCGGTCATGCATGTCTTGAATCTTCACGCTGTGTTTTGAATCTTCACACAGACAAAATCATGCACAAAAAAGTCGCCCCCGACGCCTAAACGTCGGGGGCGACTACTAGCTAAATGCTAGAAGCTACAGGTGCATACCTTAGGCAGCAACGGCAGCCGGATCAACGGGGATGCCGGGGCCGAAGGTGGTAGCAACGGTTGCCTTGGAGATGTAACGACCCTTAGCCGAAGAGGGCTTCAGACGGTTAACCTCTTCCAGAGCTGCCTGGAAGTTCTCCTCGAGCTGCTCAGCGGTGAAGGAAGCCTTACCGATGATGAAGTGCAGGTTGGAGTTACGGTCAACGCGGAAGTCGATCTTACCGCCCTTGATGTCTGCAACAGCCTTTGCAACATCCATGGTCACGGTACCGGTCTTGGGGTTCGGCATCAGGTTACGGGGACCCAGGATCTTACCCAGGCGGCCGACCTTGCCCATCATGTCGGGGGTTGCAACCGCTGCGTCGAAGTCAGTCCAGCCGCCAGCGATCTTTGCGATCAGCTCGTCGGAACCAACGTAGTCAGCGCCAGCTGCCTCAGCCTCAGCAGCCTTGGGGCCTGCTGCGATAACGACCACGCGAGCGGTCTTACCGGTGCCGTGGGGCAGGTTCACGGTACCGCGAACCATCTGGTCTGCCTTACGGGGGTCAACGGACAGACGCATTGCAACCTCAACGGTTGCGTCGGTCTTGGTGGAAGAGGTTTCCTTCGCCAGGGCAACTGCCTCAGCGGGGGTGTAGAGCTTACCCTCTTCAATCTTGGCTACAGCTGCCTTGTACGCCTTGCTGCGCTTTGCCATCTGCTTTTCTCCTTATGCAGTTGTGGTCTCGTGAGCCGCGCTCGGCTCTGCCACATCCCGTCCATATGACGGGCATTTACAAGTTCTGTGTAGAAAAATCTACGGTGCCGATTACTCGGCTATTCGGCGAACCGAAATTACTCGACGGTGATACCCATGGAACGAGCGGTACCTGCGATGATCTTGGAAGCAGCATCCAGGTCGTTTGCGTTCAGGTCGGGCATCTTGGTCTCAGCGATTTCGCGCACCTGAGCCTCGGTCAGCGAACCAACCTTGGTGGTGTGAGGAACAGCGGAGCCCTTAGCAACGCCAGCAGCCTTCTTGATCAGCTGGGAAGCCGGAGGAGTCTTGGTGATGAAGGTGAAGGAGCGATCCTCGTAGACGGTAATCTCAACGGGGATGATGTTACCGCGCTGCGACTCGGTTGCAGCGTTGTATGCCTTGCAGAACTCCATGATGTTCACACCGTGCGAACCCAGTGCGGGGCCGACGGGGGGAGCCGGGTTAGCGGCGCCTGCCTGGATCTGCAGCTTGATGAGGCCAGTGACCTTCTTCTTGGGAGCCAATGTAGGGTCCTTTTCTTAGCTGGGAACCGACGCACAGGAGCGTACGCCGGCAAGACGGTGACCGTGGCGCGGTCACCCGTGTATCCGCATGAAAGCGTGACATGCGCATACACAAACCAACATTCTAGCGTTAATCAGCGACTTAATCCAGCGCCAGCTAGCAGAAAGAGTAAACCCCACCCGCACAGCCACCGTTGGTTATACAGCCGACACAAAATATGAGCCCCGCACCGAAGTGCGAGGCTCATATTCACACGCTAAAAGCGTTAAATCTTTTCGATCTCGGTGAAGCTCAAGGTCACCGGGGTATCGCGGCCGAAGACGGAAATCATCACGACAATCTGCTGGGACTCGCCCTTGATCTCCGAAACGGTAGCGTCCATGCCCTCGAAAGCACCGGACTTCACGCGGACGTTCTCGCCCACAGTGTAGTCGGACTCGATAACGGGCTTGGAAACGGGCAGGCCCTGGCTCTGCTGCTGCTCTTCGAAGACCGGCAGGAGCATGTCAAAGACCTCGTCCATGCGCAGCGGGACCGGGTTGTACGCATCCTGACCCACGAAGCCAGTCACACCGGGGGTGTGGCGGACAACGCCCCACGAGTGGTCGGTCAGTTCCATACGAACCAGAACGTAACCGGGAACACGCACGCGGCGGATGGTCTTCTTCACGGTGTTCTTGAACTCAACCACGGTCTCCATGGGAACCTGAACCTCGAAGATCTCATCTTCAGCTTCCAGGTTCTGGATACGGGTCTCGATACCGGTCTTCACCTTGTTCTCGTAGCCGGAGTAGGTGTGAACCACGTACCAGTCGCCCATCTGACGGCGCAGCTTGGACTTGAATTCTTCCAGAGCGTCGACTTCCTCAGCAGCCTCAGCAGCTGCTTCAGCCACCTCGACAGCCTCGGTAGCTTCCTCAGCCTGCTGCTCAATAGCTGCAGACTCCTCAGTAGCCTCAGCAGCGGCTACCTCGACCTCTTCAATCTCGGATACCAGTTCCTGCTCGGACACGTCGCTCCTACTTTCTATCGTTAATCATCTAGAGGGGACTTCCACTCGCCAATGCGCTGAGGGAAATCACTGATGGGGCACCCCAGATAAGGATGCAACCAGTACTAGTTACGCTGAATCGTTCCGTTACCGAAAATCCAGAATGCTCCCTGGCCGAAAAGATAATCCAGACCAGAAATAAGAAGGAGCATCACCACGACGAAGAACAGAACTCCGAAGAAGTAACCAACCAGTTCACGTCCGGTGGGAGTAGTAACCTTCTTCAACTCCGCAAAAACTTCACGGAGGAATGCAAAAATACGGCCGAAGAAACCGAGCTTCTTATCGTTCTTCGACGATGCGCCGGGCTGAACAGCCTTCTCGGCGGTAGCAGACGATGCCATTTCTTCTGCCCCTTTCTGAGTCTAAAAAAGTACGCCCGGAGTGCGGGCGTACAAATTATTTATTGAGGCAATAAAAGCAGGGCGGACAGGACTCGAACCTGCAACCTGCGGTTTTGGAGACCGCTGCTCTACCAATTGAGCCACCACCCTTTGAAGTTTTCACTTCAGGTGTGAGAGTTGCTTCTCACTCGTTCACTCCTCTATTGCCTCGCAAGCCGTGGGCTTTAGAGGGGCAAACAATTACACCCTTGCGGGTGCAGAACTAACTGTAAACCATCTTTCGGGGCCGATGCAACTTCAAAATGTAATATTTTTCGAAAAACCTCTTGAGATACCTTGACGAAGGGTTCCGTATCGCTACTAGTGGACCGTATCCTATTACAAGGAACGCCGCACACACCCGCGCCCATCACGCGCGGATTGGTCCCACACGCGCATTCCCATCACCTATTTCCTTGTCGACTTCACGCCGGCAGCGCACAAGAAGAAAGAGAAGAGAGCCCCATGGCGCGTATTTCAAGCCGCATCGGTGCCATCGCACCCTCCGCAACCCTTGCCGTCGACGCAAAGGCAAAAGCACTCAAGGCTCAGGGACGCCCCGTCATCGGTTTCGGCGCAGGCGAACCGGACTTCCCCACCCCCGCGCACATTGTGGACGCCGCACGCGAAGCGCTCAACGACCCCAAGAACTTCCGCTACTCCCCCGCCTCCGGTCTTCCCGAGCTGAAGAAGGCAATCGCGGAAAAGACCCTGCGCGACTCCGGCGTAGAGATTGACCCCTCCCAGGTTGTCGTCACCAACGGCGGCAAGCAGGCGGTCTATCAGGCATTCGCAACCGTCATTGGCGAAGGCGACGACGTCCTGTTGCCCGCACCCTACTGGACCACCTACCCCGAGTGCATCCGCCTGGCCGGCGGCAACCCCATCGAGGTGTTCGCCGGTAGCGACCAGCACTACAAGGTCACCGTCGAGCAGCTCGAAGCAGCCTACACCCCCGCCACCAAGGCGCTCATCTTCGTCTCCCCCTCCAACCCGACCGGTGCCGTCTACACCGAAGAGGAAACCCGCGCCATCGGCGAATGGGCTCTGTCCAAGGGTATTTTCGTTCTGACCGACGAAATCTACGAGCACCTCACCTATGACGGTGTTCAGGCTGTCTCCATTCTGAAGGCGGTGCCCGAACTCGCTGACCTGTGCGTCATCCTCAACGGTGTGGCAAAGACCTACGCCATGACCGGTTGGCGTGTGGGCTGGATGATTGGCCCGCGCGACGTCATCGCCGCAGCTTCCAACCTGCAGTCCCACATGACCTCCAACGTCAACAACATCGCACAGCGCGCAGCCCTTGCCGCCCTGACCGGCCCGCAGGACGACGTGGAAATCATGCACGCAGCCTTCGACCGCCGCCGCCGCACCATCGTAGATGGCCTGAACGCTATTGAAGGCGTGCACTGCCCCGTACCCACCGGTGCGTTCTACGCCTACCCGGACGTACGCGAACTGCTCGGCAAGGAAATTGAGGGCGTACGCCCGCAGACCACCGCAGAGCTGGCTGAGCTCATCCTCGAAAAGGCTGAGGTCGCCGTAGTTCCCGGCGAGGCATTCGGCCCCAGTGGCTACCTGCGCCTCTCCTACGCCCTGAGCGACGAGGACCTGGCGGAGGGTCTGGCACGCCTGCAGAAGTTCCTCGGTCAGGCACACGACTAGTTCCGTCTCCCTCTGAGCGCGCCTGCTGAACCTGCAACTCACCCCGTGGGAAGCGGTTCAGACGTGGGATAAACCGGTGCGAAACGATCAATCACAGGACTATTGACCGTTTTTTGTCCTAAGAACGGAGAATCCCACAAATATTTAAAAATATTTTTAAAACGAATGAGGCTTCCCGCATCTTTACAGATGTGAGGAAGCCTCATTCGCCTCTTCGGTGCCATAGGTGGGAAAGGGCGGCTATTTGTGTTTCAAACCCAAACATACAGGTACTAAAAACCTGAACTTTTCAGCACCGAAACGGGCGTTCCCACGGCTTTCCACCACTACCCACACAACCCAAACATCGCTAAAATAGAGACCAAGAGAACGACCTCCCGACCGGCGAACATTCGCGTGCCGAATTCGTGGAGGTCATAGTTATATACACGCGCGCACAACACCTAAAACGCGCAGACATTAGGAGCCAACCATGAAGATCGGTCTGCTTACTTCCGGCGGCGACTGCCCCGGCCTGAACGCTGTCATCCGCGGCGCTGTCCTCAACGGCGTCAAGAAGTACGGCTACGAGTTCGTCGGCTTCCGTGATGGCTGGCGCGGCGTCGTTGAAGGCGACTACATGGACCTGCCCCGTCAGAAGGTCCGCGGCCTGGCAGCCCAGGGCGGCACCATCATCGGTACCTCCCGCACCAACCCCTTCGACGGCCCCAACGGTGGCCCCGAAAACATCGAAATTATGATGGAACGCCACGGCATCGACGCAATCGTTGCTATCGGCGGTGAAGGCACCCTCGCAGGCGCAAAGCGTCTGGCAGACGCAGGCCTGCCCGTCATCGGTGTCCCCAAGACCATTGACAACGACCTGCGCGCAACCGACTACACCTTCGGTTTCGACACCGCTGTGTCCATCGCAACCGAGGCAATGGACCGCATCCGCACCACCGGTGAGTCGCACCACCGCTGCATGGTTGCCGAGGTCATGGGCCGCCACGTCGGTTGGATCGCACTGCACTCCGGCATGGCTGCAGGCGCACACGCAATCCTGATCCCCGAGGTCAAGGTCTCCATGGAGCAGGTTGCTGAATGGGTCAAGGAAGTACACGACCGCGGCCGCTCTCCCCTAGTTGTCGTTGCTGAAGGCTTCATCCCCGAAGGCTTCGACGACGTCATGGCAAACAAGGGTACCGAAAAGGACGGTCGTCCCCGCCTCGGTGGTATCGGTGAGTACATCACCCACGAGATCGAGAAGATGACCGGCGTCGAGACCCGTAACACCATCCTGGGCCACATCCAGCGCGGTGGCGCGCCCACCGGCTACGACCGCGTGCTCGCAACCCGCCTGGGCATGGGTGCAGTCGACATGGTCGCTCAGAAGCAGTGGGGCAAGATGGTCTCTGTGCAGGGCACCGAGATCAAGTACGTACCCCTCGAAGAGGCACTGGACGGCCTGAAGTCCGTACCTCAGGAACGTTGGGAAGAAGCAGCCGTCCTCTTCGGCCGCTAAACCCCGCAAGCTCAGCAAGCTCGCTGAGCACTCATACTAGAACCGCGGAGGCGGGCACTCGCAACGGGTGTCCGCCTCCGCGGTTCTAGTTGGGATGGGTTCTAGTTCAGGCGGTTTTGGGTCGGGGAGCGCCTAGCGCTTCAGGAAGTCCTGACCCGCCAAAGAACGACGCGCCACCTCACCGGACTCCGGCGAAACCACCGTCGTCTGAGCCACCGCGTACTCGGTCGCCGGCGCCGGCGAACCATCGGGCAGGAAATCGCCGCCATCAACCGCACGCAAAGGCGCCTGCGGGTCAACGCCGCGCTTAATCACAGCCAGAGCAATCGGGCCCGCCTCATAATGTAGCGCCACCGAGGTAATACGACCGACCGGGCGTGACTTACCCTCCACAAACAGCTCGCTACCTGCCGCCGGCAGGGTGTGCTCCGAACCGTCAATATCCAAGAACACCAGGCGGCGCGGCGGGCGACCCAGGTTATGCACGCGAGCCACCGTCTCCTGCCCCTTGTAGCAGCCCTTATCAAAATGCACCGCCGTACGGGTGTAATCCAGCTCCTGGGGGATCGTCTTATCGTCCGCCTCGGTACCGTAGCGCGGGCGCCATGCCTCAATACGCAGAGCCTCCGCAGCCCACAGCCCCGCAAAACGCGCGTCCGAAGACTCAGCTAGGGCGGGCAGAACAGAGCGCGGCACAATGCTCAAGAAACGCACGTAGTCCGCACCCGGGTGAGCATCGCCCGCCTCATCGTAGCGGTAGCTACCCGGTGCCGGAGTGTGCCAAGGGTCCTCCCACACCAGCGGCTTACCCTCAGCGAGCGCAGGATGTACCGAACCGTCCTGCAGGATCGGGTTGCGGGCGCTCTCCAGTACCGCATACTCGTCACTGAGGTTCTGCACCTCAACGCGCATCATGAACTTCATGCGGTTTAGGTAATCGGTCAGCGGCTGAGCCTGGTAGCCCTCAACGATCAGCCAGAGCGCCTCGCCGTCTTCAATTGCGGAGGGTGCGTACTCCACGCGGCCCTGAGGGGAAAGCAGCAGGAACTCGCGGCTCTCCCCGGCGGTCATGCCGGTCAGAATCTGCGAGGCGATGGACGTCAGCCAGGTCTGGCGGTCCGGCCCCTCAACGCGCACCACGCCCAGGGAGGAGCGGTCCACCAGCACCAGCGGCTCGTCCGCACTGGCGGAGCGGTCGAAGCTGAGGGCGCGTTGCTCCAGCATGGGGTTGCCGTAGTGTGCGGCGACGCCGGCATCCAGCCCGGAGGCGGCAAAAGCGCCGTGCAGGCTCAGCAGGGGGCTCACCGGGCGGGCGGCATCGGGCTGGGGTGCCTCAGCCTGAGGCGCTTCAAGCGAAGATTCAGTCACGGAAGGTGCACCTTTCACGCAAAGAGTCTGCCCCGCCGACCGGCGGGGCAGACACAAGTTAGTTATTAGGCGGTGGGCTCGGAGCCGGGCTCGCCGGTGGGCTCTTCGCCATCCAGGGAACCGAACATCGAAGTGCCCAGGGATTCACCGGTCATCGAGGAGGTCTTGCGCAGTTCAGCGGAGGCGTGCTTGTGCAGCTTACCCTCGGCGTCTGCGACCTCCCAGTCCCACATGAGGTTGCCGTTGACCAGACCCCACAGGCGCACGGAGCCGGCGTAGTCGTGGGAAATATCATCGCGTAGCAGGTTGCCGGTCTGCATGCGAATGACCGGGCCCTTGACCATGCCCACGTAGTTTTCGCTAATACCGCCGGGGTGCGCAATGGTCGCCAGCAGGGAGAATCCGTCGTCGGCATTGCGGAGAGTCTCTACGCTTGCCGCGTCAGCGAAGGCGGGAACAACGTCCTTGGGGACAATGCCGAAGCCGCCGTCAGCGTCGGTCAGGGGGCGGTCAATCTGCCAGAAACCGGTTTCAACGGTGATGGGGCGCAGCTTCTGACCCTCGTCATCGAGCAGGAAAGACTCAGCGCGGTATTCGATGAAGGGCAGACCATCCTGCTCAAAAGTAATAATCTGGCCGAAGGGGGTGTTTTCCTGGCCTTCGTACCACATGGTTCCGGTGCCTTCCCAGGTGCCAAGCAGCCATGCGAAGGGAACAAGTTCAGGGGTTAGGTTGGTAGGGATTTCAATAGCCATACCTTCCATTTTAGTACCCGTGCGTACAACGGTAGCCTGTTCGTTCGCTCACGGCACGGGGTAGCGCCGCCGTCTGCAGAGTAAACGGTACGGCAGGCAGCATAAAGAAAACCCCCAACCGGAGGGGACCGGGTGGGGGTTCACGCCGTCATTGGCGAGGCGGTACGAACCGTACGACCGCCTAAAGCCCTGTGTGGGCGATGCTTCTGCTCTGTGCGGGGAAGACTACTTCTGACCGCTGAAGAGGCCACGCAACACTGCGAATGCACCGATACCGATGCACACGGAGATAATAGCCATCAGCGACATGAAGAGAGCTTCAAGAGCAATAAGATTGTTTTCCATGCCTTAAACCTACCACAGACCCACCCCGAAAGGGCGCAGAATCAACAGCGGAAACATAGTGGACACCCAAGCTGCTTCCCGGGTGCAAGACGCGCCTAGCGCCGGGCAAGACCCCGGTTCCGCGCCAGCATGCCAGAACCCCCGCAGTCATCGGTTGAAAAGGCTATATGAACAGTCCGGAATACGATATTTGCGCCCCGCCTGCGCCGGCTCCCACAGCTGCATCACAGCCGGGCGAGTACACTAGAAAGAGCCTAATATTTTACCGGGAAAGGAGAGGGTGTGTACCGTATTGCGCTTCTGAGCGATACCGCCGCGCAGGATATGATTCCTTCGCTGAGTCTACTCAGCCACAAGGTACACGTTTTCCCCCTCGACACCGCCCATACGGCTCTCGAAACCGAGACATTCGACCTGCTCATGGTCGACGCCCGCACCGCACTCGTCAAAGCACGCCAATGCGCCCAGCTATTGCGCGCCGCCGGCGTACAGTTGCCGCTCATCGCACTCCTGAATGAAGGCGGTATGGCGGCGGTTGCAGCCTCCTGGCAGGTTGACGATATTGTTTCTGACCAGGCGTCCCCCTCCGAAATGGATGCGCGCCTGCGCCTCGCCATCAAGAGCGACGCAGCCGCAGAAGAAGAGAACTCCGAAGAGCGCATCGTGCGTGCGGGCAACCTCGTCATTGACACCCAGGCGTACTCGGCGCACCTCTCCGGCACCGCTCTGAATCTGACCTTCAAAGAGTTTGAACTGCTCAAGTTCATGGCTCAGCACCCCGGACGCGTCTTCTCCCGAGCCCAGCTGCTCTCCGAGGTGTGGGGTTACGACTCCTACTACGGCGGCACCCGCACCGTGGACGTGCACGTGCGTCGTCTGCGTTCCAAGCTCGGCACCGAATACGAGCAGATGATTTCGACCGTGCGTAACGTGGGCTATTCCTTCAACAGCACCCGCTAAATTTTGGGGCTCCAACCCCTGTTTTGGTGTACCCGTTATAAAGTAGCCTCTCCGCTGAGCCGAGTACCAGAATGTGTAAATGTTCCGGTTCTTGTCATATTCGCCCAGGACGAAGAACAAACTCTTCAAAGAGCAACTATCCCCGGTAGAGTTGAATCAGAAGGCTACGAAAGAAGGCGATGATGGTACACAGTCAGACACCCAATCCCTCCACCCTGCCCGCTGAAAGCTCCCTTGTCTACGCGGAACCGCATCTCACCGAAGAGCTGCTGGAACGATTCGATTCCTTTGCGCAGAAGGTTGCCCGCCATGACGGCGTCTCGGCGTTCTCTGAGCAGACCCGCGTTGAGTTGAGCAAGGCATTGCGCGAAAGCACCCTCACCCCTCCGCGTTTCTTTGTTGCCGAGGACGACGGCACCCTCGCCGCCGTCTTCGTGGCGCTCACCCCGGCAGACGACGAAGATACCGGCGTAATTGAGGCAGCCGTCGCCCCCGAATACCGCGGACGAGGCGCCGGCAGCGCATTCTTCGACCACGCCGTCCGACAGCTGGGTGAAGACGCTGTACGATACCGACTCTGGGTTCACGGCAGCGCTACCGACACCGGCATTGAAAGCCCCGCCCACGCGTTCGCTACCCTGCACGGCTTCGAGCCGGTGCGCGTGCTGTACAAGATGGTTCTGCCTTTGGACGCTCAGACCCGCGAAGAGCTCGTGGAACGCTCCGACGCGCGCACTCTGCCGGAGAACCTGCGGATGCGCACCTTCACCGGCGCGGACGAGTTCCCCTGGCTGCGCGTGAATGCCGCAGCGTTTGCGCACCACCCGGAGCAGGGCAAGCTCACCCTTGCCGATTTGCGCGAGCGCACCGGCTCCCCCTGGTTCCGTCCCGAGGGTTTCTTCATCGCCTCCGAGGTGGATGATGACTCCGCCATTGCGGCATTCACCTGGACGAAGATTCCGACCGGTCAGGAGCAGGGCGAGCTGTCCCCCTCCGGCGAGATCTATGTGGTGGGTGTGAACCCGCAGGCTCAGGGAGGCGGCCTGGGCCGAACCCTCACCCTGCGCGCGCTGGCATACCTGGCATGCGCTGAGGACGAGAACGGCGAGCCGCTGCGCGCCATCGACCTGTACGTGGACGCCGATAACACCACCGCATATTCCCTCTACACTTCGTTGGGTTTCGGTGTGGCGACGGTTGACCGCATGTACGCCCCCGCCCAGCAGGACGCGCCTGCCGCCTAGTTTTTGGTGCGCCACAGTTGGCGTGCTTCTTCACGACTTATCCCCGATCAGAAAGGCAAGTACAGTATGGTACCCGCCCCCAATGGCCTGAATAAGGCGCCTAAGCCTAAGCCGTCTGAGCCGGCACCCATGACCGGTGTCATTCATATCGGCCACGATATTTCGAAGATTGAGCGTGCCGAGTCTCGCGGCGACCGTATTGAGAAGGGCGAGAAGCGCTCCTACTTCAGTCTGGAAGAGGAGTTCGGCCCGGAGCGTTTCTTCGACCGTGAGAGCAGCTGGCTGGACTTCAACACCCGCGTGCTGGAGCTGGCGGAGGACCCGAACCTGTTCCTGCTGGAGCGTCTGAACTTCCTGTCGATTGTGGCGTCTAACCTGGATGAGTTCTTCATGGTGCGCGTGGCGGGTCTGAAGCGCCGCATTGCGACCGGTCTGGCGGTGCCTTCGGCAGCAGGTCTGAGCCCCGAGGAGCAGATGGAAGAGATTGCTGAGCGCGCGCACCAGTTGCAGACTCGCCACGCTGATGTGTTCCACAACCAGGTTCTTCCGGCTCTGGAGGAGCAGAACATCCGCATTGTGGGTTGGAACGACCTGGATGCGGACGCTAAGCAGCGTCTGCGCCAGGAGTTCATGCAGGATATCTTCCCGATTCTGACCCCTCTGGCTGTTGACCCGGCGCACCCCTTCCCGTACATTTCGGGTCTGTCGCTGAACCTTGCGGTGCTGGTGCGTAACCCGCAGACCGGCAAGGAGCTGTTCGCTCGTGTGAAGGTGCCCGATCAGCTGGACCGTATGGTCTCTGTGGATGGTTCCCGCGCCGCCAACACTGCGGGCCGCGAGAGCCGCTACATTGCGCTCGAAGACATCATTGCTGAGCACCTGGACACCCTCTTCCCGGGCATGGATGTTGTGGAGCACCATGTCTTCCGCGTGACCCGTAACGAGGATCTTGAGGTGGAAGAGGACGACGCAGAGAACCTGCTGAAGGCTCTGGAGAAGGAGCTTCTGCGCCGTCGTTTCGGTCCTCCGGTCCGTCTGGAGGTTGAGGACACCATCAACCCGACCATCCTGGATCTGCTGATTTCTGAGCTGAACATCAACGAGTCTGAGGTGTACCGTCTGCCGGCCCCGCTGGATTTGCGCGGTATGAGTGCGATTATTCGTGCGAACCGTCCGGCGCTGCACTACCCCAAGCACATTGCGCACACTTCCCGTTGGCTCAACGCCACCGAGACCGCGAAGGCTGCGGATGTGTTCGCTGCCGCCCGCGACCACGACGTACTGCTGCACCACCCGTACGATTCGTTTGCGACCAGTGTGCAGGCGTTCTTGGCGCAGGCTGCCGCTGACCCGCGTGTTCAGGCGATTAAGCAGACCCTGTACCGCACCAGTGGTGACTCCCCCATTGTGGATGCGCTGATTGAGGCGGCTGAGGCTGGCAAGCAGGTTGTGGCGCTGGTGGAGATTAAGGCTCGCTTTGATGAGGAAGCCAACATCTCGTGGGCTCGTAAGCTGGAGCGCGCCGGCGTGCACGTGGTGTACGGCATCGTGGGTCTGAAGACTCACTGCAAGCTGTCGCTGGTGGTGCGCCGTGAGGGTAACCACCTGCGCCGTTACGCTCATATTGGTACCGGTAACTACCACCCGTCGACGGCTCGTTTCTACGAGGATTTGGGCATCATCACCTGCGATGAGCAGATTTGTGAGGATGTCTCCCGCCTGTTCAACCAGCTGTCCGGTTACGCGCCGAAGACCAACTACCAGTCGTTGCTGGTAGCGCCGCGTACTCTGCGTAGCGGCCTGATTGAGTGCATTGACCAGGAGATTGAGAACCACAAGGCTGGTCGTCCGGCGAAGATTCAGATTAAGTGCAACTCCATGGTGGATGAGGCCGTCATCGATTCGCTGTACCGCGCTTCGCAGGCTGGTGTGCCGGTGGATGTGGTGGTTCGCGGTATTTGCGCTCTGCGCCCGGGTGTTAAGGGTCTGAGCGAGAATATTCGCGTCCGTTCGGTGCTGGGCCGTTTCTTGGAGCATTCGCGTGTGTTTGCGTTTGAGAATGGTGGCGATTCGATTGTTTACATTGGTTCTGCCGATATGATGCACCGCAACCTGGACCGCCGCATTGAGGCTCTAGTACCGGTGAAGGATCCGCGCCATGTGAAGTACCTGCGTGACATGTTCACCATCTACATGAGTGATTCTTCGCGTACCTGGCACCTGGATTCTGAGGGCAACTGGACCCGCCACGACACCGACGATCAGGGCAACCCGCTGCAGGACGTGCAGTCGTACTACCTGAGCTCGCGTTCCCGTAAGAACGTGGTGGATAAGGTCTAAGGACTTTCCTCTGATCTGCCAGTGATTTCTGGTTGTGAACCCCGTCTGTTCTCACGCTTTATAGCGTGGGGCAGGCGGGGTTTTCCGCGTGTCGTGCAAAAACGTGCGGTGGACTAGTGCACTTAGCGCAAAAGTGAACAACAGGTTACGTTGAGATTACAACTTGACCGCTCTCTCACCTACAATTAGACGCGGAGCATGGTGCCCTCTGGCATTGTGCGCAAGCCTAGCGAAGAGGTTCAGAGAGAGATATGGCACCGCTGGATTCCCCCTCCATCTACTACTCGGCACGACGTTTTGACGCGGTCAACAGCATTGACCGAGCCCCCGCGAACACTGCGGATATTGTTGCTTCTGGCGCACTGATTTGGCGCATGCGCGATGGTGCGCTTGAGGTCCTGATCATTCACCGCCCCCGCTATGACGACTGGTCCTGGCCTAAGGGCAAGCAGGATCCGGGCGAGTCCCTGGCTGAGACCGCTATCCGTGAGATTCGCGAAGAGGTCAGTCTGCAGGTTGTTCTGGGTGTGCCCCTGGCGGTGACTTCCTATCCGGTGGGTGGCCGTCCGAAGGATGTTTTCTACTGGTCTGCTGAGCTTCCCGAGGGCGCCCGTGCCCTGGCGGATGAGGGTGAAGTGGATGAGCTGCGCTGGGTATCCACCGAGGTTGCTCGCGCCCTGCTGACCAACGAGGACGACCTGGCACCCCTGGAGTCCCTGGAGGCTCTGGCTGAGGCGGATGCGTTGCGTACCCGCCCGATTCTCATTGCCCGCCACGCGAAGGCGAAGCCGCGTTCGAACTGGGCTGCCGCTGAGGATGACCGCCCGCTTGCGGCTACCGGCAAGCGTCAGGCGCTGGCTTCTAGCCGTCTCTTTGCGGCGTGGGCTCCGAGCCGTATTATTTCTTCCCCGTGGCTGCGTTGCGTTCAGACCGTGACCCCGTACTCGGTGGATTACGGTGTGTCTGTGAAGGAGAAGAAGTCCCTGTCGGAGGCTGGCGCTCAGCGTCACCCGGCACGTACTGCCCGCACCGTGGCGTCACTGTTCGATAAGGATTCTTCCTCGTTGCTGTGCACTCACCGCCCGGTGCTGCCCCAGGTGATGGATGTTCTGCGTGATTACCTGTTTGAGGGTTCCGCGGAGGTTCTTCCGACTGAGGACCCGTACCTGGAGCCCGGCGACGCCCTGGTTCTGCAGGTGACCGAGGGCGATAACCCGCGTATTGTCTCGGTGGAGCGAGTACGCGCGGCTCTGGACTAGCATCCATATACTTTGATCTTCTAACGGCGAGCGCGCTGGGCTTTATACTCAGCGCGTTTGCTCTACCCGCGCCCATTCGGGGGTTTTACAATAGAGGGGCGGTTGATTTGTGACCGTCTCTCACGTCTACTGACAGGATTCAAGGTTTTTCTTATGACTCACGCAATCCCCACTCCCTATGAAGATCTTCTGCGCGAAATCCTCGAGGAGAACAAGGACGCCATCGCGGCGGATGCGCAGCGTTCCGACCGTACCGGCACCGGCACTTTCGGCGTGTTTGGCCGTCAGATGCGTTTTGACCTGCGTGAGTCGTTCCCGCTGATTACCACCAAGCGCGTGCACTTCAAGTCTATTGCCATTGAGCTGCTGTGGTTCTTGCGCGGTTCCTCGAATGTGCGTTGGTTGCAGGAGCGCGGCGTGACCATTTGGGATGAGTGGGCTGATGAGAACGGCGATTTGGGCCCGGTGTACGGCGTGCAGTGGCGTTCGTGGCCGACCCCCGATGGTGGCACGATTGACCAGATTGCGAAGGTTATTGATTCGTTGAAGAATAACCCGAGCTCGCGCCGCCATATTGTTTCGGCGTGGAACCCTGCCGAGGTGGACAACATGGCGCTTCCGCCCTGCCACGCACTCTTCCAGTTCTACGTGCACGAGCGCCCGGACGGTGTGAAGGAGCTGTCCTGCCAGCTGTACCAGCGTAGCGCGGACATGTTCCTGGGCGTGCCCTTCAACATCGCCTCGTACGCTCTGCTGACCTACCTGATTGCGCAGGAGGTCGGTATGGAGCCGGGCGAGTTCGTGTGGACCGGCGGCGACTGCCACATCTACTCGAACCACCTGGAGCAGGTGAAGAAGCAGCTGGGCTACGGCACCGACCCGGAGGGTAACCCCTACCCGCCGCGCGAACCGTACCCGTACCCGAAGTTGGTTATTAAGACGAAGAAGCCTTCTATTTTCGATTACGAGTATGAAGACTTTGAGCTGGTGGATTACAAGCACCACCCCGGTATTGCCGCCCCGATTGCGGTCTAACTGCAGGTAACGAGGAGGCATGATGTATCGTTTGGGCGCTATTTGGACACAAACTGATGCCGGTATTATCGGCCGTGACGGGGATATGCCCTGGTACGCTCCGGAGGATTTGGCGCACTTCAAGAAGGTGACGCTGGGTGCTCCGGTGATTATGGGTCGCCGCACCTGGGAGTCGATCCCGCCGCGTTTTCGTCCCCTGCCGGGCCGTACGAATATTGTGATTAGCCGTTCGGTCACCGAGGCGGAAGAACGCGACGGTGCGCTGTGGGTTCCCTCGCTGGATGCGGCGCTGTACGCGGCTCGTGACGTTGCAGGCGCGCCGGTCGAAGCTACCCCGGCAGATACCGCCGCGGTTGATGCTTGGATTATTGGTGGCGGCTCCGTCTACGCGGAGGCACTCTCCCGCACCGACCTGCCCGTCTTCGGCCGGGTGAAGACGGTGGAGCGGACCCTCTTCTACTGCCAGGAAGGTAACGAGATTACCGGCGATACGCGAGCGCCCGAACTGCAGCTTGCAAATTCTGCGGGTAACTGCGAGGTCAGCTCCCCGAACGGGTGCTGGCGGGTCACCTCCGAGAGCGCCTGGGAGAATAGCGAGAAGGGTTACCTGCTCGATGAGTCGGGCACGAAGAACCCCATGTACTTCTCGTTCCAGCGTCTGGAACGTCTCTCCTAAGAACGTCTCCATAGACCGTCAGCTCTAGCAAACAACCTCTGACAAACAAGCTCAGACGAGCGACTCAAGCCTGCGGCTACTCCGCCCGGAGTACCGCGGGCTTGAACGCTTTAACGCGCCCCGATACAGTACCTGGTGCCGAGTCGGATACCAAGCCTAGCGCCTGCGCGGAATGTCCCGTTCCGAATATCAAATTTTTTGTACGGTGTTAGTCCGCACCCGCCAGCCTGAGAGTACACTGGGAACCATGAACTTTAATCCCGGTGACTCTGTAGGTTTTGTTGGCTGGCGCGGTATGGTGGGCTCGGTCCTCATGAAGCGCATGGTTGAGGAAGGCGACTTCGAGGGCATTACCCCCGTCTTCTTCACTACCTCTAATGTTGGTGGCGCTGCGCCCACCTTCGACGGCGTAATTGAACCGTCCGAACTGAAGGACGCATACGACATTGATGAGCTGCGTAAGCACTCGATTATTGTGACCGCTCAGGGCGGTGGCTACACCGAGGCTGTGCACCCGAAGCTGCGTGCAGCCGGCTGGGACGGCCTGTGGATTGATGCCGCTTCCACCCTGCGCATGAACGATGACTCCATCATCGTGCTGGACCCCATTAACCGCGACGTCATCGACCGCGGCCTGGCATCTGGCGTGAAGGACTTCGTCGGCGGTAACTGCACCGTCTCCTGCCTGCTGATGGGCCTGGGCGGCCTCTTCAAGAATGACCTGGTTGAGTGGGCTACCTCCATGACCTACCAGGCAGCGTCCGGCGGCGGTGCCCGCCACATGCGCGAGGTGCTCGCACAGTTCCGCGACCTGGGCAACGAGGTCTCCGAGGAACTGAACGACCCCGCATCCGCAATTCTGGACATCGACCGCAAGATCCTTGCTAAGCAGCGCTCCGGTGAGCTGGATTCTTCCCAGTTCGGTGTGCCGCTCGCCGGCTCCCTGATTCCCTGGATCGACTCGGATCTGGGTAACGGTCAGTCCCGCGAAGAGTGGAAGGCTGAGGTTGAGACCAACAAGATCCTGGGCCGCTCCGAAGATGACAAGATCACCATGGACGGTCTGTGCGTCCGCATCGCCGCGATGCGCTCGCACTCTCAGGCGCTGACCATCAAGCTCAAGAAGGATCTGCCGATCGAGGAGATCGAGCGCATCATCGCTGAGGACAACCCCTGGGTTCGCTTCGTGCCGAACGAGCGTGAGGCTTCCATGGAGCAGCTGACCCCCGTGGCTGCTTCCGGTTCTCTGGAAATTCCGGTTGGTCGCGTGCGTAAGCTCGCGATGGGCCCCGAGTACATTAGCGCGTTCACTGTGGGTGACCAGCTGCTCTGGGGTGCTGCTGAGCCGATTCGCCGCATGCTGCAGATTGCTGTTGGCAAGCTCTAAGGCTCACTGACAAGCTATAAGAAAGCCCTCGCTACCATTCTTTTCGGATGGGGGCGAGGGCTTTTTGTGCCTGCGTATAGCGCGTGTGGGCTTAGCGCGAGCTGGTTTAGCGCTGGCCGGGTTAGCGCTGGTTTGCGGCGGCGGCTTTGCGTTCTGCCTTGCGTGCGGCTTTGCGTTCCTTGCGTTGCTGTCGCCAGGCGCGGTAGCGGTACCAGGCGGTGAGCACCACGTGCTTCATGAAGACATTGGCGCGGCGTGCCCAGGTGAATTCGGTACCCCAAATGCCCAGGCCGATGAAGATGAACAACCAGCCGGGGCCGGGGGTGACGAGCATAATCAGTCCGGCGATAAAGCAGAAGGCGCCCACGCCGATGACGAGGGGCTTGTAGAGATGACGCATGACCGGATGCGCGTGCATGCGCTCCTTGCGGGCTTCGAGCCAGCGGTGAAAGCGGCTGGTCTCGCTTTCCTTGACTTCATCTTCAATGGTTTTCAGGGGTGGTCCTTCCAGACGTGCCGTAGGTGAGTTTCACCGGGCGGCGGTGGTTAGAGAATAGCACCTACCGCTGGATGGGTGCTGTGAAAGATTTCTTCATGTTGAGATTTTTCCGTCATCTTCAAAATTTTTTCGTTTCAATAGTGTTCAAGTCGAAAGTACCTTTATACACTGTAAGGGAACAATTCGCTCGGCACTACGCCTAAACACTAAGGAAGCGACCCACTACCGTGTCCTCCCCCCGTCCCGTATCAACGGACTCATCCCGCACCAACGCTGTTGCACCCGCTGGTACCTCTGCACCCGCTGCTGAACGCAACGCCGCACCGACCCTCAACGAACGCCTCGAAAACCTGCCCTTCACCCGCGCCCACGGCAAACTCCTGGGTATCTCGGGTCTCGGCTGGGCACTCGACGCCATGGACGTAGGTCTCATCTCCTTCGTCATGGCGGCCCTCATCAAGGAATGGCAGCTCAGCCCCACCGAAGCCTCCTGGCTCGGTTCCATCGGATTCGTCGGCATGGCGCTCGGCGCAACCTTCGGCGGTCTACTCGCCGATAAGCTCGGCCGCCGCTACATCTTCGCCCTCACCCTGCTGATTTACGGTCTGGCGACCGGCGCATCCGCCCTGGCAACCTCCCTGGGTGTGTTGCTCGTCTTCCGTTTCCTGGTCGGTCTGGGTCTGGGCGCGGAACTTCCCGTGGCATCCACCCTGATTTCTGAGTTCTCGCCGCGCGCTATCCGCGGCCGCGTCGTGGTCGCTCTGGAGGCTTTCTGGGCTCTGGGCTGGATCCTCGCCGCTCTCATCGGTACCTTCATCGTTCCGCAGGCTAACGGCTGGCGTTGGGCGCTTGCCATTGGTCTGATTCCCGCCATCTACTCGCTCGTGATCCGTATGGGAACCCCCGAGTCGGTGCGCTTCCTGGAGTCGGTCGGCAAGCACGATCAGGCACGCCAGGTGGTCGAACGTTTCGAGGCCTCCCCCGCGCTCTTCTCCCGAACCAAGAAGCAGGCCGAAGACGCTTCCGCACACGGTGCCGCAGAAAGTGCCGACAACGCAGAATCCGCGAAGATTCACTCCATCTGGGCTGCCGGTCAGCGCCGCAAGACCATCGCCCTGTGCGTCATCTGGTTCTGCATCAACCTCTCCTACTACGGCGCGTTCATCTGGATTCCGGCGCTGCTGAACGCCCAGGGCTTCAGCCTCGTGAAGTCCTTCGCATTCACCCTCATCATGACCCTCGCCCAGCTGCCCGGCTACGCGGTCGCCGCCTACCTCATCGAAAAGTGGGGCCGACGCGCAACCCTGGCGACCTTCCTGCTCGGCTCCGCACTGGCGGCAGCTGGCTACGGCATGGCGCACTCCGAGGTATTCATTATCCTCGCCGGTTGCATGCTCTCCTTCTTCAACCTCGGCGCGTGGGGCGCCCTCTACGCCCTGAGCCCGGAGATCTTCCCGACCCACCTGCGAGGAACCGGCACCGGTGCCGCCGCCGGTATCGGCCGTATCGCCTCCATCGCGGCGCCGCTCATTGTGCCGCCGCTGGTCGCATTCGGTGGAACCCCGCTGCTCTTTACGCTCTTCTCCACCGCGTTCCTGGTAGCGGCAACCACCGTGTTCCTGCTGCCTGAACGCCGCGGCGAGTCCCTCTAACGAGCCGCCTAGCCTACATGATGGGCTGTCCCTCCTGAACGCTTTTTCCGAGCAGTCAGAAGGGGCAGCTCATTTGTCATTTAAGCCCCCTATCCATGCGCCACAACCTCAAACTATGAGAGGATACGTTCTATGCTCGATTCCTTCCTCTCCAGCCCCTACCGCACAGAGTTCAGCCCCTGGCCCGTGAGCGAACACTACGCCACCGAACGTGCCGGCGGGGTGCCCGAAGCCATGCTGCTGCCGGGCGAACTCACCGTGCACCGTGGCGACGGGGCAAAAATGAGCTACTACCTGGACTGGCCCGAGGAATTCAACGAATACACCCGCGCAATCACCCTGCGCCCGCGCACCAAAAACGGCTACCCACAGGACTTTACGCTCAGCGTCGCCGTACGCGACGGCCAGGCTGTCTTCACCGCAACCGCCCTCAGCTTCTGGGAACAGCGCGACGGCCGCCCCTACGACCATGAGCCCATCGCCCGCGGCTACGTGGACGTCGTAGCCTACGAATCCTGCGAGGAATACGCAGGCAATTCCGCCGCGCCCGCCCTCATCGGCTGGGATATCGCAGACCTCTACCCTGCACGCATGGCGCTCATCCGCGCCCTCTGCGAAGGAATCGCCAGCAGCATCACAATGGGCACCCAAATCCTCGCGGACGGGCAGGTACAGGTCGACCACAAGGACGGGGATCTGCTCGCCCTACACGTAAACGCGATTAGCACCGTAGGCGGCATGGTCCGCGCCCTCATCATCGAGCAGGACCGCGTGCCCAGCGGCGTATCCACCGGCACCACTACCGGCGCCTCCGAGCGTGCCGATCTGCAGACGCGCGCCTACTACGCCAACGTGCTTTCCCCCGTTCCCGGCGAGTTCGGCAACCTTGTCTGGTCGCACAGCGAGGATGCGGAATACTACCCGTACCGGCCCACGCGCCATAAGCCGATTTTCCACGCCCCCAGCCCGCCGCAGAAGCTTCCCCTGGCGGTTCAGGTACTGATGGAGCACCTGCCCGCCGCTCCCCTTGCGGCAACGCGCACAGCGCCCAAGCGCAGGCCCTACCTGCCGGGGCAGGTGCGCATCTCCTCACCTCGCCACTAGCTCAGCAAGTCAATACAACGCTTCGGGCGGCCTCTTTATCAGAGACCGCCCGAAGCGTTTATTCTATGCATCCTCGCGCTACGAGAGGCGAGAAGTTGAGCGTTTAGATTTCGCCGTTGACCACGACAGGCTCAGGAACCAGGGTCACACCAAAACGTTCACGCACGCCATCGCGCACAGCGCGGGCGATAGCGAAGATGTCCTCAGCGGATGCGCCGCCGCGGTTCGTAATCGCCAGGGTGTGCTTGGTCGACAGGCTTGCACGGCCCTGAGCGATCTCGCGAGACTCACCCTCCAGACCGAAGCCCTTCTCGAAACCGGCGTGCTGAATCAGCCAAGCAGCCGAAAGCTTCACGTGATCGGGGTCCTCGACACCCGCGGTGAACGGGGAAGTCTTCACGACCACCGGGAAGTTCGGGGCGCCCTCCGGCAGGGAATCCAGGGTCGAGCGCGGAACGATCGGGTTGGTGAAGAAAGAACCGGTGGAGAAGGTGTCACGGTCCTCGGGGTTGAGCACCATACCCTTGGAGCCGCGCAACTGAAGCACCTTCTCGCGTACCAGGGCGGATTCGGCGCGCTGACCGGGCTCAACACCCAGGCTCTTCGCCAGCTCGGCGTAACGAATCGGGGAGGACAGGCTACCGAGGGTGAACTGGAAATCAACGGTCAGCACCACGTAGCGGGGCGAGCCGTTGACGGTTGCGCGCTTGAGCACCGAGTCGCGGTAGCCGAAGCGCAGGTCTGCGCTCGCGAAGGTCTTCCGAGTGTTCTTTTCGCGGTCCCAGGTGCGTACGGAGGCGATGAACTCGCCCACCTCAACGCCGTATGCGCCGACGTTCTGCACGGGGGTTGCACCCACGGTGCCGGGAATACCGGAGAGAGCCGCGGGGCCAACCCATTCGTTCTCGATGCTGAGCTTCACGAAGTCGTCCCAGATGGTGCCCGCCTGCACGCGCACGTTTGCGCCGCCGCATGCGGGGATGGGCAGAACCTCTACGCCTTCGGAGGCGATGTGCACGACGGTTCCGTTGAAGCCTTCGTCGGAAACCAGCAGGTTGGAGCCGCCGCCCACGATGAGGACGGGTTCGCCTGCGGCGTCTGCAGCGGAGACTGCTTCGATAATTTCTGCTTCGGAGGTGGCGCGGACGTAGGTCTTAGCGGGACCGCCTACCTGGGCGGTGGTCAGTTCGCTCAACAGCTTTTCAGTCATAGGTTAAGAATACCGGTCGTTGTGCGGGGTCAACACCCGCCACGCGTTAAAGTCACGAAAACCTTATGGTGATTTTTCCTTCATTTTCCGGCGCGCCTCCCGCAGAAAGAAGCGCCACCACCTGCGCCGGCGAGCGCGCAGCCGAGCATGCAAAAGCCCCGGAACCACCGCATCGGGTAGCGCCGGGGCCTTCACATAGTTGCTTTCACACGGCTATCTGCAAGCACAGAAACTCTATACCGAGAGACGAACCACAGCCTGGCTCTTCATCAGAACCTTCTGCTCCTTGCCTTCCTCGTCACGAGCGGTGACGGTCAGGTCAATGCGGGCGGTGCGCTCCTCCTCATTCAGGGCACCCACCTTACCGCTGATGGTCAGGGCGTTCGTGGGGGTGTCGGGGTTTTCGCCGCCGGGCGCATCCGCCACGGGAACGGGCTTGGTGAATCGAGTCTGGTAGTCCACGATTGCGCCGGGGTCGCCCGCCCAGTCGCTCACGAGCTGCACGGCGGTACCCATGGTCAGCATGCCGTGAGCAATCACGCCGGACAGGCCCACCGACTGAGCAAAACGCTCGTTCCAGTGAATCGGGTTGAAGTCACCGGATGCGCCAGCGTAACGCACCAGCGAAGCGCGGGAGAGCTCCACGGTACGCGAACCGATTTCCTGGCCCTTTTCAAGATCTACAAAACGCACCATTAGTTTTCCTCCTCAGCACGAACCAGCAGGGAAGAGATGCAGGTGGTGACCGGCTCGCCCTGCGCGTCAACGATTTCTTCGCGGGTGGTCAGCATTGCGCCGGCACCCATAACGCGCACGGAGTCCACGTGAACTTCGGTGCGCAGCTCATCACCGGCAACGATGGGGCGGTGGTGGGTGAAGCGCTGGTCGGCGTGCACCACGCGGGAGAAATCAATACCGGCGGAATCGTCGTTGATGAGTGCCGCGTCAGCTGCCTGCGCCAGGATAATGGCGAAGGTCGGCGGGGCAATCACATCTGCGTACCCTGCCGCGCGGGCTGCCTCAACGTCGTGGTGGAGGGGGTTTTCTGCGTGAACTGCTCGGGCAAATTCGCGGATCTTTTCGCGACCGACAACGTAGGTGTTCTCGGACGGGTAGACCCTGCCCACAATCTCAGGGTTAATGCTCATGATTTCAGTCTACCGTTCTTGTGCACAGTGTTCAGCTCATACGCACAGAGTGGACAGACCACTGTACAGGTAACCGGCGTGCAGGCAACCAGCGTGCAGGCGTGCAGTATTTCGTCGCATTTTTACCTGCTAGCGAAGGCCCCTACCCATCCAGCCCAAGCAGGCGTAGGCTGGACGGGTACCCGCAATCTATTTCAGAAGGAAAAGTTATGTCTTCCAACGTAAAAATTTCGGTGCTTGACCTGATGCCGCACCGCCCCGACCAGAGCCAGCACCAGACCATGCTCAACACCATCGATGCCGCCCGCGCGGCTGAGTCCTACGGGTACGAGCGTTTCTGGGTCGCCGAGCACCACAATGCCGGCTCCCTGCTGTCCTCAGCAACCGTCGTGGTCATGGCGGAAATCGCTGCCGCAACCGAGCGTATTCGCGTGGGTTCAGGCGGCATTATGCTCCCCAACCATGCACCCTACGTGGTGGCGGAGCAGTTCGGTACCCTCAACGCATTCCACCCCGGTCGTATTGACCTGGGTGTGGGTCGTGCGCCCGGCACCGACCCGATGACCGCCGCCGCTCTGCGCCGCGACGATTCTGCCGCCATGAGCTTCCCCGCCGAGGTGCAGCAGCTGCAGCGCTTCCTGGGTGAGCCCTCCCCCATGCACCGCGTGCACGCCATTCCCGGCCAGGGCTCGAAGGTGCCCCTGTACATTCTGGGTTCTTCCCTGTTCGGTGCGCAGCTTGCCGCACAGCTGGGCCTGCCCTACGCGTTCGCTTCGCACTTTGCGCCCGCAATGCTGCAGGAGGCGGTAGACACCTACCGCGCAAACTTCAAGCCCTCGGAGCACCTGGAGCAGCCCTACGTCATGGTGGGTGCCACCGCAATGCTCGCCGATACCGACAAGCGGGCACGCTACCTGTACACGAGCCAGCAGCAGCATTTCCTGGGCGTGGTGCGCGGCAATCTGTCTTTCGCACCTCCCGTGGAAGATATGGACGCCGTCTGGACCGACACGGAGAAGATGCACATTGACCGCATGACCGCCGAAGCAATCGTAGGCTCCCCCGCCACCGCGCAGGCTCGTATTGAGGACCTGGTGGCGCGCACGGGCGCTGACGAGCTCATCGTCATGACCGAGGCGTGGGAGCATGAGGACCGCCTGCGCTCCTACGAGCTACTGTCCCAGCTGCCGGTGGTACGCCGCGCCTCCTAACGCTTTGATCAGAGCATAAAGACGAAGCCCCCGAGTATTTTTCTCGGGGGCTTCGCTATGCCCGGTATCGAGCCGTGCGCTGAGCGCATGCAGACCGGGCTTCAGGCAAAGAAAATAGGCAGAGAAAATTGGCAAACAAAAAAGCCTGCCTCCGAAGAGACAGGCTTATCTGAGCCCCGACCGGGAATCGATCCCGGGACCTCCATCTTACCAAGATGGCGCTCTACCACTGAGCTATCGGGGCGTAGCGGTGGACGGGCTCGATCCGTCGACCTCACGATTATGAGTCGTGCGCTCTAACCAGCTGAGCTACACCGCCACATCATCAATACGTGCTCTCGCATGAATTAATGAGAGAGCCCCGACCGGGAATCGATCCCGGGACCTCCATCTTACCAAGATGGCGCTCTACCACTGAGCTATCGGGGCAACAGGTAAAACTATACAGGTCTTCAAGAATGCTCGCAAGCGGAGAAGCTATGGCATGCACCACATTTAACGTTTTCCTGTTCTCCGCACTGCCGCATGAGAGCCCAGCTTTGACCAGGGGCTCCAGCAATGGCCAGGAGCCCCAGTAATGACCAGGCGCCACCGCAACAGCTGATGCAAACACATCAACACACAAATACAAAAGACCGGCAGGAGAGCTCATCGCTCCCCTGCCGGTCTTTGACTCATATGCGGATGACAAGGCTGCTAGCCGATAGCCTCAGCAAGCCCCTCCTACCGCAAATCCAGGCTTAGCTGAAATCTTAGTAGCGCTTGCCGCGGCCGCCGAAGTCGCGGCCGCCGTCACGGTTACCGCGGTAGCCGCCCTCACGGCGGTTATCGCGACCGCCGAAGTCGCGGCCACCGTCACGGTTGCCACGGTAGCCACCCTCACGGCGGTTATCACGGCCACCGAAGTCGCGACCGCCGAAGTCACGGTCATTGCGCTTGCCACCGAAGTCACGGCCGCCACGCTTGAAGTCGCGGTCGCCACCGAAATCACGGCCACCCTCACGGTTACCGCGGTAGCCACCCTCACGGCGGTTATCACGACCACCAAAGTCGCGGCCACCGTCACGGTTGCCACGGTAGCCACCTTCACGACGGCCACCACCGAAGCTGCGGCCACCGCCGCCGCCCTTGGGACCGTTGTCCTTGCGGATGTTGATGAACTCGCCAGCGATCTTGGTGTCACGCAGACGGTCAAAGAAGTCGCGGGGCAGGTCCTCAGGCAGGCCAACAATGGTGAAGTGCTGGCGAATGTCGATGGAGCCAATCTGGGAGCCCTTAATGCCACCCTCGTTAGCCAGTGCACCCACAATAGCGCCTGCGGTCACGCGGGAGGAACGGCCAACGTTCAGCTTGTAGTTGACCATGCCCTCGTCGTTGTGCGCGCGCTTTGCCTTGCGGCCGCCGCGGTCCGAATCGTCGTCGGAGAAGGGGCGGGAGTTGCGCGCGATGTCCTCTTCCTCATCCAGGAAGAACGGGCGACCCTGCTGGGCGATAACAGCCAGTGCGGCTGCGATGTCCTCAGCGGTGGTGTCGTGCTCGTTCTCGTAGTCCTCGATAATCTGGCGGAAGAAGCTCAGGTCCTCAGACTCGATGGTCTCGGTAATCTGCTGTGCGAAGCGCTGCTTACGGGTCTCGTTCACTGCCTCTGCGGTGGGCATGTGCATCGGCTCGACCTTCTGGCGGGTTGCCTTCTCGATCTGACGCAGCATGTACTTCTCACGCGGGGTGACGAAGAGGATTGCGGCACCTTCACGACCTGCACGGCCGGTACGGCCGATGCGGTGCACGTAGGACTCGGTGTCGTGGGGGATGTCGTAGTTGACGACCAGGGAGATGCGCTCAACGTCCAGGCCGCGTGCAGCCACGTCGGTTGCTACGAGGATGTCGATGCGGCCATCACGCAGGGCGTCAACGGTGCGCTCACGCAGCTGCTGGGGGATGTCACCGTTGATCGCTGCTGCCGCGAAACCGCGTGCCTTCAGCTTGTCGGCAACTTCCTCGGTTTCCTTCTTGGTGCGCACGAAGACAATGATGCCATCGTAGTTTTCGACCTCGAGCACGCGGGTCATTGCATCCAGCTTGTGGGAGTGCATGACCTGCATGTAGCGCTGGGAGATGTTTGCGCTGGTGGTGGTCTTAGCCTTGACACGAATCTCGGTGGGGTCGTTCAGGTACTGCTGAGCGATCTTGCGGATCGAGTTGGGCATGGTTGCAGAGAAGAGCGCAACCTGCTTGCTGTCGGGGGTGCCTTCGAGGATCTTTTCCACGTCTTCGGCGAAGCCCATGCGCAGCATTTCGTCTGCCTCGTCCAGTACCAGGTACTGCAGGTTGGACAGATCCAGGGAGCCCTTCTCCAGGTGGTCGATCACACGGCCAGGGGTACCGACGACGACCTGCGCACCGCGGCGCAGACCAGCCAGCTGCGGGCCGTAGGGGGAGCCACCGTAGATGGGCAGGACGGTGAAGTCCTCCATGTGGGTTGCGTAGGAGGAGAAGGCTTCTGCAACCTGCAGAGCCAGCTCGCGGGTGGGTGCCAGGACCAGAACCTGGGTGTCGCGGGAGATGCCGTTGACGTCAGCAAGTTCAGCCATGCGGGACAGTGCCGGCAGCGCGAATGCTGCAGTCTTACCGGTACCGGTCTGTGCCAGACCGACCACATCGTGGCCTTCGAGCAGCAGCGGGATGGTCTGTTCCTGGATGGGGGACGGCTTCTCGTAGCCTACCTCTTCCAGAGCTGCCAGGACGCGAGCGTCCAGGCCCAGGTCGGTGAAGCGTACGCCTTCTTCTTCAGCCTTGTCGGCGGTTTCTTCTGCGGGGGTTTCTACAGTAGCTTCTGCGGTGGTTTCTTCTGCTTCTACAGCAGGGCTCTCAACGGTGTTCTCGGTGATGTTCTCAGTGGTCACAACGGTCTCTGCCTCGGCGTTCAGTTCGGCCGGGGTAGCAGTATTCTCAGTCAATTTTTCCTCTATACGGTAGGGGTGGAAGCGCACGCTTTTCGGCGCTTACCGGGTGTCCCCTTCACGGCCCAGCCACACATCATCCCCTGGGGAGTAGAACGTCCAGGGGTCCTCCGTTACCGGCGCATTCTGCAGAGGTGTTCTGCGGATGCTGCGGGTAGCGGCTTTTGCTGGGGGTGGTCTTGAATTTCTCGGCACATTATCCGCACGCTTGTTCGTACTCTGCGCTTGGCGCACAGTAGTCCCTGTGGATCAGGGGTGTACAGGGTGGGTAATGCTCACATGCAATGTCACGTATTCCTGGTGGTTCGCCTTCCCGCTTACACGGCGGTGGTGTGTCTGTTACAGCAGACGCAGCAAAGACGCTGGACCAGAGATCGTTAAGAGAAGCCCGCGTGTACGGTGTAAACCGCAAGTTTATGGGGCGTATCAATCGGTGATGGTGAGTACGGCGCACCTACAATTCCAGCACCACCTTGGGTGCCGGGTGCGCACAAGACCTTCATCGGGGGTTCCCGTGTTCTACCTAGTCTACCTTAGCGGCACCCGATTAACCCCAAAAGGTGCTTAAAACCTCATCTCTTAACGGCGAGCGCCCACCCTCGCAGCCGGAGGGCGGGCGCTTTTCGGGCACGCATCGTGCCTATGTAGTCCTCGGATTAATCTACGCGACGCACAATATCAATCGTGCCGACGGTCGCGTACTTAGCGTAGGAATGGCCGTAGCGGTCGGCCGCGTACTGTGCGGCGTTGGTCGGCGGGTTGCCGCCCCAGGAGTTGCTCCTGCGGTCGATGACCACGTAGTCGGGTGCGGGCTCACCGGTGTGACCAATCCAGTAGACGGTGCGGCCGGGAATCAGCTGAGTCAGAATCGACAGGTCAGATGCGACCGTCACCCCTTCGGGTACCTTCTGCACGGCATCCTGCTTCATCTGGTCAGTGGTGGTCAGCGCGGAGGCGGTGAACTGCGCATTACCCAGGGATGCGAGGGGCTGCTGGGAGCCGGGCACAAAAATCGGGGACGCGGCAAGGAAGAGCGCCGCGGCGGGTAGAACCCATACGGGTATGCGGCGGGCCAGGGCGCTGAGGCGGCCGGGTTCGGTATTGGCCTGGGATTCCTTGGCGGAGGCGCTATCGGCTACTCGCGCAGCCGAGCGTACCGGAATTGCAGCGGGAACCACGCCGTAGCGTACACGCATGACGGCGTCGAGCAGGGCGAGGAAGACAACGGGCATAAGCACGAGCGAGTAGTGCCAGGTGCTTGCCCAGTAGGATTCCATGGTGGAGAGCAGACGCCAGGCGAGGGTCGGCAGGGCAATTGCCGCGAGCGGAGAAATCACCCAGAGGACCGCTCCGGTAATGAGCAGCAGGCCGAGGGTTGCCAGCTTGGTGTTGTTGCTGAGCATCTGCAGCGCTGAGCCGAAGGGGTCGCCCAGGGCTGCGGAGAAATTCACTTTGTCGGCGTAATCGAAGTTTCCACCGCTGTTGAAGTAGGGCAGAATCACGTAGACGGCGACGACCGACCAGAACACACCCCACATCATCACCATGGTGGATTCTGCGACGGCGGGGGTGCGTGCCCACGAGGAGTAGAGCTGCTGCATGCGGGTGCGCATGGGGGCGGGGGTACCAGCGGAGAGGCGCGGCATCAGAATGTCAACAGCGATGCTCAGCCAGCCGGTGCGGATAAAGATGATGAGGCCGATGGCTGCGACAGTAATACCCATATCTTCTTTGACGAAGGCGATGGGCAGGGACCACCAGCAGGCGTAGGCGAGGTAGCGGGCACGTTCGGTGCCACTCACTCGCGAGGCGAGCACCAGGTAACCGAGGCTCATGGCGAGTAGCGGCACGGCGAAGGCTACTTCGTGGAATTGGGCGGCGATAGCTTGCTGAACGCCGAAGCTGAGGGCGAATCCGGCACCGAGTAGCAGACCGGTGATGGTCGGGATGACGCTCTGAAGTTTTGCGGACTGAGCATTCTGCGCAGGTTCGTTCCTCTGCGCGTCCTCAGTCTTCTGGGCGTCTTCAGCCTTCTGGGCAAGTGCGAAGGCACGCTGAGTGAAGCCCACAATGGCGAAGCTTGCGAAGGCGACCAGGGCGTTCTGCACGACCAGTAGCGTGGTCGGCGAGGGGAACAGCGCGTAGATGGGTCCCAGAAGCACCAGAATCGGGTGGAAGTGGTCACCCCAGAGGTTAAAGTCGGGCCCCTTAATGGGCACGATGGGCACGGAGAAGTGCGAGTACGCCTGCGCCATCTGGGTGAAAATCGCCAGGTCCCAGGAGGGGGTCACCCAGTGCTTCATCTGCTGAAGCGAGTAGTAGGTGTACAGCGCCATGACGGCGGCGGCAAGCAGCAGACCGGGTAGAAGTTCAAGGGGGCGGATGCTCTTGACGCGCTCGGTGAAGGACTGACGCGGCTTTTTCTGGGTACGCTGGCGGCGCGCGCCTGTAGCGGTGCCTCTCGTCGTTTCAGGTGCGTTAGTCGTCGAGGGTGCGTCATGTGCTTCCGGTGCCATAGGCGTCCTTCTCTCGGGGTGTATGTCCGGGCGTGGGCGCCCTTGTGAACGGGCGGAACGCATAGCCTGTGTTGTGCCGGTGGCGGAGTTTGCGTTCGTTCTCGCTCTACCTTTTAGGGTATCGCATTAGCGGTGTGCCTGCCCTGCCGAGTATTTCTGGTGCTTTAGCTGGGGGGCGTAGATTGGTGGGGCGTGGTCGATGAGGGAATAGACTGGTGGAGTGAGTACGATTCCTTCCTCAAACCCCGGCGGTACGGCCTCCGGTAGCCTCCCGGCAGCGGGTGCACGGCGCATCCGGCATCCTTTGGCGGCAGCTGGTGTGCCCTATGCGCCGGCGTTTACGGATGTTCTTCAGGAGCCTACCATTCTTAGCCAGCCGCGCGTTCAGGTTCGTACTCTCTCCTCCGCCGCTTCGCCTCTTCCCGGTGCCCTGGCTCCCGAGGCGTGCGAGGTTGTAATTGAGCCGCATGTTCCGGTGCAGTTGGCGCAGACTTTGGGTTCGTTGCGCCGCGGTGCTCAGGATCTTTCGTATCGTGCGCTGAGCCGCGCGGATGGTGCCGAGCGAATCTGGGTGACGGCTCGCACACCGTTTCACGAGTTCCCGGCCGTACTGTACGCCGAACGTTTGGCGCAGCCAGCCGAGCTTCCCGAGTCTATCCCTTCCCTGTTTCGTGTGCTGATGCGCCCGGTGCGTATTCGCATCTGGGTTTCTTATAGTGCCGCAGATCAGCAGATGCAGGCGCGAGCCGATCTTCAGGCGTTGGCGCAGGAAATGACGTACTGGCTGGGTCTGCACGACCCCGCCGAGCAGTTTGGCGCTCTGCCTTCTTTTGCTTCTCTTCCGCCGCGTATCCAGCAGGCGCGGCGGCAGAATCCGGGGCTCCGCCTCAGCGCCTCGGGGCAACTGGACCGGCAGATGCTCAACGCCGTTGTGGAGCAGCGCATCACCCAGACTGAAGCGTTCAGAACCCTGGGCTGGGTTCTGCGAAAGTACGGCTCCCCCGCCCCTTCGACCGGGTTGGAGCATCAGCCCGAAGGCATGCGCGTCTACCCGACCGCCCGGACCCTGGCGACGATTCCTACCTGGGATTGGCATCGGGCGGGTGTGGACAAAAGCCGCTACGATGCCGTGTACGCTTACGCGCGTTCGGCTGAGTCTCTGAAAAACATTGCAGCAAGTGGGGACATCGCGCTACTGGCGCGAAGCCTGCACACTGTGCGCGGCGTGGGCCCGTGGAGTATTTCCGAGGCTCTACAGCGCGTGTGCGGGCACCCGGACGCCATCAGCGTGGGTGACTACCATCTGGCGCACGCGGTCGGTGAGTTATTCACCGGTCAGCGCACCGATGATGCGGGTATGCTCTCCCTATTGGCACCCTACAGCCCGCATCGGCAGCGCCTGGTGCGGCTCATGCACGCCTCGGGCTTTTCGAAGCAGCGCTACGGGGCGCGTATGACCATTGAGGATCACCGCGGCCGCTAACGCTCCCTCACGAGGTTAAAAGGGGACGGGGCGCCCCTGCCGGTTGTGCCGGCGGGTGCGCCCCGTTCAAGCTCTTTTGTGGTGGTGAGCTTACTTCTTCTCTGCAGAGCCCTCTGCTGCTGCGATTTCTGCACGGACCTTGTCCATGTCAAGCTCGCGGATCGAACCGATCACGGTCTCCAGCTGGTCTTCGCGCAGTGCGCCAGCCTGCTGGTAAACCAGGATACCGCCACGGAAGCCCATGATGGTGGGGATGGAGGTGATGCCTGCTGCCTGAGCGAGCTGGCCCTGGTCCTCGGTGTCAACCTTGCCGAAAACAATGTCGCTGTGCTTCTCCGAAGCCGCCTCGTAGACGGGGGAGAACTGCTTGCAGGGACCGCACCAATCTGCCCAGAAGTCCAGGAAGACGATGTCATTGCTCTCGACGGTAGCAGTCAGGTTCTGCTGAGTAATTTCAATAGTAGCCATGAGATAAAGCTACACCCTCAAGACCCCAATCGCTAATTGTTCGCCCTGGGATTCAAACATTGTGAAAGATATGACAAATTGCCGTCATAGTAAATACTTTTCGCAGCTGTTTCAGCCGGTTCACGGGCGTGTCGCGAACACTCTGGCGAACGCCCCTGCATCTACTGCTGGAGGCGCCCGACCCGGCAACCGAAGCCACCGAGTGAGCTCTCCCTCCCCCCCCCCCGCAGAAAAGCCCCTCGCGGACATCGGGAAAATACGGGCGCAACCACGGAAGACCGCTGTGGTGGAAAGCCGCTGGGCAGGAGGGTAGCTGCGGGAGCCACCTTGAAACTGGTTTTAGATACACAAAAGCCCGGTTACTTTCGTAACCGGGCTATTTGTGGCAGGTGAGGGATTCGAACCCCCGTAGGCAGTGCCAGCTGATTTACAGTCAGCCCCCTTTGGCCGCTCGGGTAACCTGCCGCCTAGCTAGGTGCTAGTTGCTCGCTCAAGCGAACAGAGACTACTCTACAGCAGTTTTAGAGACTTGTACACTTCACGCAGGGTTTTGTGACGAAGGTTATATATCTGGTTATATTTATCATCTTTTCGTCACATCAGAGCGTCGGTGCGCGCTCACCGCGCATCCATATCTATCGCAGCGCCCGCGCTCTCACCTCATAAATAAAGCCAATGCCTACAGCAACTTTAGAAGGAGCGGGACGGAGTATCGCCATCCTGCTCAAGCAGAAGCACAATCTCCAGGTGCTCCAGGTAGCGGCGCGCCTGCTCCACAGTGCACATGTCACCGGCAATCTCACGCTCCAGGTCACGGCGAACGCCACGGAAACGTGCCACCAGCGAAGGCTCAGTCAGAGTAATACCAATGCCTTCAAAAGGAGAATGCTTAGACTCTTCCGCATGCAGGTCAAGATGAATATCGTGGTGGTCAGACTCGTTGAGGCGCTCAGCCTCAGGAATACCTTCGGGCTCAGCGCCCAGAGAGGTATGCAGGTCGATGAAAAGGAGGGTTTGCAGGTCGCGAGCTTCCTCGCTCGTGCGCAGGTCCGTCGTGGACAGGTTAGGAGTGGTCATGTTTCTATTGTCCTCTTTTAAGGTTAGTAACACCTGTAAAACAGGCCCGTTATTCTGATAGTTAGCTGTGAACAAGAGCCCCAACCCGGTAGGCTAGTACTAACCGGTGCCAGTAGCACCTCATTCACGAAAGGAAAGCCCATGGCTAGCGAATCGTCATTCGACATTGTGTCCAAGGTGGACAAGCAGGAAGTTTCCAACGCACTGCACCAGGCGCAGAAGGAAATCTCCCAGCGTTACGACTTCCGCGGCGTAGGTGCAGAAATCGACTACTCCGGCGATAAGATCCTCATCAAGGCAAACGCCGAAGAGCGCGCCCTGGCAGTGCTCGACGTTTTCCAGTCCAAGCTGGTCAAGCGCGGCATCTCCCTGAAGTCCCTGGACTCCGGCAAGCCCTACGCATCCGGCAAGGAAACCCGTATCGAGTGCTCCATCAAGGAAGGCATCGCGCAGGACCAGGCGAAGAAGATCTCCAAGATGATTCGCGAAGAGGGTCCCAAGGGCGTGAAGGCAAACATCCAGGGTGATGAGCTGCGCGTCTCCTCCAAGTCCCGCGATGACCTGCAGGAAGTCATTGCAATGCTCAAGTCCGCTGACCTTGAGATTGACCTGCAGTTCGTCAACTACCGCTAAACTCAGGCGAGGCTCCCCGCCCAGCAATGGGTGAGGGAGGCGGTTAGAAGCCGAAACGTAAAATCTTCTACACAAAAATCCTCGGGGTGGCTACTTCCACAGTAGCCACCCCGAGGATTTTTGTCTGCCGACCCGTCATCGCGGGTCATAATCGTCACGCCGGGTCATATTCGTACAGCGTCACATGCATACAGTGACACACTCGCGCCCGGATGATTCAGCGAAGAAAAGACTTAGTACTGCCCCATCTCACGAGCCTGCTGCTGCAGACGCGCAATACGCTGGTCCATCGGCGGGTGAGTAGAGAGCATGTTCTTCAGCGAACCGAAGGGGTTCGCAATCATCATGGCGCTCGCCGCCTCCGTGTTGCGGTTGTTCGGGTCCATCGGATACATGGACACACCGCTCTCCAGCTTGTTCAGCGCCGAAGCCAGAGCCAGCGGATCACCGGTCAGACGTGCACCATCTTCGTCGGCATCAAATTCGCGGGTGCGGCTAATAGCCATCTGAATGACCTGCGTAGCGATGGGCGCCAGCAAGGCAATCACAAACATGGCGAGGGGGTTCGAGCGTTCACCGTCGCGGCTGGAACCACCGAACATCGCGCCAAACGAAAGAATCTGCGCAATCGTACCGATGATGGAGGCGATACCCGCCGCCACCGAAGAGGTGAGGATATCGCGGTTGTACACGTGCATCAGCTCGTGGCCGAGCACGCCGCGCATCTCGCGCTCATCCAGCAACTGTAAAATACCCTCGGTACAGCACACCGCCGCGTTCTGCGGGTTACGACCGGTCGCGAACGCGTTCGGAGTCATGGTCGGTGCCACATAGAGGGCGGGCATGGGCTGGCCCGCGCGGGAGGACAGCTCCTCCACAATGTCGTAAAGCACCGGAACCTCTTCGCGGCTGACCGGGTACGCATTCATGGAGCGCAGGGCGAGCTTATCGGAGTTCCAGTAGGTGTACGCGACCGAACCCAAGCTAAACAGGCCCATAACCCAGATGAAAATGGAGGTGCGGAAAGTCGCCGAAAGCAGGCCACCGATGAGCAACATCATGCCCACCATGGAGCCCATCAACAGGGCAGTTTTCAGTCCGTTGTTATGGCTGTGCATGGGTATCCTCCTGAACAATTAGGTCAGTGCGTACAGCGCGTACTTGACTCTATAGAATACGTGCAAGCACCCGTGTGCGCACCTTCTGGAGCGCGGATTCACCCAGAGCGTCACCCATATGCCGAAAGCTCAAAAGGGGATTAGGGAATAGCGCCCGGAATATTCACCAGGGGCACTTGCTCCATCACCTGCGCCGTAGCAGTCGGAAAAATACCGAGCAGCAGAATCGTGCTGTAAGCACCCAGGAAAAGGATGAAGAGCAGGCCGAGCATCAGCTGACCTTCCAGATCAAAACCGGTGGTAGTACTGCGGTACTGGCCGTAAATCACCGGGGTCACGATGGGCACACCGAAGAGCAGAATCATCAGCAGAATGTAGATGGGGTTTGTGAAGTCGTACACCATGACCCTATCCTCCTTGATGGTGATTGCCGGTACGGGTTACTCTAGGTTCTTTGATTGTACGGCATCTCTTCACACCCGAGGCCGGGGTGAGGAGGGGCGCCACAGAGTGGATGAAAGGGACGCCCTGCCGGCTTATTATGAGTTTTTCATAAGATAATGATGAATTTCTCATAATAATGTGTAGACTTAAACTTATGACCGACGCAAAGACAACCTCCGACACGAAGAAGGCTCAAAGCCCAGACCATTACAATACCGGCTGCGCCCACACCACCGGCCTGCCCATGCTCTCCGCAATGAGCCCTGAACAGCTCGAAGAAGCATGGACCACCGGGCTGCGCGCCAGGGGCCGCCGCGTCACCAAGCAACGCCTCGCCGTACTCCACGCAGTGCAGGAACACCCGCACTCCACCGCCGACACCATCGTGCAGGCAGTCCGCGAGCGCATCCCCGCCATTACGGTTCAGTCGGTCTACGTGATTCTTGCCGACCTGACCGACATCGACCTGCTGCGTAAGTTTGAGCCGCCGGGAACCCCCGCCCTCTACGAAACCCGCACGGGCGACAACCACCACCACGCCTTCTGCGTACGCTGCGGCAAGGTCGAAGACGTGGACTGCGCGGTCGGCTCCGCACCCTGCCTGACCCCCAGCGATTTTCACGGCATGGCACTTTTCAGCGCAGACGTGCTCTACCAGGGCGTATGTGTAGACTGCCAGACCGAGCAGGAGGCGGCACTCGCCCGCACCCAGCAGGAAGCGGCAGCACGCGCCCTAGCTTCATAACCCTATAGAGCTCGGGGAATCGGGCAGGCTCGGTCATGAGAGCTTTTAAACCGTTGAGGCGGCGACACAAGCAGTGTCGCCGCCTCAACGGTTTAAGTTATTTAATGCAGGAGCTTAGGCACCCATGCGGGGCTGCGAGCCCACAATCTCCAGCAGCTCGCGAATCTGCGCCGCGGTCAACACCGTGGAGGGGTTAATCGCGTTCACCTTCACGCTCGGAGCACCAATCTCCAGGGCGTAACGCAGAATATCCAGGGCGTTCGCCGAACGCACCTCAATATGCGGATCCAGTGCCGCAATCTCAATGGGTGAGGTGAACACCAGCAGGCTCTGCGGGTTGCCGTTCTCATCCGGGTCAAACACGAAGGAGGTACCGGACGGGTCGGCCGGGTCAACACCCACCAGCAGCACGGACGCCGGGGATACCAGCGAGCCGAGTAGCATCTGCATGTTGTCCTGGGTCAGCGCCATCTTCGCGCCGTCGTTACGGGGCGAAGTAACAATCCACTGCACCTGAGCGCGCTCAATGTAACACTCGTGGTCGGTGCCGGGGTCAACCACAATCAGGTCCAGCGCCTCGTTGCCGAGGAAATCGATAAAGACCTTCATCGCCGGTTCGCGCAGAATCAGCTCGTCGCCCTCGGACTCCTGACGCACGTAGCTCTTGCCAATGTGCTCGGAGGAGGAGAACACGCACAGCGCCTGCATACCGGTCTCGGGCATGCGAATAACCTGGTGGGTCAGCACCGACTCGGGGCCCATCGGGTCGGTCTCAGACGGAATCAGCAGGGAACCGGTCGCATCCAGTAGAACGTCGCCGCCGAGCATCGTGCGAACCACGTTAATGAGGGTTCGCTCCTGCACATCGTTACGGAACGTCTCAAGAGCGGCGACCAGGTAGGGGTTCGGAATCTCGTGCTCGCTCGAAGACAGCGCTGCGGCGGCAGAGTGGCGGGCGCGACCCTCCATACGTTCACGAGCCCAGGCGGGAATACGCGACGCGTCACGCGGGAACTCAGTCAGGTGCTCACGCACGTCGGTCGCGGTCAGGGTGCCTTCATTCTTCCAGCTGGCGGGCTCATCGTCACGGTTATAGGAGGCACCCACGCTGAACTGCGGGTTCGGCCAGCCGGTTGCCGCCACCACAATGGAGGCGGTGAACCAGGTGCCGCGGTTACCGTCGTAGGCGGCACGCTGCAACTTGCGAACCTCAGCAATAATGGGCGAGCCGTCCTTGAGCGGGCCGATAGTGCCAATGAACTCTTCACCGTCGCGGAATTCACGCACACGCACGAAAATCTGACCTGCCAGAGGTTTGACGTCCAGCACCATTTCGCTCCAGCCGGGGTCAACACTAACGACATCCAGCAGCCAGCTTCCAATGTTGTTCAGCGCATCCTGGATGCGCGCGGCGCGGCTACTCGTCTCGGCGAGGCGGGGTTCAGTCATAGTTCATACATCCTTGAGTGTGAATACGGCGCGGCTGGAGGCATCCGTGTTCGGTCGTAGTGTCGGCTTACAGGGTGCCGGAAGAAGCCGTCTCTTCGATTCTAACGAACACAGGCACTCCACGCAGATAGTTTACGCCGAAAGATATATGCTCTACCTCTCCCCTACACCTCTTACAGACGGTGCATTCGACCCTCTTAACGTCCAATACGCCTAAAGCGCACCCCAAAACCGGGGATACACGGCATAGTGAACGCTAAAAGGTTGATAATCTTGAAGCATGACGAATTCTCTGCAGGACCTTATCGACGCATCGATCTTTATCTCCACCGAGTACCAGGCTCGACTCGCTGAGCTCGTGGGTACCTCCGAGTGGAACGTGGATTTCACCTCCCAGTCTCTGGATTTTGAGACCACTCCCCCGCTTTCGCTCAAGCCGCACCTGCTGGGCACCGAATCCGAGAACCGCGGTACTTGGATTTGGTCTTGGCAGCAGCTGGGCTACTTCCCCGACTCCGTTGTTTCCGCTGCTATTCAGGCGCGCGAAACCGGTGAGCGTGACGGCCTGGCCGAACTGACCACCGACGAGCTGCCCCTCTCCGAGTCCCTGGCACGCCGCCTGACCCTGGCAACCAAGACCATCAGCGGCCTGTACGCACACTACCCGCTGCCCGCGGGCGCTGGCGTGCGCGCATGGACCCTGCTGGAGGGTGCCGAGCTGACCCTCGAGGCCCCGACCTACAAGGGTATCGGTCGCGTGATCGCGAAGACCCTGCAGAGCGAAGAGGTACACAACCAGGTTCTGGCGGTGGACTCCTACGCTCAGCAGCGCGGCTTCCACATTGCCTGGGACACCGAGGCAACCGCCGTGCTGACCGCAACCGACGGTGCCCTGCGCCTGTGGTTCGACGAGGGTCGCATCAGCGGCATCGAGCAGGCTGAGCCTCAGGTTGGCCCCGAGATTCTGGAGCAGTGCGCAGCCGCTGCCGCACAGCGTCGCGAATCCCTCGCCGCACTGCGCGCCGAGATTGAGCGCGTGGCAGCCGCAGAGGCAGCCGCTCAGAACGCACAGCGCGAGCAGGAGGCAGCAGAACGCGCCGCCGCACGTGCCGAGGCTGAGGCAGAGCGCGCCGTCGAGATCGCCGAGCACGCACCGGTCGCAGACACAGAGGTACCCGGCGTCGAGAGCACCGAGAACCTCTACCCCGCCGACGAGGCTCCCTTCGATCAGGAGCCGGCAGAGTACGCAGAGCCCGGCCTGGTCACCGTGAAGACCCTGCCCGGCGAATACGAGGCAGAAGAGACCGAACAGGCTCGAGTCTACACCGACGAGTCCATCGGTGCCGAGCAGCCCGAGTACGAGACCGTTGAGGCTTCCGCAGAGTACGCTGAGGAGCCGGTCGCCGTTGAGACTGCAGCTGAGCAGCCCGTCGAGGTTGAGCAGGAAGCGGCAGAGTACGAGGAGCAGCACGTGGAGCCCATCCGCAACGCTGGCGCAGCTCCCGACCTGCAGGCAGAGCACGAAGAGGCAGCCCGCCGCGAGCAGGAAGAAGCTGCACGCCGCGAGGCAGAGCAGCCCAAGAAGAAGGGCTTCTTCTCCCGCTTCTTCGGCCTCTAAACCGAATACGCAGCAACGCTTCAGGCGCGGTATCCTCGTGGTACCGCGCCTGTGGCGTCTTTAGCGTATGTTGCACCCCGTATCGGGTACAGTAGTGTGCGCGCATCGAAACCTGTGTGAATACCCAGCCGGCGCATCCCGATGAATAGCTTAGAAGAACGTAACCGAAGAATCAGGTCAGACGAAACCATGTCAGAAACGCAGAAGCACACCACCCGCAACGGGTTTATCACCATCATCGGCACCTACATCATTTGGGGTCTGCTCCCCCTGTATTTTGTGCTGATGGCGCCGGCAGGACCGATTGAGATTGTGGTGGCGCGAGTGGTCTTCTCCCTCATTTTCTGCGCCCTGCTACTGCCGATTGTGCGGGCAACCGCGGACTTCCGCCGCGCCCTCAAGGACCGCCGCATCATGCTGGTGCTGACGGCGGCATCGTTCCTCATCTGCGCGAACTGGCTTATCTACGTGATGGCAACAACCAGCGGTCACACGATTGATGCGTCCCTGGGATATTTCATTAACCCGCTGGTCTCCGTGGTGCTGGGCGTGATTTTCCTGCAGGAGCGCCTGCGCGCCGCGCAGTGGGTATCCGTCGCAATTTCATGTATCGCGGTGCTGATGATGAGCCTCATCTACGGTCAGGTGCCCTGGACGGGTCTGGGCCTGGCGTTCTCCTTCGGCATCTACGGCCTGCTCAAGGCACGCGTAGCCCACGACGTGAGCCCCATCGTTTCACTCTCTCTCGAAACTCTGATTCTGGCGCCCTTCGGCATTGCCGCCCTCTTTGTGCTCAATGCTCAGGGACAAATGACCCTCTTCAGCGAAGGTGCCGGGCACTTCTGGCTTCTCGCATCCACCGGCGTGGTCACCGTTGTGCCCCTCATGCTCTTTGCGGCGGCTACCAAGGCTCTACCGCTGTCAGTCATTGGCATGGTTCAGTACCTGGGCCCGACCATCCAGTTTGTTCTGGCGCTGACCGTTCTGCACGAGCAGATGAGCGCCGATAAGGTGCTGGGTCTGAGCCTCATCTGGATTGCGCTCATCATTTTCACCGTGGATGCGGTGCGCGCTTCCCGCTCCTACCGCGCCTCCGCGCTGTCCGACCCGGAAACCGGCATGATTCCGCTGGTACAGGCTGAAGACGTGCAGAGCAAGTAGCTCTCCCCAAATCCGCACAAAACACAGTCCCGCACAAAACACAATGATGCCCCGCAGGCTAACGCCTGCGGGGCATCACTTTATGTCGCGTTCACACGCTAAAGCTCAGAACCCTGAGCCTCAGCAGCATCATCGAGGGCATCCAGATCCGGATGACGGTGCAGGTTCAGCAGAGCCAAACCCAGGCCACCCCAAATGATCAGGATTGCCACAATGAGCATCACAATTGCGGAGATAGACATGAGGGCTCCTAACGGGTAATGGTCGAATCAACGTGGCCGTGCTCCACCTGACCGGAAATCACCGGAGGTGCCGGAGGCTCTTCAGCCGCACGAGACTTCTTCGACCAGGGCAGAAGAGAAACAACAATTGCGCCAACCAGAAGCAGTGCGCTCATACCCCAACCGAAAATCGCCAGCAGGTCCGCAGGGTAACCCTCATACGGGGTTGCAATCAGCTTGATAACGCTCTGAATCAGAGAGTAACCCAGAACCAGCGGAGTCACGACAGCCAGCAGACCCATCCAGATCTTGCCGACCTTGATGGAGGAGTAGCGGTTCAGGTGCTCAGCCAGAGCGGGCAGAGCACGCACCACGTATGCAACCACGATAATGGCGCACAGGCCGGCAGCCAGAATACCGAAGAGGTTCACGAAGTTATCGAGAATATCCAGCACGTACAGGCCGGTAGTGGTCGGCATCAGCAGCAGCGAAATCAGAGCCATCGGTACAATCACCAGAATGGTAGACGCCAGACGGGACGTCGCGAACTTATCCTGAATACCGGCGATAATCACCTCAAGAATCGAGATCAGGGAGGTGAAACCAGCAAAGAGCAGGGAGCCGAAGAAGAGGATACCGATCAGCACGCCGCCGGGCGCCTGAGAAATAATGGTCGGGAACGCGATGAACGCCAGACCAATACCGCTGGTCGCAACCTCGCTGACCTGGGTGCCAGCTACGTGAGCCATGAAGCCCAGAGCCGCGAACACACCAATACCAGCAAGAAGCTCGAAGCCGGAGTTCGCGAAACCAACCACAGCACCAGAACCGGTCAGGTCAGTCTTAGGCTTCAGGTAGGAAGAATAGGTGACCATAATGCCGAAGCCAATGGACAGCGAGAAGAAAATCTGGCCGTAAGCAGCAACCCACACATCGGGGTTAGCCAGGGAGTCCCAGCTGGGGGTGAACAAAGCGTTCAAGCCGTCCACAGCACCGGGCAGGGTCAGGGAGTAAATCACCAGACCAACGAACATGATGAGCAGAATCGGCATGAAGACAACGTTGGCGGCGCCCACACCCTTCTGAACGCCCAGAGCCATCACAGCGAGCAGAACGCCCCAGATTAGGACCATAGGAATCAGGACGTTCATGTTGAAGTCCAGGGAAACACCGGGGGTGTCTGCAACCTTCAGGAACTCACCCTGGAAGAACGCCTTCGGGTTATCGCCCCACTCATTCGTGAAAGAGAAAACCATGTAACGCAGCGACCACGCCACAATAGCGGCGTAGTAAATAGCGATGACGAAGTTGATACCCATGTGCCACCAGCCGATGAACTCGGTCTTACGGTTCAGACGGCGGAAAGCCAGCGGGGACGACGCACGCGCGCGGTGACCGATCGCGTAGTCAAAGAACAGGAAGGTCAGACCGGCGGTCAGCAGGGCGACAATATAGGGAATCATGAAGGCGCCGCCGCCGTTATCAAATGCGATGTAGGGGAAACGCCAAATATTGCCCAGACCAACAGCAGAACCGATGGCGGCAAAGATAAAGACGCGACGGCTAGAGAAGCCTTCGCGCTTCGTGGGCGCCTTAGGGGTAGATGCTCCCATAGTTGTAAACCTCGAATGTGTGGGGACGCGGATGGTTGGTGCGAGAATAACCCGTCGGGGTGGTTGGGCTCTGCTCGCGTCCAGAAATAGTAAACGGCTCTCCAACACGGGGTTGGGCATGGGAGCCGTCAAACGTCTGAAGGGTGGATGTGCGCCTCAGGCATGCCTATAAGGATTACCTTAAAGGCATATAGCGGTCAAGGAGACCCCAGCATGCGGAAGCTTTCGGAGGGTGAAGGCAACCCCAAACCATCCCAAAAACCGGTGTTGACTAGCCATAATGCATAAAACCCCCGCCGAATCCAGGCAGATTCAGCGGGGGTTTTGAAGTATGAGACGCATCAGCACCTACGCCAGCGCATACGCTACGTGGTGAGGTATTTTAGCCTTCGCGGTGAACCACAGCGTGAGCGAAGGACTCCAGCGCAGCCTTCGCGGTAGACTCGGGCAACGGAGCAATCGCGGCAATCGCGCGGTCCGCCCAGTCGTAAGCAATCTGCCATGCTTCCTGGGTGACCGGGTGGGCGGCAAGCGCCTCCACAGCGGTCTCCAGAGCCTCGTCGGAGCTGAGGTCGGCATCCAGCAGTGCACGAACCTTGATAGCAGATTCGTCGCCGGCGGCTACCGCACGGTCCAGCAGGATGGTCGGCAGGGTCGGCACGCCCTCGCGCAGGTCGGTGCCGCGGGTCTTGCCGCTGGTCTTACCGTCGCTCACAATGTCAATCACGTCGTCAGCCAGCTGGAACGCCACGCCCACCAGCTCACCGTACGCCTTGACCATGGAGATAACATCTTCGGAAGCGCCCGAAAGCAGGGAGCCGTACTCGCCAGCTGCGGCAATCAGGGAACCGGTCTTACCCTCAATGACCGCGATGTAGTGGTCCAGCAGATCCTGACCCTCACGGGGGCCGGTGGTCTCAAAGAGCTGACCGAGCACCAGACGCTCAAAGGTCTGGGACTGAATCTTCATGGGGCGGGTGCCCAGCTCGGACACCAGCAGGGATGCGCGGGAGAAGATCAGGTCGCCGGTGAGAATCGCGACGGAGTTGCCCCAAATCATCTGGGCGCTGTCCACGCCGCGGCGCTTGGGGGCGTCGTCCATCACGTCGTCGTGGTAGAGGGTTGCCAGGTGGGTCAGTTCAACGACCACGGCGGCTTCGATAACCTCGTCGTTGATTTCGCCGTCGACAGCTGCCGAGAGCAGTGCCAGTAGGGGACGCACGCGCTTGCCGCCCGCAGAGAGCAGGTGACGGGATGCGACATCCGCAAGGTGGTCGGTCTGGGCGATCGCCTCGGCCAGGCGCTCCTCAATACGCGCGAGGGAGGAAAGAATCTGCGGACCCAGCTTGGGGTCTGCGGCGATGAGTTCGAAGCCTGCGGGAAGCTTCAGGTCGAGGTCTCCCAACAGGTCGGTTGCGGCAATGGGCTGCTCTGCGTTGCTCACGGTGTCTTCTATCTTCTTGGTGTTGGTGTCTTCGGTGGTGTGTGAACGCGGTGTCTATGCGTTGTGTGCTTCGGGCTTGAAACCGCGGTGAATGGCGACGATGCCGCCGGTGAGGTTGCGGTACTGCACGGAGGTGAAGCCCGCCTCCTTGAATTTCTGCGCCAGTTCCTGCTGGTTGGGCCAGGCGATGATGGACTCGGCGAGGTATTCGTAGGATTCGGGGTTGGAGGAGATTGCGCGGGCAATCGGCGGAATCGCCTTCATGATGTAGTTCTTGTAGACCGCGCCGAAGGGGGCGAAGGTCGGGGTGGAGAAGTCGAGGATGACGATGCGTCCGCCGGGCTTGAGCACGCGGTAGATTTCGCTCAGCGCTTTGGGGTAGTTTGCGACGTTGCGCAGGCCGTAGGACATGGTCACTGCGTCGAAGGTTTCGTCATCGAAGGGTAGGGCGGTGACGTCTGCCTGCACGAAGGTCATGTCGGGGCGGCGGCGGCGACCCACATCCAGCATGCCTTCGGAGAGGTCTGCTGCGATGACGTCCACGCCGGCGTCGGCGAAGGGTTCGGAGGAGACTCCGGTGCCTGCGGCTACGTCCAGCACTTTCTGGCCGGGGTGCGCGTCTACGGCTGCGACTGCCTGCTTGCGCCAGTAGATGTGCTGGCCGAGGGAAAGGATGCCGTTCATGAGGTCGTAGCGTTCGGCTACGGTATCGAACATGGCGGCGATGTCGCTGGTTTTCTTGTCTAGGGTTGCGCGGGTTGCGCGGGTGTTCTTCTCTGCGTTCACGCTCTCAATTGTGGCATGGAGGTTACTAGATTCGATAGTTGGGTAAACCGTAGTAGTGTCGCGCGGTGCGTTAAGGTGCGTTCTGAAGTGGTTTTCGAGTCGCTAATTCGGGGTTTTATTCAGTTTTTGGGGGTGTAAATTATTCATATTCAGCAAAAATTTATGAATATTTATGTATATGCTTGCATTTTTTAACATAGGCGCGCACAATAGACCATAGATTTCATAGAGCACACCCTACACAGGAGCATCCCAATGAACACCGCAATCCTCAAGAAGGCATCCCTTAAGCCCCTCGCACTACTGGCAGTGCTACCTCTGGCCCTGACCGGCTGCGTCTCCACCGCCAACGAGAACTCTGACGCCAACGGCGAGGTCAGCCTCGTCAAGTCCGGCACCCTCAGCGTCTGCACCAACACCCCCTACAAGCCCTTCGAATACGAAGAAAACGGCACCATTGTCGGTCTGGATGCAGACATCGCCAACGCTATCGCCTCCGACCTGGGCGTGAAGGCTCAGCTGACCTCCATTAGCTTCGAGGGCCTAGACTCCGGTACCGGCCTGGCTACCGGTCAGTGCGATATCGCCCTGGCGGGTATCGGCGTGACCGATGAACGTAAGAGCAAGATGGAATTCACCACCGTCTACTTCGACGACAACCTGGCAATCCTGGTCCCCAAGGGTTCCTCCATCACCTCCGCCGCAGACCTGAAGGGTGTCAGCGTTGGTGCACAGCAGGCAACCAGCGGCGAAACCTACGCCAAGGAAAACGGTGCAGAGGTCATCCAGTACGAAGACACCTCCCTCATGTTCTCCGCCCTGAAGACCGGTCAGGTCAAGGCAGTCGCAGCGAACCTCTCCGTGGTGTCCGAGGCACTGACCAATGACCCGGACTCTTTCAAGATCGCCTACCAGGATTCCGAGAACACCGAGCAGATTGCCGCAGCAGTTTCCTCCAACAACAAGGCGCTGCTGACCAAGGCAAACGCCACCATCGCCAAGCTCAAGGAAAACGGCGAACTCGACAAGATGAAGGCCAAGTGGGTTGGTGCCACTTCCTCCACCTCCGCGAGCGCCTCTTCCTCCGCTTCCTAAGCATCTAGCCGGTTAGCCTCTCCCCCAATTCAGGAGTACCCTTATTACTTTTGGGTTGGGGGATTCTCCGGCCTCTACCCTTGTGAGCGTATAAAACGCTCTTGACCGAACAGCACACGGATAAGAAAGCGCATGTCCTCTAAACTCTCACCCCGTCAGAAGCAGAAGCTCTTCCGCTACGCACAGTACGCCCTTCTGGCGGTTATCGCCCTGGCAGCCATTCTTTTGGCTGACTGGAAGACCCTCAGCCAGCAGGTATTCAACCTGGACGTTGCGGCTCAGCAGTTCCCCGACGTCATCACCGTGGCATTGAAGAACACCCTGCTGTACACCACCTTGGGCTTCATCGTGGGTCTCTCCGGTGGTCTGCTGCTCGCGCTCATGCGTATTTCCTCTATCGCCCCCTACCGTTGGATTGCGACCCTGTACGTGGAGCTTTTCCGCGGTATCCCGGCGCTGCTGGTTTTCTTCGCGTTCGGTTACGGTATTCCCCTGGCGTTCAAGATTCGCTTCGTGGATAATCTGATTCCGGTGACCCTGTCCCTGGGTATGGTTTCGGCAGCTTACATTAGTGAGGTTCTGCGTGCGGGCCTGCAGGCGATTCCGAAGGGCCAGATGGAGGCGGCACGCTCCCTGGGTATGTCCCACACTCGCGCGATGATTTCGATCATTATTCCCCAGGCGTTCCGCGTGGTTCTGCCCCCGCTGACCAACGAGGTTATCTTGCTGACCAAGGACTCCTCCCTCGTGTACCTGCTGGGCGTGACGGTTTCTCAGTACGAGCTGGCGAAGTTCGGTCGTGAGGGCCTGACCGCCGCTAACGCGGGCCTGACTCCCCTGGTGGTTGCGGGTCTGTGCTACCTGATTATCACTGTTCCGCTGGGCCAGCTCTCCGCATACTTTGAGCGCCGCACCCAGCTTGCGGGCCGCAAGTAAGCGCAACGACAGATACGGATTACGGAAGATACTATGACTGCTTCAACTTCATCCATGGCCGCCTCCTCGGTGCGCATTTCTAACCTGCACAAGTCCTACGGCAAGGTTCAGGTTCTCAAGGGCATTGACATGCAGGTCAAGCCGGGCGAGGTCGTGTGCCTTATCGGCCCTTCGGGTTCCGGTAAGTCCACCCTGCTGCGTTGCGTGAACCTGCTGGAGGAGCCGAACGACGGCACCATCATGGTGGGCGATACCGAGGTCACCGACCCGGACGTAGACATTAACCGCGTGCGTACCCACATGGGTATGGTGTTCCAGCAGTTCAATCTGTTCGGCCACCTGAACATTCTGGATAACTGCACAATCGCTCAGATTAAGGTTCTGGGCCGTTCCAAGGCGGAGGCGGAGGCGGTTGCCCTCGAGCAGCTCGCCAAGGTTGGTCTGGAAGGCAAGGAAGACCGCTTCCCGGCTCAGCTGTCCGGTGGTCAGCAGCAGCGTGTGGCTATTGCGCGTGCGCTGTCCATGAACCCGGACCTGATGCTCTTCGATGAGCCGACCAGTGCACTCGACCCGGAGATGGTCGGCGAGGTTCTGAGCATTATGCGCAACCTTGCTGACGAGGGCATGACCATGATCGTGGTGACTCACGAGATGGCGTTCGCCCGCGAGGTCGCCGATAAGGTCGTCTTCATGGCCGATGGCGTGGTCGTGGAGGAGGGTCCCGCCGATCAGGTGATTGGCAACCCCCAGCACGAACGTACTCAGGCTTTCTTGGCGCGCGTGCTCGATCCGACCCACGCCGTAGTAGACTAGTACTAGCTCTTGAAAAACGTAGCGGGCGGTGCTGTACGAAACATTCTGTTTCGCGCAGCACCGCCCGCTTTTTAATGCTCTAGTTCGCGGCTATTTCGGTTCTAGAAGATACGGCGCGCAACCTTGTCAAAGAGACGGTCGGGCAGCACGGTATGCAGGAACACGGAGGGCTTAGCACCGAAACCTACCAGGTAGCGGGTCTTGGGGCGGCGCGCCTCCAACGCCCGCAGAATAGCGTTAGAGATAACCTTGGGCTCTGAGAGGTTGGAGGACGGCGAGTAGAGCTTACGCATATTTGCCGCAACCCGCTGCGCCTGCTCGGCATAGACGCCGTTTCGGGAGGATTCCTCCAGGTGATCTGCCGCGATGAGCCCCCAGGGGGTCTTGATGCCGCCGGGCTCGATAATGACCACGTCAATACCGAACTCTTCAACCTCCATGCGCAGTGCATCACTGAACGCCTCAAGGGCGTACTTGGTGGCGTGGTACCAGGCACCCAGGGGCGAGGTAATGCGCCCCGCCATCGAGGAGATGTTCAGGATGCGCCCGCTGCCCTGTGCGCGCATATGCGGCAGCACCAGCTGGGTGAGGCGCGCGAGGCCGAAGAGGTTCACCTCGAACTGGCGGCGTGCCTCGTCGATGGGGACGTCTTCAATGGCGCCGTAGGATCCGTAGCCTGCATTGTTGATGAGCACGTCAATGCGGCCTTCTGCGTCAATGATCTGCTGTACGGCAGCTTCCATGGATGCTTCATCGGTAACATCCAGACTGAGCGCTTTCACACCCTCGGAGGCGAGCTCTTCAATCTTCTCAACGCGGCGGGCGGCACCGTAGACGGTGTAGCCGTAGCGCACCAGTAGCGGCGCCACGTCGTAGCCGATACCCGAGCTGGCGCCGGTGAGAAGAACAACGGGGCGTTGCAGTGACTTAGGCATTGCGCATCCTTTCGGGTTGCTCCCTGTGATAATAGCGGGAGTGTACTTTTCAGGGTACGCCCGCGCGGGGTGTACGAGCGTGCAGAAAGCTCAGGGCGTAGCGTGAGGGTATTCTTGCCGCCATATGTGAGGGTAGGAGGACAGACAAAAAGCTCGCCGCGGCATCCTGTGCAGATGCGGCGGCGAGCTAATGTTTTGAGGTCGGGGGTTTTGGGGTCAGGGGTTTAGAGGCCGGGGATTAGACCTCTTCGACGTCAATATTGACCTTGGGTTCGGGGTGCGATTCGCCGGTCAGCATGGTCACCAGCAAGGTGGAGTCCTTCACGGCGCGCAGGGAGTGCAGCAGCTTGGCGGTCACGTGAATCGGCTTGCCGGGCACCAGGGTAATATCGCGGTCCTTCACGTGGAAGATCACCTCGCCCTTGAGCACCTGCACGAAGACGGGGTGCACGCTGTGGTGCTCGTGCCAGGACTGGCCCGCTGCCAGTTCCATGAGGGTCAGGTTGCCGCCGTCGGCATCAACAATCTTGCGGGCCTGGGGCTTATCTTCAAAGGGGGTCAGCGCTTCGGTGAGCTGGGGGAATACGAGGACGCGGCCTTCATGGGTACCTGCCATGGTACGCACCTTTCTCTTCAGGGGTGAGTGAAAGGGGGTGCGCAACCCCCTCCATAATATTGGTATTAAAAATACTAAATTTCTTATATTGTATTCCCCTCCCCGCAACTGGACAATACCTCAGCTCACATCAAGCTGAAACATCCCGCGCCGGGAGGGGAACAACGTCTACTGATAACTCCACACCTTCGAATAGGCGGAGCGATTACTATTACGCGGACGCAACAGGTTCACCATCAACGCCGTCGTACCAAAGCTCACCTCAATAATCATGCAGGTCGCCGCGGTAAACGCACCACCGGGAATCGGCGCAAAAATCGCAATCAGATACAGGATCACCGCGCAGAACGACAGGAACAGCGTTGCAATCGTCATCAACGGCACCAGCACCAAACCACCGCGCGCCGGCACCGCAAAATCTGCCGGACGCACATAACGCAACACGCCCATACCCACGACCGTCCAGATGGCGGTGACCAGAATAGCGGTCACCACATCCGCCGGGCGATGCCAACCGTTAATAATCGTGGAGGCACCCGTCAGGCAGGTTGCCAACGCCGCGCAGAGAGCCACCGTGGGCCGCAAAAAACGAGGCGCCGCCAGGAAGAGCGCTGCGCCAGCCGCCGCCGCGAAGGTCGTGTGGCCACTGGGCGCCGAGTTGCTCAGCGCCTCCTGAACACCCAGGTCGGGCTTCACGATCAGGTAGTGCTTGAGCAGGTACGTGCTCGTCACCGCCGCAGCCCCAACTAGCACGCCAATCAGCGAGGGCAGGAACCGGTGCTTCCAAATCAGCACCGCAATCAGACCCAGCACCGCAATCACACCAACAATCGTGGGCAAAGAATCCAGCGCAGTCAGGGTCGGACCGCGGTAACTCTTGAACTGATGCGCATACTCGGTGTACGCCTGCTCATCAACCTGCTGGCCGGTCGCCGTGTAAATGAAGAACACAAACGCACCGTAGAGAGACAGACCCAAGAACAGCAACGCCATCACGTGACGCATCAAAATACCGGTACTCGGAAGATGGTGCCCCTGCTCTTCGCCGGGACGATTCACCGGGCGGCCCGAAGCATCCACGGGAACCTGACCGGTCTGAACATACGCACCGTTCGGGTAGGCGGCGGCAGGATACGCCTCGGGAGGATAAGCCACCGGCTGCGGAGGTGCCTGCGGCGGCACACGCTGGGGAAGCGGCTGCTGGGCGCTTATCTGTTCAGCACCCATCTGAGGAGCGCCCATGTGTCCAGCACCCATATTGGCGTTCAGTGGGAAACCGCTTACGGGAGGCCTCGGCGGGTCAAGGCGGCGCGTAGCCTGCATGGGTTCATCCGCACCGTAGTGCCCCTGGGAAGCGCGTTCCTGCGGCGAGGGAATCGTCTCAGGAATCTTAATGGGGGCACGGTAAACGCGCGGCAAAGGACGGGTCGCGCCAATAACTTCTGTAGAGTCCTGGTGCGAAGAAATAACTTCGGTATTCGCCGATTCAGCGTTTACGGAACCCGCATTTGCAGAACCTACAGGCGCAGCTTCGTTAGCCGGCGATGAACCGTAATCCGTCAGGACTTTCGTACGGTCATCACTCTGTGCAGCGGCATGGGTAGCCGTTTCGTGGGAGGTGAGCACCTGGGTAGCGTCCTGATAATCGGAGAGAACCGCAGTCGGATCCTGATAATCAGAAAGCGCCTGAGTCGGGTCCTGATAATCAGAGAGCACCGCAGTCTCATCAGAGGAAAACACCGTAGTGGGCGCATTGTCAGCAGCGGCCGCATGCACATCAGCGGGGTGAAGCACACTGGTAGCATCGAGGTTTTCGGAGCTCTCCCAACCGGAGTTTTCCGAACCCGATGTATTTGCCGGTGTTTTCTTCTTCATAACCCTTTGTACCTTCTCGCCCTCATGTCTGTTAGTGATACCCGAGCCCGCCGATGCCAGCCCCTCAAAACGGTAGCCCCCAAGCTGCCGTTTTATGCGAAGCACCGTCCGAGTTCTCGGGCGAATAACTACCTACTATCCCAGGTTAAGCTATGAAAAACTAAAGTTTTTTCGACCACAACCTGAGAGTTTCCAGAGAATGCGTGACAGGGTGCGAGCGCACCCACCCGCCCCCAGAATGTTATGGTGAGCTCATAGCGCATCACAGAAGGGCAGATACCTTGAACACCAGTATGAGCGTGCCGCCTCTCGGCTACGGTTTTCACCTCACGAACACTCCCCTGCCGCCGCTGCAGGAGGTTCTGGAGAACCTGTTCACGGTCGAAATTCCGATGACGGTCACCTTCCGCGGGGTCAATAGCCGCCAGAGCGCGCTGATTTGCGGCCCGTACGGCTGGGGCGAGTTCGCGCCCTTCCTCGAGTACGGTGCGCAGGAGTCTGCCGCGTGGCTTGCCTGCACGCTAGAGGCGGCATGGTTGCCCACCCCGAAGGCGGTGCGTACGCGCATCCCGCTGAACGCGACCCTGCCCGCGGTGCCCGCCGAGCGTGTGCCGGAGGTGCTCGCCAAGTACGAGGGTGAGATTCAGGAACTGAAAATCAAGGTGGCGGAGAAGGGTCAGAGCCTCGCCGACGATATTGCGCGGGTAGCAGCCGCTCGCGAGGCGCTCCCGAATGCGCGTCTGAAGGTGGACGCGAACATGGGCTACACCCTCGCCGGTGCCCTTGAAGCGCTACGCAAGCTCTGCGAGTACGGCATTATCTACGCCGAGCAGCCCGTGGCATCCATTGAAGACATGGCGGCGCTCCGCTTTGCCATTGCCAAGGAGGGGCTGCCCGCCCGCATTGCCGCAGACGAGTCGATCCGCAAGGCGGAAGACCCGCTGAAGGTGGCGCGCGCGAACGCCGCGGACCTGATGGTCATTAAGGCGGCGCCGCTGGGCGGTGTACGTCGTGCGCTCGCTCTGGTTGAGCAGGCGCAGCTTCCGGCGGTAGTTTCTTCTGCGCTGGAGTCTTCGGTGGGCATTGGTGTCGGTGCGTCCCTGGCGGCCTCCCTACCGACCTTGAGGTACGGGTGCGGTCTGGGCACGGTCTCCCTCATGGCTGAGGACGTCACCGACGAGCCGCTCATCGCCCGCGACGGGTTCATGGACCTGCGCGCCATCACCCCCACCCCGCGGCGCCTGGAGCGTCTTGCCACCGACAAGCAGACCCGCCAATGGTGGGTGGAGCGCGTCACCGCCTGCTACCGGGTACTGGAACGCGCCTGCGGACTGTGAAGACTGCAAGTTATCAAGGTCGCGCCCGTGAAGGGTAACCATAACTGAATGAAAAACCTTACGGCATTAGAATGGTACGGTGACTGAAAACCGCTCAACCCCCGCCATGCTCACCGCAGTATCCGTGCTCGATTCGCTGATTCGTGCCGGTATGCGGCATGTTGTCGTGTCTCCGGGTTCCCGTAGTGCACCTCTTGCGTACGCTATTGCCGCAGCCGCTGAAGCCGGCGCCCTCATTGCGCACGTGCGCGTGGACGAGCGAAGTGCAGCCTTTACCGCCCTGGGTATTGCCAAGGCATCCGGTCAGCCCGTGGGTCTGGTGTGCACCTCCGGTACGGCACTGGGCGAGTACGTGCCCGCCGTCATGGAGGCGTATCACGCCGGTGTGCCCCTGGCGGTGCTGAGCGCGGACCGCCCGGAGCGTCTGCGCGGTAGCGGCGTGAATCAGACGACCCGCCAGGCGAGTTTCTTCTATCCTTTTGTGCGTGCTGAAGCTGATTTGACCTCCTACCCCGAGCAGGTGGAGGGCGAGCAGACTCAGGCTTTTGCGGCGTGCTTGAACGCGCTGACCGGTCGTAGCGCCGAGCATTGGCGCAAGCAGTCTGCCGAGCCGATTGGCCCGGTGCACCTGAACATTTGTTTTGATACGCCGCTGACCCCCTCGGGTCGTTTTGCGCAGATGCTGCCGCAGTGGGCGCAGAGCCTGCTGGAAGATTACGACCCGCAGGCTGAGGGCCGTGCCCGCACCGCCCGCGCTGAGGGTTCCGGACTCTCCAGCGCCGAGCAGCGTTGGCTTCTGGATTCTTTGGAGGCACAGGCTGACCTGTCGGAGTTCACCCCGGCGCACCGCACCGTGGTGGTTGCTGCTGACGGTGCCGGTGAGTTTGCGGCGGAGTTCGCGCGCGTGCTGAACCTGCCACTGTTTGCGGAGCCTTCCTCCGAGGCGCGCCACGGCGCCACCTCCATTCCTCACTACCCGCAGCTGCTCGGCGATGCGTCCTTCAAGCCCGCCGCGCAGATTGAGCGTGTGGTGCTCTTCGGCCACCCGACGCTTTCGCGCCCGATTACGGCGCTGCTGGAACGCGAAGATATTCAGTGCGCGTTCTACGCCCCGCGCCGCGCCAGCTGGTACGAGCCGGGCGCTCGCTCCTTCGTGGAGCTGTCGACCCCGCACGAGCTTGCCGAGTTTGCGTGCGCTTCCTCTGCTGCCGCTGATGAGCTGGTGGACGAGCTGAGCTGGCTAGAGCAGTGGGTTGAGCCCGCCCGCGAGCTACAGGATGAGTGCCTGCGCGCCATTGCCGCCTACGAACACCCGGGGGCTGAGAGCTCGGTTGACTACACCGATTACCGCAACCGCACCGCCGGCCGCTCCTACGCCCGCCGCGTCTGGCAGGATGCGGTGGCTCAGCGCCGCTTGCTCGTGCTGGGTTCGTCGAACCTGGTGCGTGACCTGGATGTAGCCGCCCCCGCCCTGGGTGAGCCCGCCCCCGCACGCGTGTTTGCTAATCGCGGTCTTGCCGGTATTGACGGCACGATTGCGACCGCTATCGGTGTGTCTCTGTCGGGCTACTACCCTGCCGGCGTGGATGAGAACTCCCGCCCGATTATTGGTGGTGCCGCCCTGCCGGTGACCCTGCTGTGCGGTGACTTGACCTTCCAGCACGATGTGTCATCGCTGAACCTGCCGAATACTGAGCTTCTGCCCGAACTGCGTGTTGAGGTCTTTGACGATGCCGGCGGCGGTATTTTCACGACCCTTGAACACGGTGATATAGCTCGTCAGGAGCAGTTCACCGCCGCTGTGGATCGTTTCTTCACGGTGGCTGCCGCCCCGAACACTGATCTGGCGCGCATGGCTGCCGGTTTTGGGACCGAATCGGGCGTTGAGGTGCGCATTCACACACCCTAAAGCAGCTCACAAAGGCTTCAAGCTATGCCCTGTGCGCAGGGTTGACCGATATACTGAAAACGACCTGTGCCGTAGCCATTCATGGCTATAAACTAGCCGGTTGTGGCGGTTTCACTCGCCGCTGCATTCGCGTTTTCTACGCGCCTGCTGAGGCACCCTATCTATCATTGATTGACATTCACGGTCTCGCTGCTGATGCATACCGAACGCAATCCGGAGTAACGCCCCGGTGAGCCCGGTGCATGCGGCGGACGTCGCTCCCAAGGATTCTCATGAGCTCACTCGATATTATTGTTGCCGTCCCCTCCGGAGCCGGTTGGGTTCCCGTACACGCCATGGCGGAGCTTCTCGCACGCTACACCGGCGGTACCGTACACACCGTGGATGTGGGCGCATCCCTCAGCAAGGAAACGAAGCTTCTGGCGCGTCTGCCCCGCCTCAAGGGCGGTTCCAAGCGCTGCCTGGTGATTGCTTCTGATCCCGGTCAGCTGTACGCCATTTCGCAGCGTTCCTTCGCGTTCCGCCGCTACGGCGCAATCTACGGCTGGGTGATTGATAGCTTCTGGGATGACCGTATTCCCGCCGTTGCGAAGTCCTCCACCTACGACCGTATTTTCGTTGCGGACGTTGACGACGTTCAGCCCTGGACTGCTGCGGGTGTGAAGACCCCCGGCGTTCTGCCCTGGGGCGCTGATGTGTGGAGCAACTTCACCGACCGTCTGGCGGCGCTGGGCTCGAAGAGCACCGATCTGCTGCGCGTGGGCCGTCAGCCCGCCGCCTACGAAGATGACGAGGCGACCGCCACTCTTGCCGGCGAGCTGGGCCTGAGCTTTGAGGGCCGCCCGCCTTTCGGTGCAAATGACCACGAGTCGGCTCAGCACCTGCAGAATTCTCTGAACCGCGCGAAGTTCCTGCTGGCGTTCTCCACTTCGGTCAGCCCGGCACCGTACACTCACCCGACCAAGGAGTACATTACCGGCCGTTGGACCGATGCCCTGGCTTCGGGTGTGACCGTGGTCGGCAAGGTTCCGAACACCACCACCGTGCGTGAAATTCTTTGGGATAGCGCAACCATCGACATCGACCATGCGGATGCACGCGCGGGCCTCGCGCAGGTTGCCGATGCGGTCTCCCGCTGGACCCCCGCGCAGGGTGAGCAGCAGATTCGTCAGGCGCTGCAGCACCTGGATTGGCGTCACCGTTTCGTGCAGCTGTGCGAGGCGATGGGTGAGGTCCCTGCCTCTTTGACAGCTGATTGCGAGGCAATGCGCGCCCAATACGTTCAGCGCTAAATACGTGCCCTAAGGTTATGGGTATATAAAAGGTGAGGGCTGGTTTCTACTGTAGAAACCAGCCCTCACCTGCATTTATGCCCCATGAGGCATATTGAATACGGGGTTTTAGTATGAAGCCTGACCCAGAGTAATCGGACCCGTGAAACCACTGGTATCCGGGTGATCCGCCTCCAGGTACGCCGCTACCGGTGCGCCTTCAAGCTGAGCCAAACGATCCAGCAGGAAGCGCGTAGCACCCGGTGCGTACGGCAGCTTATACATTGCCGCGGTCGTCGCCTCGTCATCACGGTCCAGGGTGGAGGAACGAATCGACTCAATAGCGGTCACCATGGTGTTGCGTTCACGCTCCACGAAGGTACGGTCTACCGGCTCACCGTTACCGGGCACAAACACGCGGTAACGGTCAAATTCGAGCACGGCACCAAGAGTGCCAATCCAACGGTCGGGGAAGGAATCCTCGAAGTAGGGGTCGGTACCCTCTTCAATCAGACCACCCATGAAGAGCACATCTTCAATACCGACCAGAATGTCACCATCGGTGTGGCCGGGACCCATGTACATGAGGGTTGCGCTACGCTCACCCAGATCAATGGGGGTGAAGGTAATACCGTCACCGCTATTGGCGACCAGGCGGTTGGGGACAATAATGTTGGTGGCTGCACCCTGATGGTGCGCCATTTCCGGTTCGAGCGTCTCGACGTAGGGACGCTGCGCCTCACCGTATTTACGAATTGCGCGCGCGGCGCGAGGATGCGCCCAGAATTCTTCGGCACCCATTGCCGCGAAAACATCGTTACCGAAGAAACGCTCATAGTGTCCATGAGTGTTTACGACGGTGATAGGAAGGCGCGTGAGACGGCGAACCTCATCATAGATTTCGGTTGCCTGACGGGGACCTGCGCCGGTATCCACGACAAGTGCCCGTTCCAGTCCGAGGACCAGTCCGGTGTTCAGTCGGTAGTTGTCGGTCGCAATACGGTACACGCCGTCTGCGAGTTCAATAGTACGAGCCATAGATACAACCCTACTGTAATTTTTGGTACTTGCGGGGCTATTCGGGCTTCTGGAGAACATATTTTTGCACTATTGCACATCACTAAGGGCATAAAAGTGCATCATTCCGCATAATTACGCCTCTACGGGCAGGTGGCACGTGATGCTTGACAACCTCTGCAGATTGATTAGTCGGGTAGCGCGTTCTCCCAGCTAGTCCAGCTCTGATTAGGCTCTGAGCAAGAACCAGAAATCACGCCCTATAGGATAGGAGTATGACTTCTTCCCTCACCTCGTCTTCCACCCCTTCAAACCTGCCTTTCCCCAGCGGTACCGGACGCTACGCTCCCTCCCCCTCGGGGGATTTGCATCTGGGTAATTTGCGTACCGCTATTTTGGCGTGGGCGATGGCTCGCCGCGGCACCAAGCCCTTCTACCTGCGCGTGGAGGATCTGGACCGCGTGCGCCCGGGTGCTGCGGAGCGTCAGATTGCTGATTTGGCGGCGCTGGGTCTGGATTGGGATGCAAGCCCCGGCGCCCCGGCAGAGCGCGTTGAGGGAGCCGAGATTAAAGAGGCGGGCGTACTGTATCAGAGCACGCGCCTTGCCGCCTATGAGCAGGCGGTTGCGCAGCTGCGTGAGGCGAACCTCGTCTATGAGTGTTTCTGTACCCGCCGCGAAATTCAGGAGGCTTCGAGTGCCCCACACGGTGCGCCGGGCGCATACCCGGGCACCTGCCGTGAGCTGAGCAAGGCGCAGCGGGAGGAGCGCCGCACCCAGCGTCCGCCGGCTCTGCGTCTGCGTGCCGAGTGCACGAGCTACACGGTGCAGGATGATTTTTACGGCACCTACACCGGCCTGGTGGATGATTTTGTGCTGGTGCGCAATGACGGCACCTACGCCTATAACTTGACCTCGGTGGTGGACGATGCCTTTGTGGGTGTTGAGCAGATTGTGCGCGGCGATGATCTACTCCCTTCGGCGCCTCGCCAGTCGTATTTGGCGCAGCTTTTGGGTTTGACGCAGCCGCGTTACGCTCACGTGCCGCTGGCGCTGAATGAGGAGGGTAAGCGCCTGGCGAAGCGTGACGGGGCGGTAACCCTGCCGCAACTACGTGAGGCGGGTGTCGAGATTCCGACGATTTTGGGTTGGATTGCCGCGTCTATTCCGGTGTATAACGCTGATGGCTCCACCCATTCCGCGGATGTTCCGGTGCCTAATGCGGCAGCGATTTTGGAGCGTTTTGACCCGGCTCGTATGGCTTCTGAGCCGTGGGTCGTGAGGGATCTCTAAGCCTCTGTGACATTGTTGTGTAACAGTTCAACACTCCGAACGGCTTTTAAATTTTTCGTTTAATTCGTTTTAGATGCATACAGCTCTGATCGTTTACGTTGCTTTTAAACTGCGTCTCTTGCACCGAAGTGCCCGAAACCCTGAAATCCAGGGATTTTTCGGGCACTTTTTCGCACACGCTCCCACAGCACCCCACCTGTACGACCATGGAATTTACACAGCAAATACATATTTATTCCACAGCTTCCCATTCCTAGACGTCAAATAGACTTTATTTTCAGCCCCTCAGAGCCTAGACTGTATCCTATGCCACTCATAAAGTTATGGGGTAGCGCATAAATACACACAGGCGCACACTATCACCAGGAGAGAAGGAACATTATGGCCGCGAGTACATACCAGGTCATCGCGCTGGCGATTTATTTTGTTGCCATGATCGCAATCGGCCTATGGGCAAATAGCAAAAACAACAGTCTTGACGACTATGTGCTGGGCGGGCGACAGCTCTCCCCCACCGTCGCCGCTCTCTCAGCGGGCGCCTCCGACATGTCCGGTTGGCTCCTCATGGGTCTGCCCGGCGCCGTCTACCTCAGCGGCCTCTCCCAGGCATGGCTCGCCGTCGGTCTGACCATCGGCGCATGGTGCAACTGGAAGTTCGTGGCACCGCGACTGCGTAGCTACACCGAAGTAGCAGGCGACGCCGTGACCGTCCCCGTCTTCCTGAGCAACCGCCTCCATGACACCAAGCGCGTGCTGCGCATCGTCTCCGGTGTCGTGATTCTGGTGTTCTTCACCTTCTACGTCTCCTCCGGCATGGTGTCCGGCGGCCTGTTCTTCAAGTCCTCCTTCGGACAGGAATACCACACCGGTATGCTCCTGCTGGCAGGCATCACCGTGTTCTACACCTTCTTCGGCGGCTTCATGGGCGCATCCTACACCGACATGGTTCAGGGCCTGCTCATGCTCGCAGCGCTGATTGCCGTTCCGGTCGTCACTATTATTAACCTCGGCGGCGTGGGTCCCGTGGTTGAGTCCATCAGCCAGGTAAGTCCCGACGCACTGAGCATCTTCGCAGGCACCACCTTCGCTGGTATCGTTTCGTCCCTCGCGTGGGGTCTGGGCTACTTCGGCCAGCCGCACATTATCGTACGATTCATGGCGATGCGCACCCCCGCGGACGCTAAGTCCGGCCGCCGCATCGGCATCAGCTGGATGGTCCTGACCGTGTTCGGCGCACTGAGCGGCGCATTCATGGGTATCGCATACTTTGCACGCCACCCTGAGGCATCCCTCACCAACCCGGAAACCGCTGAGTCGGTCTTCCTGGACCTCTCCCAGATTCTGTTCCACCCCCTCGTTGCGGGCCTGATTCTGGCTGCGGTTCTGGCGGCAATTATGTCCACTCTCTCCTCGCAGCTGATTGTGTGCTCCTCCGCTCTGGTGGAGGACCTCTACGGCATCTTCTCCTCGAAGAAGCTCAGCGCATCCAAGTCCCTGTGGCTCGGCCGTGCAGGCGTGGCAATCGTGGCACTGGTCGCCGGTGCCCTGGCATGGAACCCCAACAGCTCCATTCTGCAGCTGGTCGCATTCGCTTGGGCTGGCTTCGGTTCGGCATTCGGCCCGACCGTTCTGCTCTCCCTCTACTGGCGTAAGCTGACCACCCAGGGTGCACTCGCCTCCATGATTACCGGTGCCGTTGTGGCATTCGCGTGGGGCCAGAGCCCGATGAAGTCCGTGCTCTACGAAATGGTTCCCGGCTTCGCTTCGGCAATGCTGGTCGCAATTATCGTCTCCCTGGTCACCTACAAGAAGAACCCGGTCATTGACGAAGAGTTCGACCGCGCAGTAGAGCTTGCAAAGGTCAAGTAACCTACACATAACGAAAGCAGGGTAAGGATTATTGCCCAGCTTCTAAGGCCCGGGCCGCACACACGCGGTCCGGGCCTTCTTCTATGCTCGGCAATCTGATTCGCTATACCGGGCTACCTGATTCGCTACGCTCGGCAACCTGGTTCGCAGCCTCACCTAGCGCCCGGGCAACGTAGAATAGGGTCTATGACTGCACAACTTCCCGAAAAGGTCTCGGACATCTTCAACCCCGCCGACTGGCGCGTCGTCGAAGGCTTCGAAGACTTCACCGACATCACCTACCACCGCCAGGTTGAGCGCGACGAAAACGGCGAAATCCTGCGCGATCTGCCCACCGTGCGCATCGCATTCGACCGCCCCGAGGTCCGCAACGCATTCCGCCCGCACACCGTGGACGAACTCTACCGCGCCCTCGACCACGCCCGCATGACCTCCAACGTGGGCACTGTACTGCTCACCGGCAACGGCCCCTCCGCCAAGGACGGCGGCTGGGCATTCTGCTCCGGCGGCGACCAGCGCATCCGCGGCCGCGACGGCTACCACTACGCCAGCGGTGAGACCGCAGAAAGCATCGACCCGGCACGTGCAGGCCGACTGCACATCCTGGAAGTGCAGCGCCTCATCCGCACCATGCCCAAGGTCGTTATCGCACTCGTCTCCGGCTGGGCTGCAGGCGGCGGCCACTCCCTACACGTGGTGGCTGACCTGACCATCGCCTCTGAGGAGTACGGCAAGTTCAAGCAGACTGACGCAACCGTCGGTTCCTTCGACGCAGGCTACGGTTCGGCACTGCTTGCACGCCAGGTGGGCCAGAAGTTCGCCCGCGAAATCTTCTTCCTCGCCAAGGAATACGACGCACAGCGCATGTATGAAATGGGCGCGGTCAACGACGTAGTTCCCCACGCCGAGCTTGAGAACAAGGGCCTGGAATACGCGGCGCACATCGCCCGCCAGTCCCCGCAGGCAATCCGCATGCTCAAGTACGCCTTCAACCTGCCCGACGACGGCATGCTCGGCCAGCAGGTCTTCGCCGGTGAGGCAACCCGCATGGCGTACATGACCGACGAGGCTGTGGAGGGCCGCGACGCGTTCTTGCAGAAGCGTGACCCGGACTGGTCCAACTACCCCTACTACTTCTAAGCAGTACTTCTCAGAGGAAGTACCTTCCGCAGAAGTAGTTTCAGATGCATAGGCTCGGAGCCGGATTCAACCCTGAGAACCTCAGCTAAGAATCCGGCTCCAGCGCATTTGATGCCGCCCCGGCGCATGACAGCCCGGCGCATGACAGCACGCAGCCGCTACCAACAGTCGCTAAGGATTTAGCCATGATGAACATCCCCGCACCCGGGCTCACCCCTTCACCCGCCCCGTGGGAGACTGCCCTGCACCCGCAGGCGGTACAGGTGCGTGCCGATCAGCCCGCCGACCCTCACGCCATGCTGGGTGCCTTTGAGCAGCTGCTGGGTGAGTTCACGGCGGGTGCTGGTGCGGAGAGTGCAGAGGCGGAAAGCACGGGCTCTAAGGGTGTAGAGGTTACGGAACCTATTGCCCTGGTGGTGGGCACCTCCGGATCCACCGGAATCCCCAAACGCACCGCGCTGACCGCGCGAGCTCTTGCCGCCAGTGCGGCAGCCACCGAGAACTTCTTCGGTTCAAACTCCGATGCCGCCTCGCAGTGGCTCCTGGCTCTTCCCGCGCACTATATTGCCGGTGCTCAGGTGCTCGCCCGTTCCATACTCGCCGGTACCGCTCCGGTGATTGCCCGCTCCGTCATTGAGCCGGTCCACTTTAGCCCCGAGGTTTTCCTGCAGGCGGTTGAGCAGATGAGCTCGGCACGTCGGTTTATCTCCCTGGTACCCACCCAACTGCATAAGCTCCTTGAAAGCGCGGATGCCGACCCGCGCCTGGGCGCTGAGATTCACGAGGCGCTCGGCTCCTTCACCGGAATCCTGCTCGGAGGCGCCCCCACCAGCGCCGACCTGCTCGCCGCCGCCTCCGCGCTTGGGCTGAATACGGTGACCACCTACGGTAGTGCCGAAACCGCCGGCGGATGCGTCTACTCCGGCTCTGTTCTGCCCGGCGTGCGGGTGGAGCTCGTACCCGAAGAAGGTATGCCCGCCGTGCCGGATACCGGTGGGAAGCCGGCGCAGGTGGGTCGTATTTGGATCAGCGGCGAGCACCTTGCCAGCGGCTACATTGGCGATGCCGCCCGCACCGCCGAGCACTTCTTCACCGCCGCCAACGGCACCCGCTGGTACCGCACCGACGACTACGGTCTGTTGGCTCCCGACAGCAACAAGAACTGTAGCGAGCAGCGCCTGCAGGTGCTTGGTCGTAGCGACGACGTGCTCATCAGCGGAGGCGTAAAAATCTCCGCCCGCGCCGTGGCAACCGTCCTCGAAGAGCACCCCGCCGTACGCGAAGCCTGCGTAATCGGCCTACCCGATGCACGCTGGGGCACCGCCATTGCCGCCGCGGTCACGCTGGTACCCTCTGCCGGTACCGCGGCTGCGTCTACCGAGAATAGCCCCGCACTGAACGAAGAACTCTGCGCCCTGCTGCGTGCCCGCTGCGCCGAAAAGCTCGGCGCCCCCGCCGTACCCAAGCAGCTGAGCATCCTGCCGGATTTCCCGCTCACCAGCACCGGCAAGCCGGACCGCGCAAAAATATACAGTATCCTGGACAGAGACTACCGTCAGGGCTAAAGCAGGCTCATCCGCGGGTTTTCACCCCGCACACGCAGCCGCCCGCATGCCCTGACCGTCACGCACAAAACCCACGCATCATACGCACTTAGACCCGGAAGGAACCCACGTGGCAACTGCCGCCCAATGGATTGAAGGCGCTCGCCTGCGCACCCTGCCGCTCGCCGTCGCCCCCATTATTGCCGGCTCAGCTGCCGCCTACGAGGTCAACGAATTCAAGCCGCTCTACGCATTCTTGGCGTTCCTCGTCGCGTTCTTCCTGCAGGTCGGCGTGAACTACGCCAACGACTACTCCGACGGCATCAAGGGCACCGACGAAGACCGCGTAGGTCCGCTACGCCTCGTCGGTTCCGGCGTGGCAAGCCCCCGCTCCGTCAAGTACGCCGCCTTCGCCTGCTTCGGCCTAGCGATGCTTGCCGGTCTTGCCCTGGTGGCTCTGGCGAACCAGTGGTGGTTCCTGGCGATTGGCGCCTCCAGCGTTTTCGCGGCGTGGGGTTACACCGGCGGCAAGCACCCCTACGGCTACATGGGCCTGGGCGATGTGTTCGTCTTCGTCTACTTTGGTCTGGTCGCGACCCTGGGCACCCTCTACACGCAGGCGCACACCCTGACCCTGCTCGGCTGGGTTGGCGCTATCGGCATTGGTCTGATTTCCTGTGCGCTGCTCATGGCGAATAACGTGCGTGACATTCCTACCGACATTGAGGCGGGCAAGCTGACCATGGCGGTCCGTCTGGGTGAACGCTGGTCGCGCATCACCTACATCGTGGAGATGGCCCTCGCGCTGCTCCTGACCGTCCTGCTGCTCGACCAGAACCCCTGGTTCATGCTGGTCTTCGTGCTCGTGGGCCCGACCGTTCACTCCTGCATGACTGTGTGGATGCGTGGTGGCCGCGAGCTGATTCCCGTGCTCAAGCAGGCGGGTATTGTGGCACTCGTGTACTCGGTTATTCTTGCCCTCGCCGTGTGGCTGGGCTCGCTGGATATTATTAGCCACGAAGTTCAGGTGTTCACCGGCTACTAAGACCGGCTACTAAGCCGACGTACAAATCTGCACCGGATTGCCGCGCCATTACGCCGTTGGCGGGCACCCGGTTCACAGTTCCGCAATAACGCGGCGGTATGTCATAGTAGTGCTTATGATTCGAGCCATGCTGATAATTGGCGGCGCCGCCCTCATCGTGGGGCTGACCCTCTACACCCTCTTGGACGCCGTCCGCACCCCCGCACACGAGGCGCGAACCCTGCCCAAGTGGCTGTGGGTTCTCGTCACCCTACTCTTCCCCGTGGTGGGCCCGCTCATGTGGCTTATCCTGGGCCGCCCCAAGGCACAGCCCGCAGCAGGCGCTCCTCGCCCCGGCTTCGGTCAGCGACGCAGCACCCCGGCGCCCTCGGTATCTTCCCCCGACGACGATGAAGAGTACCTGCGCTGGCTCAAGGCAAAAGCAGAACGCGAACGCCGCAGCCGCGAAGCAGAATCCCAGGACAAACAAGACCCCGAGGACAACACTCCTGGTCAAAGCAGCGGGCAGAACTAGTCAGGACAGCTAGGCTCGCATCCCCTCAAGGTTTACAGCAAGAGGCTGTGAGCGCATCCGCAACGGATGGGCTCACAGCCTCTTACTATGCTCAAAAACAGCTTCAGGAACTAGCTACCGGATGTTTCAGCTACCGGGCAGCTGAATCACGCCACCGTACAGCGGCGCGGCAGGCTCCGAATACCCAACAAAATGCGGCATCTCATGCTCAAAATCAGTGGTGCTAAACGCCAGAGTCGTGATCGACGCCAGGTTGCACTCACGGGCACGCGGGTCATGCTGCAGCATGCGGCCCTCAACCCCCAGGCGAGTAATCCAAATCGGCAGCTGGTGCGACACAATAATCGCCTCCGCACCCTCGCCGCCGCGCTCGTAGGCGGTACGCGCCGCATCCTGAACAGCTGCAGCCATACGGCGAATCTGCTCCAGGTACGACTCACCCCAGGAGGGGCGCGCCGGGTTGTACAGCTTCGTCCAGTGACGCGGGTTCTTCAGCAGCTCCTGTGCATTCACGTGCAGGCCCTCAAAGTAGTTATCCGCCTCAATGACGCGCTCATCCGGCTGCGCGGTCAGACCCAGCAGCTCCTCAACCGGAGCGGCAGACTCACGGGTACGCTGCAACGGCGAGCAGACCAGATGCACGAAACGGGCGCCTCGCCCAGCACGAGCCGCGAACTCCTCGGCGCTCAGACGCACCATCTGCTGGCCCTTATCGGACAGACGGTAGCCGGGCAGACGGCCGTACACGATACGCTCGGGGTTGTGCACCTCGCCGTGACGCATGAGGTGAACTTTAATGGTGGAAGTTTCAGTCATAATCCCAGTCTCTCAGATAGCGCGCCGCACCCCAAACAAGTGACCCGCACATACCCTCTACAAATACAAAACCTGGCGTACAAAACCCGGCCCGCCAAAACTGCAGGAACGCGAAAACCCCGCCTCTCCATGCGGAGGGCGGGGCGAAAGAAGTCTATTTACTTCTTGTTGCGGCGCTGGTGGCGGGTCTTACGAAGCAGCTTGCGGTGCTTCTTCTTGGACATACGCTTGCGGCGCTTCTTGATAACGGAACCCATAGGATTTCCTCACTTTACTCGTACCCGGCCGAGCCATTCGACTCGGTAGCTACCCGGGGATATTTATACCGGTATAACCGATCCAAAACGCATTTTAGGCACAGAAATACCCTTGCGTTTTAGAGCGCTACCTACCTAGAGTACTAGGTTTACCCCCATTTTCACCATTCGAGAGCGGCTTTTCAGGAGTTTTTCCCTGAATTTCCGCTTTTCCCGCGGGTATATCGAGGATATCTCGGGGCGAAAACGCGGATTCGGTAGCCCTAACGGCGCTTCTTCTTCGACTTCTTCGAGCCCTTAGCGCGGCCATGAGAGAGCACCGAACCGGAAGAAGCTACAGCACCCTCATGAGTGCTCTCCTCAGCCGGGGAGTCGGCCTCTACCGATTCCTGCGCGGGATCAGAAGCCTCAACGGGTTCTTCAACCGGCTCTTCCACCGAAACCTCTTCAACGGCGCTTTCCTCAGCTGCCTCTTCTTCAGCCGCCGCGTGCAGTGCCTTCAGACGCTCAGCACGCTCAGCCTCGGCACGAGCCAGCGCCTCCGCATCAATGACGGGCTGGGGTTCAGGCTGGGGCTCGGGCTTCGTTTCTGCCTTCAGATCCTGCTCCTTCTCGGCGCTCTCCTGCGCTTCGTCATGCTCAGGCTCGTACACATCCACGCCGAAGAAACGCTTCATCTTCGAGAAGATGCCGCCGCGCTCCTGCACCGGCTCATCATGCGGAAGCTTCTCGTAGGTATCGTGGATGGTCGCAGCCGCTTCAAGACGGGTAGGCTCAGCAGGCTCAGTAGCGGGCGCCTCCTGGCGCGCAGGGGCACGCAGAACCTTCTCAGCCGGCTCAGTCTCCGCAGGCGCCGCGGCAGTCACAACAGCCGCAGGACGCGCCGTACGAGCAGGCGCAGTCAGCACCTTACTGCGATCCACCGGCTTAATGATGGTCGCACGCACCGGAGAAATAATCTGGCCGCTACGACGACGCGGAGCCGCCGTGGAGGCGCGCAGAACCTTCGCGGGACCCTCAGCTTCTTCCTGCGCGTACGCGGCAGGGACGCTCGGCAGCTGACCGCTGGGGGTCTGGGAGCTGAGGGGCTGGGAAGCGAGAGTCTGGGAGCTAGCCGCTACAGAAGCAACCGGTGCCGCAGAAGCAGCCGGGGTAACCTGCGATACCGAGGTGCTACGGCGCGGGGTGCCGAAGCTCAGCGGCACATCCGCGCTCACCGAATGAGCGGTAGGCTGCGCGGGAGCAGCAGGAGCTGCAGCAGGTGCAGCAGGTGCGGGCTGAGCAACAGCGGGAATGGAACGTTCTACCTTGTCAGAACCAGAAGCGTTAGAGCTAGAAAGAACCTCAGCAGGCTCATCAACCCGCTCCACAGGAGTCTCAGCAGCAGTCTCCTCAATGTAGACAATATCGCCCTCAGGCACCGTGTACTCCACGACAGAAGACGGAGCAGAAACCTGAACAGGCTCAGCCGCAGGCTCCACAGAAGCGGGTGCCGCAACGGGTGCATCTGCGGCGGGCAGAGCCTCCACATCAGCGAAGGACGGGTCATCCTGCAGCAAATCGTCAAAGTCATCAGCGGCGAACTCATCCACATCAACCGGCGCGAACTCAGACGCAATCGGCTCGCCCGGCAGGCCATTCGCCGAGGTCGCCTCCTGCTCCAGGTCAATACCGGCATCGGAATACATGCCGCGCAGCTGACCAATCACCATGGCACGCGCAGTCGCAGCGTCGCCAGCCTTCAGCGCCTCCGCAATAGCGCGACTCTCAGCACGCAGACGCTCAACAGCGCTACTCCACAGCGGCATACGACCCACCAGAGACAGCATCGACTCAAAACTCGGCTGACGCACCGACGCGAGCAGACCCACCAGCAACTCATTACCACCGCAACGCATCACCTGGTGGTGGAACGTCAACAGAAGCTCCAGGAAGTCACGAATCGACAGGTCGAAATCTTCCATCTGCTCCAGAACCTCGTCCATCTCCGCGAAGGAGACGGTCTTCGGGTCAATACGCGCAATCGCCCAGCTTTCCAGCAGAATACGGGTCTGCACCAGGTCACGAGTCGGGTAACGCGAACTGGACATGTGCAGGCGCAGAGCGGCACTCGCGGCAGCGGCAGGCTCATCACTCAGGTGTACCAGCATTTCCTTGCCGCGGCCGTTGTACAGCTGCACCAGATCCATATCTTCCAGGGTGCGCAGAGCCTCGCGAGTGCGGGAACGACCCACACCAATAGCGCGTGCAATCTCGCTATCGCTGGGCAGGTCCTGACCCAGCTGAATATTGCCCTCGAACAGTTCGTTCTCGAGCCAGCGCAGAATTTTACGATGAATAGCCACGTGAATGCGTCTTTCGGTTAGATAAAGGTGAGTGAGAGTGTGTGTGCTTTATCGATGAGTTATGCCGGAGGTTGAACGGCGTCAGGGCGCGCCTTAGCGGCGGCGGCCACGCAGGAAGCCGAAGAGACCACCGCGATGGGTGTCCTTCGCCTCGGTGCTGGTCGTCTCAGTGCTGGGGCGGTACACCGAATCGTAGGCGGGCATGGTCTGATACTCAGCCTCTTCAGAGGAGGGCTCAGACTTGCTTTCAGACTTGTCAGACTCTTCTACAGCTGCCTTCTCGGGGGCAGATTCTTCAACTGCAGGCTTCTCAGCAACTACGGTTTCTTCAACCGAGGGCTTCTCCTCAGCCTTTTCTGCGGGCTGTTCGTTGGCAGTCTTCTCAGCCGCCGCAGGCTCCTCGGCAGCAGGAGCTTCGGGGGTCACAGCAATAGGCTGAATCGAACCGCCCACAACCGCAGCCGGATCAATACCGTAAGACACAGTAGCGGCAGGCTGAGCGATTACCACCGGCTTTTCCTCTACGACAGGCTTCGCTTCAGTGGTCTTGGTGGTCTCAGCGGGCTTCACCTCAGCAGATGTCGCCGGGGTAGCGGGCTGAGCGGGGGTTGCCGACGCCGCGGGGGTCACCCCAGCATCGTAACCGTACGATGCAGGAGTGAAGGGGCGCATCGGGGTGCTATCCACTGCCTCTTCCTGCGAGGTGGGCTCAGCAGCGCTCTTCTCGACAGTCGATTCGGAGGCGGCACTTTCAACAGCCTGCTCCGCCGGGCGCGAGTAAATGCGTGCGCTCGGGGTCAGGTATTGGGCGCGGGCGCGCTGAATGCGAGCCTGTTCGATTTCCTCAGCGGAAGGAGCCTCAACAATGGGAGTCTCAGAGCCGGTCGCCTCGGCAGAAGAGGGCTCCGAAACCTTCTTCTCGGTCTCAGCGGCGGGCTTCGCAGATGCCGCGACCTCCGGCTCAGCGGTCTTCACAGCAACCTTCTCGGGAGCCTTATCCGCTGCCTTATTCTCAGCGGGAGCGGTAGCACCACCGGGCAACGCCACGGGCACGTGCGCCTCGCTGGACTGACGTGCAATCTGAACGGTCTCGTTAATCCACTCGGTCACGGTGGCGAATACATCCGGGTTTAGGGAGTAGAGGCGACGCTGCCCCTCCACGGTCACGGAGACCACGTCTGCATCGCGAAGTACTTTCAGGTGCTTTGAGATGGTCGGCTGGCTCATGCCCAGCTTTTCGACCACTGCACCCACAGTGTGGGTTTGCTCGGCGAGAATACGCACAATTCGGCGGCGAGTCGGATCCGCGATGACAGAAAAAACATCAGAATGCATATAGCGATTATGACATATAAAGTGGCGCCTCAAGCTTAGAATGAGGGTGATGCAGAAATTACCTTCAAAAATTCTGAAAGAAGCCTGAGCACTAGCTCAAAATGCAGGATTGAAGGGGATAAAAGCATGAAGTGTCCGTCACATTGTAAGGGTACATATCTGTATCTCTTCTTGGGCATATGCTGATATTTCAACCCACCACAGTATATATACCATAAAGAGCATATACACTCTTCCGCGCCTCATACAGAAAACCGCCCCTACGCCTTTGCCAAACTCACATATTGAGCGTCCAGCTATCAACACACTACCCCCTTTCAAAGCACCCGGCGCGATACACTAGAAGGCGTCAAAACAGGCACAAATCCGCCGCCCAACACACCAACACCCAGACACCCGCTGAAGGAGGCGCATGGGACGCATACTCCGCCGCACCCGGCGCCGACATCACCACCCCCAGGGCCAGCTCAACCGCCGCTGGGACACCCTCAGCGGCACCACATCCGTACCTCAAAAGCAGCAGGTTCACCGTAGCCGACGCGACCGCCTCGAGGCCGAAAACCTTAGCATCCTCACGAGCGTGCCCGGTATTGACCTCGATCGTCTGCTCGCCCTACGCGACCACGTGAGCGAAACCTCCGAGGTTCAGCGTAAGCGCGCCCCCATGGGGTTCAATCTGCAGACCCTCGAACGGTTCCGTGACTTTATTGACGTGACCGTTCTTGCCTCGCCTTCGCGCACCGCAATCACTGCGTTTCTGTTGGTCATCATCTTCTTTACGCTCACCTTGCTACTGCCCATCTCCTCCAATGATGGGCAGCCCGCGCCTTTCCACCACGCATTTTTTACCTCTACCAGCGCGGTGACCGTGACCGGCCTGACTACCGTCTCCACCGCCGAGCAGTGGTCCACCTTCGGTCAGGCAATGATTCTTGTGGCTTGTCAGGTCGGTGGTTTGGGTACTCTAACCATTACCTCCCTGCTGGCGCTGGCTATCGGCCGTAAGATGGGTCTGCGCACCAAACTCATCGCGCAGGAAGACCTGAACATCAGTCGTCTTGGCGAGGTCGGTGGCATCATCAAGAGCGTCTCCTATGCTTCATTCTCCATCGAGGCAATCATTGCGCTTGTGCTGATTCCTCGGTTCCTGACCCTCGGCGAAGACCCGTTCCAGGCGATCTGGCACAGCATTTTCTACTCCATCTCAGCCTTCAACAATGCAGGCTTCACTCCGCATTCCGACGGCATCGTGCCTTACGGTCATGACCTTTTCCTGCTCGTACCCATATGTATTGCGGTGTTCCTGGGCTCACTCGGTTTCCCTGTTTTCATTGCGATTCAGCATCACCCTTTCCGCCCCCGCCACTGGTCGCTCACCGCGAAGCTGACCACCGTGACGACCCTGTTTTTCTTTGCTTTTGGCGCGTTCTTCTGGGGTCTCTTCGAGTGGAACAACCCCGCCACCATCGGCGACTACTCCGCAGGCGACAAGGTTCTGAACGCCATCTTTGCCTCCGTCATGATGCGTTCGGGCGGCTTCAATCTGGTCGACATGAGCAGCATTACCCCCGTCTCCACACTCCTGACGGACATGCTCATGTTCATTGGCGGTGGCTCCGGCTCGACCGCGGGTGGCGTGAAGGTCACGACCATCGCCGTGATTGCCCTGTCTATCCTTGCTGAGGCGCGAGGCGATCAGAAGGTTGTCGCGTTCAACCGCACCATCCCCGAGTCCTCCCTGCGTATTGCTATCTCCGTGATTGTTATGGGTGCTACCGTGGTAGGTGTCGGCGCCGCGTCGATTCTGATTATTAGCGGCGCGGACCTCAAGGAAGTCATTTTCGAGGTCATCTCCGCCTTCGCGACCTGCGGCCTCTCGAATGGTCTCTCCTCCAGCCTGCCGCCGGCGGGTATCTACGTGCTCAGCGGCCTGATGCTCATTGGCCGTGTGGGCACCACAACCGCCGCGACCGGCCTGGCGCTGCGTTCACGCCGCCGCCTCTACAAGTTCCCCGAAGAAAGGCCCACCATTGGCTAGTGCACATAACGCCCCCGTCCTCGTGATTGGTCTGGGACGCTTCGGCTCCGCGGTGGCGGCCCAGCTGCGCCTGCAGAACAAGGAGGTCCTTGCTATTGAGAAGGACCCCGAGTTGGTGCAGAAGTGGTCCGGCGTGCTGACGCACGTGGTCTCCGCCGACGCGACCGATATCGACACCCTGCACCAGTTGGGTGCGGACGATTTCGGTTCCGCCGTGGTGGGTGTGGGCACCTCAGTGGAGGCATCCGTGCTGATTACCGCGAACCTCGTAGACATTGGCGTGGAGCGTATCTGGGCGAAGGCTATTACCCCCGCGCACGGCAAGATTCTGGAGCGTATTGGCGCGCACCACGTGGTCTACCCGGAGGCGGATGCCGGCCGCCGCGCCGCGCACCTGGTCTCGGGTCGTCTGCTGGACTACATTGAGTTTGATGACGACTTCGCGATTGCGAAGATGCGCCCGCCGAAGGAAACCCACGGCTTTACCCTCGCCGAGTCGGATATCCGCTCCAAGTACGGCGTGTCCGTGGTCGGTATTAAGTCGCCCGGTGAGGACTTCACCTACGCGGATGCAACCACCCGCATTCACTCGCGTGACATTCTGATTGTGTCCGGTCAGGTGGACCTGATTGAGCGTTTCGCGGCGCGACCCTAAGCGCATTTTTCATCGCTGCCTTAAGGAGCCAGCGATTGAGGAGCCCGCAATTAGACATAGAAAAAACAGCCTCTTCCCGTTCTGCCGGGAGGAGGCTGTTTTTCTATAGTTTTACCTAGCCAGGGAGATGCTACCGGACGGTATTAGTCCCCGCTGGTTAATTCCCGCTGATTAGTCCTCATCAGCGGTGTACAGCTGGCTCATTTCCGCCGAACGGGCGGCGCAGGCGCGCATCGCATCTTCGGTCAGCTGGAAGAGGCCACCGTCCACAAAGGTGTTCAGCGCACGCTCGGTGGTGCCGTTCGGGCTGGTCACGGCGCGGCGCAGGGCGGGCGCATCCGGGTTGGTGTCGAGCAGGTAGCCCGCACCGGCAACGGTTGCGCTGGCCAGCTTGAGGGCGGTGTCTGCGTCCAGGCCGAGCTTCTCGCCGGCGGCGGCCATCGCCTCCGCAAGCAGGAACGCGTATGCCGGGCCGGAACCGGAGACGGCGGTGACCGCATCCATCTGGTCCTCGCGAACCTCAACAACCAGACCGACGGTGCCCAGGACCTCTTCGACGAGCTTCTTCTGCTCATCCTTGACGGTGTCAGTGGTGGAGATGGCGAGCACGCCCTTGCCCACGGAGGAGGGGGTGTTCGGCATGCAGCGAACAATGGGCTGACCTGCGGGAAGGCACTCGGCGAGGGTTTCGAGGGTCACGCCGGCAGCAACAGACACCACAACGGCGTTCGGTGCGAGGGCGGGCGCAATATCGCGGGCGAGCTCGACGATGCCGTAGGGCTTCACTCCGAGCAGCACGACGTCTGCGTGGGCGGTTGCCTTGTGGTTGCCGTCGGCTTCGCCGCCGGTGGTGATGATTTCGACCTTGTCGCCGAGGCGCTGGGCGAGGGCGGCGCGGGATTCTTCGCTACGCACGGTGGCGCGGATGTGGGCGGGGTCGTGGCCTGCGGCGAGCAGACCTGCGGCGATGGAGCCGTTCATGGAGCCGGTGCCGAGAAAAGCAATAGTTGCGGTCATCGTTGATCCTTCCTAATGGGGTGCCTGCGCCCTGCGGGTGCGCGGTGTGCTGTGCGCGGCGGGCGTGTGGAGGCGTACCCTTCCAGCATAGCGGGTGCGGCTACGGGCATGTGACCTGGCTCGTGCTTCTCCGGGCTTTCTGGGTGGCGGCTTCACTCTGCGTGCCTCATGTACCGTCCCCAATGCGCCGCGTCCCATATACCGCGCCACATGCACCGCGTCCCATGCGCCGGGCTCAGCTTCCCACTCTGCGGCCCACCCCTGAGCCGCCAAAAGTGCAGGCGTAAAATGAAAGCAACTTCAACCGCGGCAGTTTGTGCCGGGTATGAAGCCTTCAACAACGCACAGCACGTAACACACAAAACCCCTTTTTCTATGTCTTCTCATACTGGTTCTTCCTCGAATAGCCCGCAGAAGCCTGCGGGTTCCCGCTCTTTTTCATTTCGCCTCCTTCTGGGGCTAACCCTTGCCGCGCTGGTCACGGGCGTGTTCAGCGGTTTGGGAGCGATTGCCCTGCACTATGTGCTGGATTTTATGCAGGAGCTCACGTTCGGTCATTCGGAGGGCCACCACCCGATGGTGACTGACGGTGCTGACCCGGCGCGCCGTGCGCTGGTGCTGGCAGCTCTGGGCCCGTTCGTGGCGCTGGTTTGGTATTACCTGCAGTCGGGCGGTCGGCGCGTGGTGAGCGTGAAAGCGCAGATTGCGGGTGCTACCGAGGAGGACCTTAAGCCCCCGCTGTGGCGGCAGATTTCGCATTCGGTGATTCAGATTGTTGCGGTAGGTGCGGGTTCCCCGGTGGGTAAGGAGGTCGCGCCGCGTGAGTTGGGTGCGCTGGCTGCGGGTCGGTGCGCGCGTTTTCTGGAGCGTGTGGGTGGCACTCGCCCGGATGGTTCGCCGCTGCTGGGTGATCGTGAGCGTCGCCTGCTGGTAGCGGCGGGTGCGGCGTCCGGTTTGGCGGCGGTGTATCAGGTGCCGATTGGTGGTCTGGTGTACCTTGTGGAGGCGATGGCTGCGGGTCTGAGCCTGTGGTCGCTGTATGTGGGTGCGGTGACGGTGTGGACGGCGACGGCCACGGCGAATCTGGTGATTTCGAGTGCGCCGACGTACCCGGTGCCGCAGCTTCCGTTGGATGCGACGACGCTGACGGTGGCGGCGCTGACGGGTGTGGTGTTGACTCCGTTGGCGTTGGGTTTTAGGGCGTTGTCGCAGCGTGCGGAGAAGTTGAAGGCGAAGGATCGTTCTCTTCTATGGCGTATTCCTGTGGCGTTTGCGCTGGTCGCGGTGGTTTCGCTGTGGCTTCCGGAGATTCTGGGTAATGGTCGTCTGCTGACTCAGCACACGTTTAATGTGTCGTTGGATGCGGCGGCGGGCGGTTTGACTGCGGCGGCGGCAGTGTATGTGTTGGCGTTGTGTGTGGCGAAGGCTGCCGTGGTGGTGTTGAGTCTGCGTTTCGGTTCTTATGGCGGTACGTTGACGCCGGGTTTGGCGTTGGGTGCGGCGGCTGCGTTTTGTGTGGCGGCGCTGGCACTGTGGGCGTTCCCTGCTTTGGGTGGGGTGCCAGGTGGTGCGTCGATGGTGTTGTATGCGGCGGCGTTGACGGGTACGGCGGCGTTTTTGGGTATTTCGATGAATGCGCCGTTGTCTGCGTTGACGTTGTTGATTGGTTTTACGGGTCAGGGTGCGAGTGCGTGGCTGCCGATGGCGGTTGCGGTGGGCACGGCGGTGCTGACCCGCTGGGCGTGGACACGGGCGTTCGGCGCTAAGAAGTAGGTCCTGACAGGTGGCGAGCGGCCCCGGATGCGTGTGTGCGTCCGGGGCCGCCCTGTTTTGCCGTGCCGAAGATTTGCCTTACTTTTGTTTTGACGGCTTTGAAAGGAATAGCAGATAGATTCCGAAGAGGAGCTTAATCGCCGCATCGATATATGCAATTACCTCTAACGGGATGCTGGTAAAAATATATCCTGCAAACACGTTAATGGCACAGATAAGACCCAGATATATCATTGACTTTCCATGCACAAAATAGTATGGGAAGAAATGCAGCGCGGTTGCCATCAGCGCTCCCAGCCAAATCAGTCTCCAATTTTCAGTTGCAAAGAATGGGCCGCCCAGCAAAATCATCAAGACAAATAATAGAATAACGGCACGTGAAGATACTTTCTTTTGAAATTCACTTGAAGGACCATCAGACAGGCTATTTAGCACCTTTTTGTTCATGTTGATCGAGAAAAAGCTAATAACATAGCCAATACTGAATACTTGCATGTTTATTATTTGCTTTCCTCCAGTCATGGCGGCTATTGCTATAACTGCCGCCACCACAATTAACCACAGGCCGCATGCCCTCTTATAGTTAAATTCTAGCTTTTCATCTTTGTTATAGTTTAGAAAACTCATCGATACCTCCAATAGCCTCTCGTAGAGTCACTTCTCTTGTTACGTCACTAAATTTTAATATGAAAAAATTCTGCAATATATCAATATTACCCAGTCCTTCTGACTATTAATTACATCTCCTATGATTATATCAAAATAGCAATAGAGAATTCGTCAAAAAAGCAAAAGAGACAGCCCCGGATGCGTGCATGCATCCGGGGCCGCCTGCTTTTTAGACCGA
>NZ_KV813795.1:0-1390 GCF_001813725.1 Rothia sp. HMSC072B04 | reverse complement strand
CTTGTAGTCGCTGATGGGATTGACTGAACCGTCAACGAGCGCCGCGCCGCAATGGTGGAGACATAAGCCCCGCGGGTTAGACCGCCGGTACAACGTAGCCGGCACAATATAGCCGGTACAGCTTAAGAAGGGTGTGTGCCGTGTTCACTGAACACGACACACACCCTTTTCTGTCGGCATACTGGCTGTTACCGACTGCTATTCGCTGTTACTGGTTGTCGAGCACGTACTGCTTGAACTGCTCGTCCCGGCGTTTGAATTCTTTGAGCTCATTCTCCAGGGCTGCCTGGTTCTTGGCGACAAGCGGCTTCTGGTACTGCGCTTGCAGGTCGTAGAGCTTCTGCGAACGGCCTATATCCCGGTCGCACTGCGCCTCGATGGTGGCGATTCGAATTTCTTCCTCGGAGGCGACGGCGCTCTGAGGAATATTCTTTTCTTCCTCGACGGTCATTTCACTATCGGGGGTGAGGCCCTTGTCCTTGACGCATCGCTTCCACTCGTCGTCAAGAGATTTTTTGAGCTGGGTATCTCCTGCGGCGTTTTGCGCTTCGGTCTCCAAACGCGTAAATGTGGCGACACCGATGGGTTTTTCCCCAATTTTCGCCATCTCTTTGCTGGCGCGTTGATAGCATTCGGTGCTGACGTCTTGCCCAGAGTTGGATGAGGGTGCAGGGGAGGGTAGCTGCTGCTGATCCGATTCTTCGCGCTCGTGGAACCCGTATTTTTGGGCGCGCTCAACGTTCCAGATTCCGTAGGTCCTGCCGAGGTTCCTGCCGGATCCCTCGGTGCGGACGAACATCTCGTAGTGTTGCCCGTGTTCGGCAAAGCACTTTTTGCGTGCCAGCTCAAGGGCCTTGGTGAAGTATTCGTCCTTGCCGTCGGTGTTGTAAGTGTCCAGGGGGAGGATCACCTTGTCGTTTTCTACGTCGAAAATCGCGCGGGCGCTTTCATCCTTCTCTAGAGAAGGGCCGAAGGAGCAAGAGGACAGCACAGTGCTGATGAGGGCAGCCGCGAGGAGCTTTTTCAAAGCTGACATGGTGCGCCTCCAATCTATATGAGAAGTAGGGGGAGAGAGCTGAGATTCTCTCTCCCCCTAAATGTGGTCTTAGAGTCGTTGAAGAGAACTGATGCGGTCGTTCCAATCAAACGGGTCCCACCACTGAAGTCCTTCGCGAACACCCCTTAGATTATTGAAATCTCGTTTATGAGTCCTAAGGCAGGCTCCCCTGTACTGCTTATGTTCACAGACGCGGTAGTCCTCATCATAGCTAAGAATCGAGCTAATCGAGTCGTTGTAAGTTCCGTATCCCCACCACACGGCAAGGTTTTCGACGGAACCTCCCTTGGTATCCAGGGTAAGGAACCCCTGCCACTGGGCCTCGGTGAAGAA
>NZ_KV813794.1:0-41303 GCF_001813725.1 Rothia sp. HMSC072B04 | reverse complement strand
CACGGTTCGCGTCGCTCTTCTGCTTCACATCGGCGGGTGCCTGCTGCGCCCACGCCTCAAAAGCAACAATGTAGTTCTCGGGGTAGTTTGCCGCGAGCAGCTCCTGTCGGGTCGGGAAGTACTCCTTGCCCTCTCGAATATCGACATAGTTGCTTGCCTTGTAGGGGTCGGCGCTCTGGATGTCAGTGCGCGGGCCGGAGGCTACCTTTCCGCTTGCCACGTTATTGTCATCGATAGCGCGTACCCATGCCGCAGCGTAGGTGTGATCGGCCTTGTTCTTCTCGTACAGTGCCAGGCACTCGGATCCTGCTGATTCAGCTTCGGCGCGGGTGGGGAAGTTCGCCTGGTTGCGCACAACATGCCGTGCAGATACATAGGAAGGGAGCGCAGTACCGCGGTCGGCGCTGATGGCTTCCTGCTGCTTGAGGGTTTGAGCTTTCGCGGTTTCGTCAGGTTCAAGACAGGGGGTGGAGCTCTTCTTCGCCGCGGAAGAGGAGGCGGACCCGGTGGAGCTTGCTGCTGACGGGGAGGAAGCCACGGTCGTATTCGAGGGTGCCGGAGTGCTGGATGCCGTGCTGGTGGAGCTGCCGCAGGAAGCAAGAAGCATGGGAAGAATCGCCAACGCGGCACCGCGTCGTAGACCGCTGGAACGGAGCGAAAGAAAAACAGGGGTGTGGGTCATGAGACCACCTCACAAGAGGGATGGAACGATATATTGCGTCTAAACATACCCAAATATTTGATACATGGTCAATGGAAAATACCATCTTAGTTTAAAACCAACACTCTAGACGCAAGATGTGCAACCCAGTAGTCTTAAAGTTCTGACCTGCTTAAACATGAGGTAGACGGGGTAAGAGTGCGGAGGGTTTGCAGGTCGCCTACTTGTCTTAGCATTGGCTTCGGGGCTTAGTGGATAAGAAAAACAATATTGAGGCTATGCGTTCGGTGTTCCGCTACTAGCTTTTTATGCTACTGAAAGGAAATGGCATCATGAATTCTACTTATAAAATGTTCGCCGTAAATGAGAAAATAATTTTGTATATCTTATTTCTCATTGTATTGCAATTTTTCTATATTTTCCCAACTGCCCTGTATGCAGATTTCTATAGATTTGTATCGCCATGTGATAGGTGGCAAAGTGCATATTTCGACTATATACCCTTCTTTGTGGTGGGAGTTGTATCAGCTAGCTTATGGCAGACTTTTAGTATGTGGCTGGGTGTAAAGCTTCGTATAGGAATTTTTTGGATCGCATCGCTATATTTAGTTTTTAAAATGTATGGGACTTATGAAATTTTAAAAGGCAATATCTTAAGTTCATGTAAAGTCCCTACAGAATATATGCATGGAATATTGTGGCCATATGATCTACAGGCATTCATTCTCTGGGGTCCCGATATTATCTCATGCGTTATTTTTATAGCAGTTTTTATTGCATGTTCTAAGCGTAGCTACTGGGTGCCAACCCTCGCAGCTATAGCCGCATTTGTTGTGCAGTGCGTCATCTTGGTACTGCTCTGGGAATACGTTAGGGGACTTATCTATTTCCTCCTGCAGTAGCGTTGGGCCGTTGAGGTGCAGGCTTTTACGGAGTTCGAGGTTGCATAAAGGGCGCTCCAACCGTGCTCCTCCGGGCATGTTGGCTTCTGCTGATTATCGGGCAAATAGCAATACCTGACGCTGGTGTTTTAGTGACATGTTTACTTCAAGAGCCCGGTGGCTTCCGTATTTACGCAAGTCAAGGCGCTGAATAAACTTGTTTGTCGATTTTCCTCCGAGGTGTTGGATTTTAAAAAATAAACATATTTTTCTCTTGACCATGTATCAAAACCGCCCGTATAGTGAGGGTCAAATCGATATGTTCCAGCCCACAATGAGGTGACATTATGGCCCTGAAATCCAGGACCCCCAACCCCCGCTATAACGCACTGCGATACGGTGCCGCTCTCTCAATCCTGCCCCTGTTCCTTGCCGCCTGCGGTGGTGCAAACACCGCGGCAAGCAGCACCTCCTCACCCTCCACGGCGAGCACCTCAGCAACGGCAAGCACCACGCCCACCGTCAGCTGCTCCTCATACTCCGCCGAAGCTACCGCCTCAGCAGAAGCCGCCAAGCCCGTCCCGCGCACCGATGAACAGTACCCCGCGTACATCCAGTACCGGAACATCCTCGCAGACGGCGCCCACATCATTGAGCCCAGCGAAATCGACAGCAAATGCCACGCCGCACTCAAAGCAGGGCGCAGCACCCTCCCCGAATACGTTCAAAACATCGATGCCTACAACGCTCACCCCAGCGTCGGAGTCACCGACCCCTTCGCCGGTAGCGAGTACCGAGACATCAAGAACCGCAACGAATTCATCCCCCACCGCGCAGACCTGGAAGAAGCCGCCTACCCCGAGATGATTATTCGTCTCTACGAAAAGTGGTACGAGGCAGCCCCCGCAGACATCAAGACGATCAGCGACGCGAACCGTGCACGATTCCTCGCCACGAGCGCCTACCAGCAATGGAAGGCCCAGCCCCAAATCCCCAGCAGCTCCCGCCCATAAACCCACTCACGCATAAGCCCGCGCAAAAAGAGTTGTGGCGGTGACCGAACAACGGTCACCGCCACAACTCTTTAAAGGCTCATTACCGGGCTTATTTTTTTTGGGGGCTACTTGCCCTTCACCTCGCATGCCAGAGCCAGCAGCTCCTCATGCACCGTCGTATCGCCCGTAACCTCCGGGTGGAAAGAAATACCGATTAGGTTGCCCGAACGCACACCCACAATCTTCCCCTCATGACGAGCCGTCACCTGCACACCCTCACCAGTGCCAGTCACAATCGGCGCACGAATAAATGCCGTATCAATAACCACCTCATCACCGGCAGGGGTCAGCCACGGCAGGCGCACCTCCGCAGAATCAACCTGCGAACCAAACGCGTTACGACCCACCGAAACATCCAGGACACCCAGCGACTGCTGACCCGGCGCCGGATCATCAATACGCTTCGACAGCATAATCAGGCCCGCGCACGTACCCAGGGTCGGCAGGCCCGAAGAAATCGCCTCAATCAGCGGCTCCCGCACACCAAAAATACGGGTCAGGCGGTCAATTGTTGACGACTCACCACCCGGCAAAACCAGCGCATCCAGACCCTCAAGCTGCTCCGCGGTACGCACCCAACGCACCTGCGCACCCAAAGACTCCAGCATCTCCGCATGCTCACTCACGCCGCCCTGCAACGCCAAAACACCAACCGTCAAACCCTCACCCGGCAAAATACCGGTAGGCTGAACCTTCTCAACCATCACCGCTCCCTTCACAAAACAACAAACACAACAAACACAAGGAGGGTGGGACCCGCCTCAGCGAACCCCACCCCCTCATCAAACACTCACCCCGAATGCGGGGTGCGCGCACGAATTACCAGCCGCGCTCCGCCAGGCGGTGCGGTGCCGGAATGTCAGCAACGTTAATGCCGACCATAGCCTCACCCAGGCCGCGAGAAGCCTCAGCAACCTTCTCCGGGTCATTGTAGAAAGCAGTAGCCTTCACAATAGCCTTCGCACGAGCAACCGGGTCGCCCGACTTGAAAATACCGGAACCAACGAACACGCCGTCAGCACCCAGCTGCATCATCATTGCAGCGTCAGCGGGGGTAGCCACGCCACCAGCGGTGAACATCACCACGGGCAGCTTACCGGTCTGAGCAACCTCACGAACCAGCTCGTACGGTGCAGCCAGTTCCTTAGCCTTCACGTACAGCTCGTCGGGCATGGTGTTGTACAGGCCCTGCAGCTCAGCAATCTGACGCTTAATGGTGCGGATGTGCTTAGTCGCCTCAGAGACGTCACCGGTGCCAGCCTCGCCCTTCGAACGGATCATAGCGGCACCCTCGGTGATACGGCGCAGAGCCTCACCCAGGTTGGTAGCACCGCACACGAAAGGCACCTTGAACTGGTGCTTATCAATGTGGTTCACGTAGTCAGCGGGAGAAAGAACCTCAGACTCGTCAATGTAGTCGACCTTCAGGGTCTCCAGAATCTGAGCCTCAACGAAGTGGCCGATGCGTGCCTTCGCCATGACCGGGATCGAAACAGCATCAATGATGCCCTCAATCATGTCCGGGTCAGACATACGAGCCACGCCGCCCTGCGCACGAATATCCGCGGGAACGCGCTCGAGAGCCATGACGGCAACAGCGCCAGCATCTTCAGCGATCTTAGCCTGTTCGGGGGTGACGACGTCCATGATGACGCCGCCCTTGAGCATGTCGGCCAGGCCGCGCTTAACAAGCGGGCTGCCGGTTACGGTGTTGTTATCAGTCATGACCTTATCTTCTCACGTTCTGAGTTCTCACGCGCACTCACAGGGGCGGATTTTCTGTTCTCTGACACAGTACGACCCCAAGTTCACGTCAGAACGACACAAAACGTCATGAAAAGCGGTTAGAGTAGGGCGGTTCATGGGCTGAGCAGGCCCGGCTGAGCAGACCCGCCGGATGCACGCAGGTCGCCTCCCATAAACTCACATCCCGAGCGGCCATAAGGCAAGGTTTTGCTCAGGGTAAACATCCACCCACCCGCACTGAACAACGGTAAAATACAGAAGCTACGCCCGCACTCGTCCCCACGCGGAAGCCTCACGGCCCAGGGAACGAGCAAAACATTTTGGGCACCCTGGCACCCGCACACTCGCGGACATCAGCCGTCTATCAGACGCACACCATGAACCAGCCGCCACATCCAAAAGGAACACACCAAATTGCTTGAAGTCATCATTGCCCTATCGCTGGCAATTCTTCTGGGTAATATCCTCGCCCATAAAATACGGATAACCCCCGCCATTCTGCTCATTTTCCTGGGGCTTGTGCTGGCGCTCATCCCCGTTCACGCCATGCACGAGGTGCGCGAGGTCGGGCTGCCACCGCACGTGATTCTCGAAATCTTCCTGCCCGTGATGCTGTTCTGGGAGACCCGAAACACCTCCTGGCGTGAGGCGCGCGCTCGTCTGCGCGGCATTCTGCTCTCGGGCACGGTGCTCGTAATTTTCACGGCGTTCGTTATCGCCTGGGTGCTTCACACATTTATGGGCGTCTACCTGTGGCATGTGGCGCTGATTATCGGTGTGGCGCTCGCCCCCACCGATGCTGTGGCCGTGGCAACGCTCAACGGCAAACTCCCCAAATCTTCCATTACCACCCTTAAAGCGGAAGCACTCATTAACGACGGCACCACCCTAGTTCTTTTCGCACTCGCCCTGCAGCTTGCGGGTGGTCATGAACTTACCCTGGGGACTGCATCCGGAATGTTCTTCTTCTCGTTCCTGATTGGAACTCTCGTTGGCCTGGCCGTCGGATGGGGTGTAGATAAGCTGCGTGCGCACATCGGCAACCCCATGAACTTCAGCGTGTTCATGTTTACCGTGCCGTTTATTGCTTTCTTCCTGGCTGAAGAGATCGAGCCTTTTGAGGGCATGAAAGGTTCCGGAGTGGTGGCTGTGGTGGTCGCCGCTTTCTACCTGACCTATCGCGGACCGGATACCATCAAACCCCAAAACCGTTTCTACGGTCTGCCCATCTGGTCGTTTGTCTCCTATGTCATGAACGGTGCGCTCTTCGTGCTCGTGGGTGTTCAGCTGCCCAGCGCCACAGCGCCTGTGGATGATGTTCTTCGTGAATACAACTATGCGTGGGCTTTGACGTTCGCCGTGATTGTGGTGGCATGGCTTGTTTCCATTGCGGCGCGTTTTATTTTCCTGCACGTCTCGATCGGTATTATTCGTGCCCTTGACCGTTCAGAAAAGCAGAAGCAGCTGCGCACAACTTTCCGTGGCCGTGTAGTGAGTACCTTTGCGGGACTGCGCGGCGGTGTTTCCCTCGCGGTGGCTCTCTCCGTGCCGACTGATGTTCCCGCGCGTGACTTTATTATCTTTGTTGTTGCGGGCGTGGTTCTGCTGTCGATGGTGGTTCAGGGGATGCTCCTGCCGCTCGTTATTAGGTGGGCGAAAATTCCGGTTGATACCACCGAAGAAGATGAGATTAATGAAGCAATCCGCACGATCATTGCCGAGTCCTTCGACTCTGTGGCTGAGATCGGCCAGGAAATTGGTGCACCACAGTGGATTATCGACCGCATTGCCGACGAACAGATGTACAACGCGAGTATACACCACAACCTGCACGCCGTTCGTAAAGACGGTGCGAATGCGCCGGAAGAAGCCCGCCGCATTATTGAAGCGGGCGACCTTGAGAAAGAGCTGCGCCTGCGGCATTTGGAGAAGCAACGCAGCGTGCTCAAGCGCCTGCGTAATGAGCGCATAATCGACACGAATGTGCTCCACGCGATTCAGGAAATCCTGGATATTGAGGAGGTTCGCGTGCTTGGTCCGGTTGAGCTCGAATAGCTCACACTCCTACATGCGATACGTATGAGGCGAGGCGCCCCACCCCTAAACGGGGAGGGGCGCCTCGTTGCTTTTTATGTCTAAACCTCTAGACCCACCACTACGTGGAGACGGTACAATACACTAGCCCGTTTTTTCGCGCGGACCTCGCTTCTTGCCGCGCACCGGACACAACACAGACTAGAACCACAGGAACCTATGACGTCCCACCAGACTGAAAACAACGCACCCAAAAATAGCGCACCCGCCCCAGGACACGGCGGACACGGCCCGCACGGCGCAAGCGAAGACCCGCAGAACATCTACCTGCTTAAAGACGCCCCCATCCTCAAGGCGCTCCTCTCCCTCGGCGTGCCCATGGCACTCGGCCTCGCCATCACCAGCATCTACAACGTGGTGAACTCCTACTTCGTCGGCCACTACGGCGGCACCGAAGACCTCGCCGCCACCAGCTACGGCGTGCCCGTCTTCGGCGTCATCATGGCGATCGCAGGACTGTTCGGCCTGGGCTCCTCAACCCTCGCCTCCCGCAAGCTCGGTGAAGGCCAGCCCGCCCACGAAATTCACCGCGTCACCTCCTTCGCCCTCTACTCGGCGCTCGGTGCCGGTATCGTCGCGGCGGCTATCGGCTTCATCCTCGCCGACCCGATCACCAGCATCATGGGTGCATCCGGCGGCTCCTACGAACCGACCCGCATCTACGTGCACCTCATGTTCCTCGGCGCGCCCCTGGCTATCGGCATGTTCACCCTCGAACAGCTCGTCCGATCCGAAGGCTACGCCAAGCAGTCCATGTACGGCATCATCGTCGGCACCGTCGTCACCTGCATCTTCGACGTGCTGTTCATCGCCATCATGGGCATGGGCGTCGCCGGTGCCGGTTGGGCGATGCTGCTGGCGAACGGCGCATCCATGCTGTACTACCTGCTGTTCCTGATGCGTCAGAGCGAGAACTTCTCCGCAAACATCCGCGACTTCTCCCTCGACCCCGCCATTATCAAGCCCGTGGTCGCGGTCGGTGCCGCCGAGCTCATTCAGAGCCTCAACCTGATCTTCGCCGCCCTGCTGCTGAACAACCTCGCCGCCTCCTACGGTGACGACACCGTCGCGGCGTTCGGCCTGGCAATGCGCCTGAACATGGTGCCCGAAATGCTCTGCATGGGCCTGTGCATGGGCGGTATCCCGCTGTACGCCTACGCGTACGGTGCCCGCAACGGCGCTCGCGTGAAGGAGGCGCTGCGCACCGCAACGATCCTGTCCGTGGCGACCTCCGCGATCATCACCATTCCGGTGCTGATTTTCCGCCGTGAACTGCTCGCCGTGGTTGGCGATGCAAGCCTCATCGACACCGGTGAAGAGGTCATGATCGCACTCATGCTCGCCGCCGTGTTCAACGCGGTCAGCATCGTGTTCGTCTCCTGGTTCCAGGCGTCCGGTAAGGGTCGCCCGGCAATGCTGATGACCATCGGTATTGCGCTGCTGTTCTTCCCAGCCGTGTACTTCGGCAACATGTGGTTCGGATTTAAGGGCCTGACCTGGGCGTTCCCCTTCACCCAGGTGCTCGCCTGCGCGCTGGGTCTGGTGCTGTTCCTCGCCACCGGTGGCGCGAAGGTACCGCCCGCTGAAGCTGAGGTTGAGACTGGAGGTTCTGAGGATTCGGAGGTTCAGGCTGCCTAGGTTTCTGGCGCACAGCCCGAACAGAAGGCATAGTCCTCGGTCTGCAAAAGCATAGTAAAAGCCCTGGACTCCCACCAAGGGAGTTCAGGGCTTTTACGTTAGTTCTTACGCCGGTTGAGGCGCTAGTTCTTCCACCAGGAATCAAAAATCGTCACCGGAGTAGTGCGCTTATGGCGGCTACGCAGGTAAATCTGCTCCAGCTTCGTAGCGGCCGCCTCGTCGATTTCCTTACCCTCCAGGTAGTCATCAATCTGCGGGTAGGTCAGACCCAGCTCATCCTCATCGGTACGGCCGGGTACGCCGTCCAGCAGGTCAGCCGTCGGCGGCTTAGCCCACAGACGCTCAGACGCACCCAGCACCCGCAGCAGCAGCTGGTTCTGGCGCTTATTCAGGCCGTACAGCGGTAGCAGGTCCGCGCCGCCGTCACCGAACTTCGTGAAGAAACCCGTAATGGACTCCGCCGCATGGTCGGTACCCACCACCAGGTAGCCGGGGCCGCCAGCAATCGCGTACTGGGCGATCATGCGGGCGCGCGCCTTCACATTACCCTTGTTGAAGTCGCTGATCTGCTCGCCGGTCGCGGCAGCGTAGGCGGTGTCGAAGCCGTCGACAGCCTCCGCAATGTTGAAGGTCAGGGAGCGGGTGGGCTGGATGAAACGCAGCGCCTCCTGCGCGTCCTCTTCGTCGTGCTGCACACGGTAGGGCAGGCGCACTGCCACGAACTCGGTGGTGCGGCCGCGCTCGTTGAGGCGGTCGACCGCCAGCTGGCAGAGGCGACCCGCCAGGGTGGAGTCAATGCCGCCGCTGATGCCCAGTACCAGGCCGCGACTTCCGGTGGCTTCCAGGTAGTCGCAGATGAACTGGATGCGGCGCTCCACTTCTTCGCGTGCCTGCTCTTCGGTCATGTTGGGCTTGACGCCCATTTCACGGATGATCTGTGCCTGTAATTCACGCATGACTTAAGTGTACGCTCCACCTTATAGCCCGTGCGGTGAACCGCCGAGGGAAGCAAGGTAGTGTTCCACACGGTGCGTTCAGACCCGCCCGCGCTAACTAGCCCGCCTCGGGCAGGGCGAGGCAAGCAAATACCCCCGGCAGATGCGTACAGCATCCACCGGGGGTATTTCTTTTAAAAAGGTAGTTTTTTCATGCTCCTGGAAGCGGCAATGCGCTCACTCGAGACTGGAAGTGAGATGCGAATGAACGTATTGAGTAAACTCTTCAATACTGCAGACATGAGTGACTAATCCGATGACTTTGTTATAGAGATGAGTAGAGTCATCTACTAAATAGAGACCGTGACACTCTAGAAGGCCACCAAGGAGCGCAACCGCTACACGCTTATTGCCATCAACAAAAGGATGTTGACGAATAACCTCTACACAGAGATGAACAGCCTTATCTACAATGTGCGGATATAGCTCTTCTCCACCAAAAGTTTGGTAAGGGCTCTGAAGAATTCCTTCGAGAATATCAAGGTCTCGAACGCCTGCAGACCCTCCAAAGCGGTTGATAAGCAACTGGTGGATAGCTAAAGCAGTATCAACGGAGATATGTGCAGAGGACATCACTGGCTCAGACGTTCAAAGACGCTTTCGTAACGGTCAATGAAGCTAGTCGCTGCCCCTAAAATCTTCTCCTGATCGATAGTTTCAGAAGAAGTCTTCGCTACGGCTTCTTTGTTATCAGAAGTGGAATCTACTCCCAGAGGAACAATCTTGAAAGCAGGCTGATTGCGCTTAAATACAGTGATTTCTTCACCTTCCTGAATGACCTGATTAGTCACGGAAGTGAGGTTGGCACGTAGTTCAGAAAATCCAACGGTGAGCATAGTATCTTTCCTTTGTACTATTTCTTGTACAAATTTTAGCACTATATCTACTGATGAAGTCAGCCCACAGAAAAGGCCGTGCCGGGGCAGAAAACTCCACCCCGACACGGCCCTCACATCCGCATCCGATTAGCGGTTATTCAGCACGCGCACGTTATAGCGGTGCAAGAACGCCGCCATCGCGCCACGCTCAATCGGCTGAACCGGACGGAACGAACCATCCGGCCAACCCGTCGTAATCCGCTGATCGGCCAACCACGCAATCTCGCGGTAGAACTGGCTGCCGGTCGACACGTCACTAAACGGCGAAGCCACCGGAGCAGAATACGCCGGTGAACCCGCAAAACGGTAGAAGAACGCCGCCATAGCATCACGGTTCACCGCATCATTCGGGCGGAACGTACCGTCAGACCAGCCGGTCGTAATGCCGCGGGCGCGCATCCACTCAATCTCCTTGTAGAACGGGTGGTCGCGCGGCACATCCTTGAAGCTCGGGGTGCTCGGCGCAGTGAACTGCGGCGAACCCGCCATACGGTAGAAGAACGCCGCCATCGCGCCGCGCTCCACCGAACCGTTCGGGCGGAACGTACCGTCCGGGTAGCCGGTCGTAATACGACGCTGAGCCAGCCAGTTAATGTCATTCACGAACGGGTAGTCCGCCGGCACATCCTTGAAATGCGCGTTCTCGGCAGGAGCCTCGGAAGCCATCGATACAGGCAGAACCTGTGCGCGCTCACCGGCTGCACCGTTCACACCCGAGAGGTCACCGGTCGCATTGTGCAGGTGCAAGAACAGGGCCGCCCCCTTCGCCTCCGCGCTACGGTGAGCCGTCAGAGCGGCACCCGGCGCGTCCACGAACAGGTTCGGCACGCCCGCCGAATCGCCGCTGAACCACAGCTTCGGCGCCGCATAGTTGAACACCACCGAATCAGTCGTATCAACCACGGTCGTCGCGGAGAACGCGCTAGAAGTGGTCACCGAGTACGAAAGCTCAGTCGACTCGGCTTCCGGGTCCAGACCCAGAACGCTCAGCGGAACAGTCATCACCAGGGTGTTCGAATCCATGATGTTGGTGTCCGTATCGCCCCAGGCACCGTTCAGCGGGTACAGGGCGTTCTCGATAGCCTGCCACTTGCCGTTGCTGCGCTTAGAAACCTTCACCAGCGGGTAGTCCAGGCCCTTCTCACGCACCGTCTGCAGGCGGTAGTCGCTCGTGCCGTCCTTGTTGGTGTCAACGAACACGTAGTAGGTGCCGCGCGGGGTCACCTCCTGCCAGTTACCCCAGGTGGAAATACCGAAGGACAGCTGCGCCTGCGAGGTGTCCGCACCGGCAGCCTTCAACGCCGCCACGTTCGAGGCGGCACCCACGTACTGCAGGTCCATGCGGGAATCCGAACCCACACCCAGCTTCGCGGTCGGGATGCGCGGGCTCGAAGCACCCAACTCAAAAGCACCTAGCAGGGAGCGGTAACCGCCCTGATCCACCGCGGTACCCTCCAGCGATAGGCGCTGCTCCAGGGCACCCACGCCGTTCGTGTCAAAGTGAATATCTGCACCGGCTACGCGCATTGCGGAGACCGGTTTCGGGGCCACATGCAGCGGCATGCGCAGGGTCTTCACCGCAGCCGACGAATCAGCGTCGGTCAGGATCAGGCGGCCCGAAGCGCTCGCAATGTACTGGCGGGCACCCGAAATGGTGACCGTACCGGTCGAGTAGTTCACTGAATCCTGGTTCGGGTACATGGACGGGTCGCGGGTCTTTTCCAGCTTCGACGGGTCAATGCGCACCGTCACGGTGAACGTTGTCTTCTGGCCGGCGCCCACAGACACGGACTGCGGGTAGGAGAACTCCACACCCGGGATGCTCGTGCTGCCCTCATAGTTCAGGGTGTAGGTGTGCGCCACCGAGTCGGTGTTCTCAACGCTCACGCGGTGCTGCAGGGTCTGCACACCGGCGTTCGGGGTGTACTCGAGCACGCCGAAAGTGTCCGAAACCTGTTCGGGGCGTGCCGCGTTGAACAGCATGACGCGGTCAGCCACCGCCGCACGCGTGTTGATGCGGCCGGTACCCACGCGGTCCACCGCGTAGGGGTTGCCCCAGGCGTCCTGCATGTGGTGGTCGGCGGTGTTCATGATGACGGTCTTAAGCATGCGCGGACCGTACTCCGGGTGCGCCTGCATGATCAGCGCCGCAACACCGGCAACAAAGGGCGTGGACATGGACGTACCGGTCTTCACGCTCGAACCGGTGCCGCTACCAACCTCGATGGAGGAAATGTTCGTGCCCGGTGCCGCAACGTCCGGCTTGGTGATGCCGTGCGAACCGTGCAGGCCACGCGCGGTGGAGGTGTTCGCCTGATCCAGCTTGCCGTTGGGCACGCGGATCGAGTCGCGCAGGTTTTCGCCGAGCTGCAGGGTCAGCTCACCCGAATCAATCTGCGCGGAAAGGCGCTCCACCTGGCTCTTTGACAGGCGCACGCCCGGAATGGAGGAGTTACCGCCGATAGCGGTGTCACCAACCTCAGTGTTCGAGGTGAGCACCACGCCGGTCGCGCCCACCGCCTGCAGGTTGTCGAAGCGTACCTTCGAACCGCAGGGGGCGGTGCCGTCAGCGTCCGCCCAGTCGATGAGAGCCCACTTGCCCTTCAGTGCTGCGGCTTCCTCTTCGGTGAACGCCTCGCAGGCGTAGCGGTTGCGGGAGGCGGCACGCACCACGGTGCCGCGCAGCTGCTCCTCGGTCGCCTTCGAATAGTCGAAGCTCACCGAGTAGTCGCCGTAGGTGTCCGCCTCGTTCGCGGGGGCGAGAATCTTCACGCGGTCCACCAGCTGGGTCGAGCCGATGGAGTTCGCCACGGTCAGGCCGTAGGCGCTGGTGCCGGGGCCGCCCGAGTTGGAGTAGGTGTCGCCCACGGCGTTGTAGTTGTTGGCGTTACCCGCCGCGACCACGGAGAGGATACCCTCGCGGTAGAGGGAACCGACCGCGTAGTTCACGGTCTCATCGAACACGCCGAACTCGTTGCCGAGCGACAGGTTCGCGATGTCGGCGCGGTCGGAGAAGTCGCCGTCGTCGTTGGGGTCGAGCACACGGTCCAGGCCCTTGGGGACGAACGCGGTGGTGCCCTTACAACCGAAAATGCGCAGGCCAATCAGCTGGGCGTCCGGCGCGGAGCCGGGGCCGATCTTCATGTCCTTGAGCTGCTCTTCGGTGAGCTTGGAGTAGTCGCCGTGGAAGGTGCTGCCGTCCGCGTTCACACCGTAACCTGCCGCGGTGCCCGCCACGTGGCTACCGTGGCCGCCGCAGTCGAGCGGGTTGTTATCCGGGTGGGGAGTGGAGGTTTCCTTCTTACCGGAGTTGTAATCGTCACCGACCAGGTCGTAGCCGCCAAGGAACTTCTTCGGATCGTAGGTGCCCTCGGGAATCGTGTCGGAAGCCTTCGCCTTATCGAAGGCTTCCTGCGTGCCGGGGCCACCCAAATCGGCGTGCGTGTAGTCGATACCGGTATCGAGCACGACAATCTTCACGCCCTTGCCGGTGTAGCCGGTGGAGGCGGGGTTCGCCGGGCTCTTCGCCCACACGGAGAGCGTGTCCGTATCAATGAGGGTGCCGCTGTTCTGCGGTGCCATATCCTCAATGATGCTGATGCGTTCCACATCGTCGCGGTTCGCGAGCGCACGAATCTGCTCGACGTTACCGTAGAGCGCCACGCCGCGCATCGTGTTGTGGGTGGTGTACAGGACCTGCGCGCCGGATTCCTTCGCCGCGGAGGCGCCCTGCTGCTGCACGCTGGCGCGGATTGCCTGCACCTGTGCTTGCGCGTTGACGGGTGCCTGCGCGCGGGAGCGGACCGCATCCGGCTGGGTCTGGGCGTACGCACCTTGACCCTTGAATCGGACGAACACGGCGCGTTCGCCGGTGGCGCCGTCCAGGCTGGGGGAGAGAACTTCGTTGTTGTTCTCGCCGGTGCCGGTGTTCTGGTGGGGCGCGTCCCGGTCTGCGCCGCGTACTACGCCCGGTGCCGCGTAGGCGGCGGTACCGAAAGGCAGGGCGGTCAGCCCGAGGGTGAGCCCCAGGGTGAGTGCGCCGCAGCTGCGTGCCAGCTGCTTGAGGCGACCCGGCTGTGTGTGCCGGGCGGCTCGCGCGGGGGTAGCTTCAGGGAAGGTTGCCACTGAATGCTCCTTATTTAGTGATGGTGCGTTTCTTAGCGGTTTCTGCACCGAGGTTCTGCGCGGAGAGATATACGCCGAGAGTTCTACTCGGAGAGCTGTACGGCAAGGGTTCTGCACCGAGAGTGCTACGGTGCGTCTGCACTGTGTTTCCAGTGCGCCTCCAGTGCGTCTGTGCGGCGTAAACGTCAAGGTTCATGCCGATGGTGAAGAAACCTTCACTTATTGTCTCAACGATTCTTTATATAACCTAGTCAAACTCGTATTACGGAACATTACGCGTAAATAACAAAGCACCCAACCACAGAAAAAGGGAGCCGCACCGCCGCAGATAAACTGCAACGGTACGGCTCCCTCGGTAAAACCTGCTGAGGTAGCACCTACAGCGGTAGAACCTTACGAGCCCTTAGGCTCTGAGATTTTAGCTCCCGGAACCCTAGAATTCAGGTTTTTAGATTTCAGGGCTTTCCTTCAGCACACCCGTGCTGTAGCGGTACACGAACGCCGCCATAGCGTCGCGGTGCACCGGCTCCACGGGGCGGAACGAACCATCGGGCCAGCCGGTGGTCACGCCCTGCTCAGCCAGCCACGAAATCTCGCGGTAGAACTGCTTGTCGGTCGGAACGTCCGTGAAACGAGCCTGCGCGGGGGCAGTGTACTCGGGCGAACCAGCGTAACGGTAGAAGAACGCAGCCATCGCGTCACGGTTCACCGAACCCTCCGGACGGTACGTACCATCGGGCCAGCCGGTGGTGATGCCCTGAGCCTTCATCCACTCAATCTCCTTGTAGTAGGGGTGGTTGAGCGGAACATCAGAGAAGCTCGGGGTGGACGGCGCGGTGTACTGCGGCGAGCCGCTCATACGGTAGAAGTACGCAGCCATGGTTGCGCGGTCCATGTTGTTCAGCGGACGGAAGGTGCCGTCCTGGTAGCCGCGGTCAATCTGACGGGCAGCAATCCACGTGATTTCACGGTAGAACTGGTTATCCGCCGGAACGTCGGTGAAGCGTGCATCGTGGATGGTACGAGCCACCTTCACGACCTGCGCATGGTCGCCAGCGGCAACACCGTTAGCGGTCTTACGGCCGCTCAGGTCACCGGTCGCGTTGTGCATGTGCAGGAACAGAGCCTGATGCTCCTTGTTGTTGTTCTTGCGGTGAACGGTCAGCTGACCGCCGTCACGATCCACAAACAGGCCGGGCACGCCCGACTCCTCACCGGTGAACCAAACACCGGGGTTGAAGGGGGAGTACTCGATAGCGGAGGTGGTGTCCACGTAGGAGTTACCTTCGTTGTACCAGGTGTCGGTCTGCACCGTGTACTTGATGCTCTGAGCCTTCTCAGCGGTCAGGCCCAGGTCCTTCAGCGGCACGCCCAGAATCATGGTGTTGGTGTCCATGATGTTGGTGTCGGTATCGCCCCAGGCGTTGTTCAGCGGGTAGCGTGCCACCACGGTGGATGCGTTACCGGAGATGGACCAGACCTTCACCAGCGGGTAGTCCAGACCCTTCTCGCGGGTCACTTCCAGAACGTAGTCGGCGGTGGAGTCGTTGTTGGTATCAATCTGCACCTGTACCTGACGGCCCCAGTGCATGCTATCCCAGGTGCCCCAGGTCGAAATACCGAAGAACAGAGAACCATCGTTCGGGTTCTTGCCGGCAGCCTTCAACGCCGGAGCGTCCGAAGCGGCACCCACATACTGCAGGTCAACAGACTGGTTCGACGGCAGCTTCAGCTGACCGGACGGAATACGGTCACTGATCGCACCCAGCTCAAACGCACCCAGAAGCGAACGGTAACCACCCTGGTTCAGGGTCGTACCGCGCAGAGTCACCGTGGACTCCTTATCGGAGACGCCCTTGTAATCAATACGGGACGCATCCACACGCATCTTCGAGACGGGCTTCGGAGCCACGTGAATCGACTGGCGGATCGCCTCGCGACCATTCTCAGAGAAAATCAGGCGACCAGAAGCGCTCGCAATGTACTGGCGCTTACCAGCAGCCAGAGTCTTACCGCTCGTCCAGTCCTGAGCAACCTGGTCGGCGCTCATCGCCGGGTCCATGGTCTTCTCCAGCTTGGACGGGTCAATACGCACGGTCACGGTCACGTTCTTACGCTCACCGGCACCCACGCTCACCTGCTGCGGGTAGGAGTACTCCACACCCGGGATGGTCGTGCTTGCCTCGTAGCTCAGGGTGTAGGTGTGAGCCTGCGAATCGGTGTTGTCCAGCACGATTTCACGCTGGACAGTCTGAATACCCGAATCGGGGGTGTACTCCAGCACGCCAAACGCGGTCGAAACACGCTCGGGGGTCTTCGCATCGTACGCGATAACCTTCGCGTCCACGGCGGCGCGAGCATTCACCATGCCCGTACCCACACGATCCACCGCGTACTGCGCACCCTGCTCATTCTTAATCGGGGTGGACGCACCGTTCATCAGCGCAGCCTTAATCATCTGCGGGTTGTAATCCTGATGCGCCTGCATCACCAGGGCAGCAATACCGGTCACATGCGGGGTTGCCATCGAGGTACCGGTGAAGGAAACACCCTTATTACCCGTGCCCACAGCGGCAGAGACAATCTCAGTACCCGGTGCCGCAAGGTCAGGCTTAATGAAGCCATCAGAACCGTGCTGACCGCGAGCGCTCGAGGAATTCAAATCAAAAGCGTGTGAGTGAGGACCGCGGCCCGAAGCCTTGTAGTCCAGGTTCATCTCAACGGTTACCGGACCGGCTGCCAGAGCCTTCTCCAGGTCCTTCGTCGAAGAAGCAGTCAGACGCAGACCCGGAATGGTCGCATTACCACCAATGCCGATCGTGTAGCGCTCAGCCTTACCGGCCATCACCACACCAACACCGCCGGCAGCCTGAACATTATCGAAACGCACCTTCGAACCGCACGGGAACGTCAAATCGTCCTGATCCCACTCGAAGTAAACCCACTTACCCTTCAAAGCCTTCGCCTCTTCAGCAGTGAAAGCCTCGCAAGCGTAACGGTTACGCTTCGGTGCGGCAACAACCTCGCCGCGCAACTGATCAGCGGATGCCTTCGAATAATCGAAGTTCACCGAGTAATCACCCTGCAACCACTCCAAACCAGTCTTCGTGGTCACGCGGACACGGTCAATCGGCTGAGTCGAACCGTAGGCGTTCGCCACCGACAGCGCCGCAGCCGCATTCGCGGGGCTACCCGAATCGGAGTAGGTGTCACCCACACCGTTGTAGTTATTGGCGTTACCGGCAGCAGCCACAGTGAACACACCCTGGCGCGCCATCGTATTAATCATGTACGACTCAGGGTCGTCAGCCGGAGCGAACTCGCCACCGAGCGACAGGTTCACAATATCGGCGCGGTCAGAGAAATCACCGTCACCATTCGGGTCCATCACGGTATCGAGCGCCTTCATCACAACACTCGAATTGCCGTAGCAACCGAACACACGAATCGCCAAAATCTGAGCCTCAGGAGCAGTACCGGGGCCAATAGACATGCCCTTCAGCTGCTCCTCCGTCAGGTTCTTGTAATCGCCACGGTAAGTCGTACCGTTCGCCGTCACACCATAACCGGCGGCAGTACCCGCCACGTGCGTGCCGTGACCGCCAGAACCGAAACCATCCGGGCGGCAATCCAGCGGGTTATTATCCGGCTGCGGAGTCGACTTCTCAGCCACCGACGCATTGTAGTCATCACCGACCAAGTCAATGCCGCCAATGAACTTATTACGATCAATCAGACCCGAATCAGCGGACGGAAGCTCCGTCATCGCCTTAGCCTTCAGGTACGAATCCACCGTACCGGGGCCACCAAAATCAGCGTGCGTATAGTCAACACCAGAGTCAACAACCGCAATCTTCACGCCCTTACCCGTGTACCCCGTATTCTCACGAGTCCACGTGGCAAGAGTCTTCGTATCAATCTCGCTACCGGAGTTCATACGCTCCTTCGCGATAATCGGCGAAATACGCTCCACATCCGGGCGCTCCGCCAACGCACGAATCTGCGCAGCATCACCAGTAATCGCCGCACCACGCATCGCATTATGCGTGGTGTACATCAGCTTCGCGCCAGAAGCAGCCGCCACAGACTGAGCCTGCGACTGCACCTGGGCTACAATAGCCTGCACCTGCGCCTGACGGTTCGCCGGCGCCTCCTTACGTGCCAGAACAGCCGCGGACTGGGTCTGCTCATACGCGCCCTTGCCCTTGAACTGCACATACACGGTGATTTGGCCTTCAGCCTTCTGCAGACCCGGGCTGATACGCGAGGCAGCGTCACCGGATGCGCTCGCAGTGCTTCCTTCGACCTGCTGGGGGCTCTGAGCGTGAGCTGCAGAGAAAGTGGCGGGAACGCCGAGAGTAAGGGCAAGAGCTGCACTCAAACCGGTCGCACCGACAGCCTTCATTCTGCGGCGTGGCGCATGAGGCGTTGTCATGGAATCCTCCTTCGGATTTTCTATTTTTCGATAGTGCTGTGTGCTCTGTGGTTGTGTATCGGTGATGTGCGGAGGCGGCCCCACCGGCAGACGACGAGTGAGTGCATCCGCCGGTGAAACCGCCACCAAAACTTGAGAGGTTCCGGGGTCTTCAGGCCCCGGACCCTGCCGGTTCCGGGTACCCCTCCCACCTCCATGTAGGGGTAGGAGGGGGCAGGAGGTGGGAGGGGATCCGAACCGTTTGCTACCGGTTAGCTACCGTCTAGCGGCCGGCCTGGTTAGCAACCTTCTCGGTGTAGCGGTAGATGAATGCCGCCATTGCGTCGCGGGCAATGGGGGTTACCGGGCGGTAGGTGCCGTCCGGCCAGCCGGTGCTGATGCCCTTCGAAGCCAGCCACGTGATTTCACGGTAGAACTGGTTATCGGTGGAAACATCGCTGAAGTGGCTGGTTGCGGGCAGGTCCACGTGCGGGGAACCCGCTGCACGGTAGAAGAACGCAGCCATGGCGTCACGGTTCACCGGTGCGGAGGGGCGGAACGTGCCGTCCGAGTAGCCGGTGGTGATGCCCTGAGCCTTCATCCACTCAATCTCCTTGTAGAAGGGGTGCGTGGTGGGCACGTCCTTGAAGCTCGGAGTGGAGGGGGCAGTGAACTGCGGGGAACCCTGCATGCGGTAGAAGAACGCCGCCATTGCGCCACGTTCCACGGACTCCAGCGGGCGGTAGGTGCCGTCCGGGTAGCCGGTGGTGATGCCGCGCTGAGCCAACCAAGAAATCTCGGTGTAGAACTGGTCGCCGTTCTTCACATCGGTGAAGCGGGACGGAGTGATGTACTCGGTCTGCTGCTCCTTGATGTTCAGCACCTCGGCGCGGTTGCCCTTGGCGCCGTTGGTGCCGGAGAGGTCGCCGGTGCCGTTGTGCAGGTGCAGCAACAGCGCCTTGGCGGGGGTACCGGATTCGCCGAGCGCGGGGATTGCGTCAGCGGAGCGGTGCGCCGTCAGGGTGGTGCTGGAGGCATCCGGGTGGAGGCCAGCCACGGCGGAGGAGTCGCCGCTGAACCACAGCTTGGGGCTGAAGGGGCGGTACTTGATCCATCCGGTTTCGCTGACGTTACCCCACTCGTACTGGGTGGTTGCGCTGACTCGGTACTGGATGTCCGGGTTGTTTGCGCTGGTCAGGCCCAGGTCCTTGAGGGGTGCACTCATGATGAGGGTGTTGGTGTCCATCATGTTGGTGTCCACATCACCCCAGGCGCCGTTGAGCGGGTAGTAGCCGAGCTCGACGAGGTTGCCATTCTTGTAGCCGTAGAGGCGAACCAGCGGGTAGTCCAGGCCCTTAGCGCGGTCGGTGACCAGCTTGTAGTCGGCGCGGTTGTTGCCGTCAGTGTCGATTTCTACGGTAAAGGTGTTCTCGTAGGAGACAACATCCCAGTTCGCCCAGGTGGAGATACCGAAGCGCAGGGTGCCGTCATCGGCGTTGCCGCCGGCTGCCTTCAGTGCGGGCGCATCCGAGGAAGCACCGACGTACTGCAGGTTCGCCTTAACGTTGCTGTTCAGCGACAGGGAGGTGGGAGCCACACGGTCCACGCTCGCACCGTACTCGAACGCGCCGAGCAGGGAGCGGTAGCCGCCCTGGTTGACCTCGGTGCCGCGCAGCGAAATCTGGGACTTGGTCCAGCCGGTGTCTGCCTTCTGAGCCTCGTCGCTGGAGGGCTTCTGGGTGAAGGTGACGGTGTCTTCGGCAGCGTGCATGGTGCTCACGGGCTTGGGTGCCACGTGAACGGGCAGACGCAGCGCCTTGGTGCCGTCTTCGGTGAGGACGAGTCGGCCGGATGCGCTGGCAATGTACTGACGGTACTGTTCGGGAACGGTTTCGTTGCCGGTGTAGTAGTCAGTTGCGTTCTGGGTGGTGTCCATTGCTGCGTCGCGGGTCTTCTCCAGCTTGGACGGGTCGATGCGCACGGTGACTTCGAACTTCTTAGTTTCACCGGGTGCGAGGGTGACCGCGGAGGGGAAGGAGTATTCCACACCGGGAATATTAGTGCTTTCAGCGTAGGACAGGGCGTAGGTGTGTGTCACGGAGTCGGTGTTCTCGACCGTCACCTCGCGGGTGAGGGTCTGAACGCCAGTATCCGGTGCGTACTCGAGCACGCCGAAGCTCAGGGACACGGTACCGCTCTTGTCGGTGTTGTAGACGAGGGACTTCGACTGCACGGCAGCGAGGGTGTCGACTCGTCCGGCGCCCACACGGTCCACCGCGTATGCGGCACCGGATTCGGTGCGCACATCGTGGGTTGCGGTGTTCATGAGGGCGGACTTGACCTGTGCGGGGGTGTAGCTCGGGTGGCTCTGCATGACCAGGGCGGCGGAGCCGGTCACGTAGGGTGCCGCCATGGAGGTGCCGCTGAAGGTCACGGAGTTGTTACCGGTCGCCACCGCCGCGGAGGTGATGTACGAGCCGGGTGCCGCAATGTCGGGCTTGGTGTAGCCGTAGCTACCGTGGAAGCCGCGGGCACTCATGGGGTTCAGCTGATCCAGCTTATCGGTGTCCACGCGCAGGGAGGACTTCAGCTCGTTGCCGAGGCGCACGGTCAGGGGCTTACCTGCCGCTTCTGCTGCGGTGATCTGTGCACGCAGGTCCTTAGCGGCGGATGCTGCCAGGCGGAAACCGGGCAGGGTATCGTTACCGGCAATACCCAGGCCGGGTTCTTCGTCGTTGCCTGCAAGTAGAACGCCCTTGGCGCCTGCCGCCTCTAGGTTGTCGAAGCGCACCTTGGAGCCGCAGGCGAGTTCACCGTCATCTTTAGCCCAGTCGATGAGCACCCACTTGCCCTTTACAGCTGCCGCTTCGTCGGCGCTGAGGGCGTTGCAGGCGTAGCGGTTGTTCTCGGAGATTGCGGTGAGTTCACCGGTGAATTCCTTGGTGCCCGCCTGTGCCCAGGGGTAGGAGACGCTGTAGTCGCCGCGTACCTTGCGGGTGGTGCCGGTGGCGGGGTCGGTCAGCTCTGCCGCATCGACGGCGCGGGTGGAGCCGTAGGCGTTAGCTACGGTGATTGCGCTGGCTGCGGTGGCGGGGTGACCGGAGTTGGAGTAGGTGTCGCCGCGCAGGCTGTAGTCGTTGGCGTTACCTGCGGAGATCACGGAGAGCACGCCGGCGCGGGTGAGCGCGTCAACGGCGTAGGCTTCGGGGTCGTCCTGCGGGGAGAATTCGCCGCCGAGGGACATGTTGACCACGTTCACGCGGTCGGAGAAGTCGCCGTCACCGTTGGGGTCGAGGGCACGGTCGAGCGCCTCAATAACGACGTTGGTGCTGCCGCTGCAGCCGAAGACGCGGAAGGCGTAGATTTCAGCGTCGGGGGCGACGCCGGGGCCGATCTTCATGGTCTTGAGCTGCTCTGCGGTGAGCTTGCTGTAGTCGCCGGTGAAGGTGGTGCCGTCGGCGTTCACACCGTAGCCTGCCGCGGTGCCCGCCACGTGGGTGCCGTGGCCGCCGGTGGTGCAGTCGAGCGGGTTGCCGTCGGGGGTTGCGGTGTTGGTGCCGTCGTAGGCGTCACCGACGAGGTCGTAGCCGCCAGCAACCTTGGTGCGGTTGATGAGTCCGGAGTCTGCGGAGGGCAGCTCGGTGAGCTTGGATGCCTTCTCGTAGTCTTCGAGCTTGCCGCTACCGCCGAAGTCGGTGTGGGTGTAGTCGATGCCGGAGTCGATGACGGCGATCTTCACGCCCTTGCCGGTGTATCCGCCCGCGCCGGCGGGGTTGGTGGTGCCGGTCCAGGTGGCGAGGGAGCCTGCATCAATGGCGGCGCCCGCGTTCTGGCGGTACTTGGGCAGGATGGGCGAGATTTTCTCTACGTCGGAGCGGTTGGCGAGTGCCTTGATGGACTCGGCGTCACCGCGCACTGCCACGCCGCGTACCGCGTTGTGGGTGGTGTAGAGGACCTGTGCGCCGGACTGGCTGCTGACCTGCTGTGCCTGGCTCTGCACCTGGGAGGCGATTGCCTGCACCTGCGAGCTGGTGTTGACGGGTGCCTGCACGCCGGCGCGTACGCCTGCGGGCTGGGTCTGTTCAAAGGCGCCCTTACCCTTGAAGCGGACGAAGGCGGTGACGGTGCCGCTGGCGTTCTTCATGCTTTCGCTGAGTACCTGCTTGACGGCGTCGGGGTCTTCTGCGGCGTGGGCGGTGGTGCCCAGTGCTGCGAGGGGGCTCAGCGCCATGCTGAGGGTGAGTAGCCCGCTGCCGATTCGGCGTCGGTGCGACCGGCCGCGGGGGTTTGGGGAGGCGGTGTGTGTCACGGTGCTCCTTTGCTTGGCTCCCGGGGTGTTTCTGGGAGGCTTGTGGTGTTGTTCTGGTGGGTTCCAGCTGAACTTGAACACACTAGATGTGAACTAGGATACACCCCAAAGTGGCTTGTGAAGCGTTTATTACTCCTAAATGCATCAAAATGTGGACATGTTCGACTCTTTTCTTTTTCACGTTTTTCATTTGCATTTGGGTTCAGGTTCTTTTCAGGTTCGGTTGTTACTGTAAAACCATCTATTGAACATCTATCAAAAATGATGGGATAGGGAGGGCTGAACCATGGTCAAGCGACGCGTTTCTGGTGACGATTCTGTTCTGCTGATGTCGTCCCAGGTTGTTTACGGCCGTCCCGGCTCACTGTTGGAACGCATCCATAGGGGAGAGGTGCAGGGCATCCTCACCGAGTACAGCTCATCCGCCTGGCAGATTGGCGAGGTGGTCGGCTACGCCCCCGTGGAGAAGCCACCCGAAACCTTGGATATGAAGAGCCTATTCACAGACTGGAGCGGCTTCACCTGGTATGTGTTGGGGCCGCTGCTTCGGATGGTGTTCTGGGTGGTCTTTTTTCTCGTGCTGATGAGTCCGGTACTTTTCAGCCTGGGTTTCAGGGGAGTGGACGAGGAAACGGCGATGATTTTCTTTGCCTTGTTGATTCCGCTCTTTTATTTCCCTCCGCTGATTTTGCTTGTGGGCTTTGTTGGCCTCGTCGCAGAAATCTGGTTGCTGCTCCTCTGCGTAGGAAAGTTTCTAAATGCTGTTGGGGATGCTGTCGAATCGACGCGCCTGCTCATTAGGCAGCACAAGGTTCAGCAGGATTTTCAGTTCCGGCTGGTGTACGAATGCACCCCGCTTGACGGTAGCTCAGCTGAGGCATTGCTGCACCGCATCCTTGAGTCGCACCCTGAGGAGGAATCATGACCGCCGATAAGAATCAGCCCGCTTCCCCTGGTCAGCGTGTTTTGAAGATGGCACCGCAGGTGTATTACGGCTACCCCAACCCGCAGCTGATGCACATCCACGCGGATGACGTTCAAGAGACTCTCCCCGAGGAAGAATTGCCGGAGGAGCACGGCGGTGAACTGGTCGGGTACAGCCCCGTGTCGGTTCCTTACCGTAAGCCGAGTTCAGAGAGAGCTGGGAAGGAGGCGCTGGCGTACCTGGCGTTGGCTATCGTGGCGGATCCATTCGTCTATATCCTGGGAGGTCCTATCCTGGGCGAAGAAACCCTGGTATCTCTTTTTGGGGCAGGCGTAGGATTTTCGATGCTGAGCTTCGGCATTCTTCCGTTGGTGCTGTTCCTCTTCTCCCTGTGGGCTGTTATCAACTTCTTCGCTGTGATGGTGAAATCCACCGGTAAGCGCGAGACCGAGGAAAGAATCAAGTTCCGGTTGGTGTACGAGTACACCTCCTCCTCTGAAGGAAGCCAGGAGGGCGACGATTCACTTCGTTATGGTGATATCGACCAACCGGTGATGGACCCTGGCCCCCCGCCCACTTCGTTCCAGAAGCAGAAGGCATGGCTTCTGTTCTTGGGAGTTTCCGTGCTGAACCCCTATATTGCGGCGGCGATTCTCTCTGTCACCGCTCTGTTCGGGCGGGGAGAACTCGTCGCAGGTCTCTTTATGGCGGTGAATCAGGTGAGCGCAGGGCTCATGGGGATTCCCGGCATTATCTGGTTTGTGGTGTGGATTATGAGTATTGCGCGGCTTGCCGAAGCGAATGAGGCTTAAGCAGACTAGCCACTGGCTCAAAGAACAGCTGCGGGATTGAGCCCCCACGCACCGAACACACAATGTAGACAACACAACAGACACATAACAGCAGACAAGCATTGGAGGAGGTCACCGTGGCGGAGCATAGCGAAGCACCGAAAAACCCTCAGAACCCAACCGAGAAGAGCGGTAGTGAGTATCAGCCGCTGTGGGATATGGAGCAGCCCGCCCCCGATTACTCGGCTTTGCTGCTTCACGGAACACCCGTTCCCGCACCAACCGGGGAGATTCCCGAGCCAGTGAGGGAGGTTCTGGAAATACAGAAGGCTCGTTCTGCATCCGCCCCTGCTGACTCCGCGGTTCCTGCAGCACCTGATTCTGCGGTGCCAGCTCTGGCGGTTTCTGCTCCTGCGCCGTCTGTGCCGGCGGCGAATTTTTTCCCTTCGGCGGAGGGGTACCCGGTGCTGAATCGACCGCTGTATGGCCGCCCGGGCCCCACGATGCGCCGAATGTCCCCCATGGGCACGGATACTGGCGCATCTGCAAACCAGCAGGTGCCAAGTGTGTTTCCTACCTGGCAGGAGGGGAAAGTAGTGGGTACACCGCGACCCATCGGGTATATCTCAGCGACCCCACTTGCGGGCAAGGTGCGTGTATCAGACTTATGGTGGAAAGCCTGGCCTGAGTTCATAGTGCTCTTCTTCGTGGGTGTGGTGTTTAATCCCCTGACTTATCTTCTGCTGGCTACCGTTACAGAGGACCCTCGCTTCGGCGGGTTTGTTTACTATTTCTTCCTGATATTTTCTCTGGCAACGTTTGGTCTTCCCCTGTTCTTGTGGGCTGGTGCGCTGATTTTTGCGCTGATCCGAGTGAGCCGAAAGTACCGAGCGCTGAAATGGAAGGCCATGCCTCTCGGGTCGTTCTGGTTCTACCTGGTGTATGACCGCCTGCCCAGGGATGCCGAGGAGATGCAGGGAATCCTGGGCGCGGCGTCTTCGATGTCTTCCGTGGCGCCAGCCCCTCAGCCGCTGAGTGCCCAGAGCCCTACCTCAAGCCCTGTTCCAAACTCAGCGGATGCATCGTAGTCGACTTCCCGTGAGCCCCTGGACTCCGGTAGCGCTGAACCCCCGGCAGTGTTAACACGTGCGTGTTGGCGCTTGTCGGGGGATTTTTCTCAGCTTTTATCGGGCAGGTTTCAAGGGACTGCCCAGCGCACGCTGGTACGGTGGTGCCGCTAGGAGTATGTCTGGTAAGCGAAGGAGACGACCATGGCAGACCGACTCACTGAAAAGAAGGAAGCTGCAAAGAAGGACGAGGCGTACCAGCCCCTCTGGGACACCGACCAGTCCATCCCGGAATACATGGCGCTACTCATGGGCGAGCAGACGCAGAAAAATGAAGACGCTGAGCCGCACGAAAACTCCGACGACATCGAAGACGAAGAGCTAGAGCACCCCGATCCCGATTATGAATACGTTTACCCGGGTGCCCCCAAGCGCTACGACTCCGCGCGGGAAGACTCTCATGACAACGACACCGACGACATCGAAGAGCCGGAAGAGGCATCAGAAGATACCCCGGAAGATACTCACGAATCTCGTAAGGACGACGAGGCGAACCACCCGGTAGCGCTCGCCTCCTCTGCGCTCAACTCCACTGCGCCCACCCAGTCCACTGGGCCCGCCCAGCCTGTACTCTCTGCCCGTGAGCGGGCGCAAGCAATGCAGACTCAGGCAACGAAGACTCAAACCATGCACGCCTACGGCGAGTACGTTCGGTTGGAATCCCTCGGTTTGAGCCCGGGCGTTATCCTGCCGGTCATCCCCGACCCGCTCTTCGGCACCCCCGACTCAAAACTCATCGAAATGCGCCTGCTCGACCGCTCCCAGGATGAGTCCGCACCCATGCAGGCGTGCGCCGCCCACCTGAACCCGGTCAAGGTTGAGGAGAACCCCATATCGCGGGCGGCGATGATCCAGCCGGTAGGGTACGTTCCAGTGAATAGGCCACCGACGAGGTACAGCGTTGAAGACTTGAAGAAGGAGCTCACCCTCACGAACATTTCGCTTGGTGTACTGCTGATGCTGAATCCCTTCGTATTGGCGCCTCTTGCCAGCATTGTAGAACCCGAATATGGGTTTATGGTCGCGTTCATTTTCGTAGTGATTGGCGTGGGGTCAATCTTTGTGGTGCCGATTCTGTGGATCCTGGGCATTGTTCGCCTCTTCAAACGCCGGAATCAGATAAATGACCTCATCGAGGAGGGGCAGGCCCTGCCCACCGAGTTCTGGTACTACCTCGTGTACAACCGCCTGCCGGAAGGCTACACGGGCGTCAACGGCTTCACGAAGGAAGAAGAGGACTCTTTCTCGGTGTACGAGTTTTTGAAAAAGCAGGAACGCGCAAAGCTACACGAGTCTGCAGCACCGCGCGAGGCCGCCGCACAGTGCGAGGCCGCCGCACTACATAAGCCCGCCGCGCATCCTGCGCTCGCTGATGAAGAGAAACAGGACTAACCTCGGCCAACCCACACCGTAAAACGACCTGCCCCTCCACGCACGAAACACCGCGTGGAGGGGCAGCGGCGTCTTTTTCTTGTCATATTCGGGTTTCTTTGTCTGTTGTCCGGCGAGGGTTAATATTCCATTTACCTTGCCTTGATAGGGTGAAAACATCACGAGCGTTGCGACTAAGCAGAGCAAGGCGGGCACCCGCCGAAAACGGCGAGTTAGCCTGCCGCCGCGCCTCAATGATTAGCCGCACCTCAACGATTAGCTGTATCCACTCATCGATAGATTAGGAAAAGAACGATGTCCCAGAACCCGAACCCTGAACAGTACAACCAGTACTCCCAGCAGGCACCCTCCTACTCGCAGGCGCCGGGTCAGCAGCCCAACGGTTACGTAGTCTCCTCCAAGGACGACCAGAACATGGCGATGCTCGCGCACCTGGCTTCTGCAATTCTGTCTCTGCTGTCCTTCGCATCCGCAAGTATTCTCGCGCCGCTGATCATGTGGTTCATCTACAAGGACAAGCCCGGTTACGGTTTCACTAAGGAAGCATCCCGCCGCGCGTTTAACTTCAACTTCTCCCTGTGGCTCGTCAGCATGGCTTCCTGGCTGCTGATTATTCTGACCTTCGGCATCCTGGGCATCATCCTGTGGGTTGTCCCGACAGTTGTGACCGTCCTGATGGTTATCTTCCACAGCCTGGCTGCTATGGCTGCAAATCGCGGTGAGCAGTACACCTACCCGATGACTTTCATCGAGATCATCAAGTAGTCTTCATCAGCTCATACCGGTAGCGCCCCCGTCCGAATATCGGATGGGGGCGTTGCCGCGCCCGGTGAGGCTCACCGGCACCGGATCCGGCACGCCTACCGACTTGTCACACGGGACTTAAAGGGGCGGGCACGGTATCATTAGAAGAGGTGTGCCTACCCGGTTCATGAGGCGGTAGGTCGCCGCCGCGCCGTGAAATCCGGTGCGTATCTTCAAGGCTTTCAAGGAGCACAAAATGTCAGCTGTCGTGATTGTGGGCGCCCAGTGGGGCGATGAGGGTAAGGGTAAGGCAACCGACCTGCTCGGCCCCCGCGTAGACTACGTGGTCAAGCCCAACGGCGGTAACAACGCCGGTCACACCGTGGTGGTGAACGGCCAGAAGTTTGAGCTGAAGCTGCTGCCCGCGGGTATTCTGAGTGATAACGCCGTCCCCGTGATTGGTAACGGCGTGGTTGTTAACCCCGAGGCTCTTTTCGCTGAGATTGACGGCCTTGAGGCCCGCGGCGCTGACACCTCCCGCCTGAAGATTTCCGCTAACGCACACCTGGTCGCACCCTACCACCAGACCATGGATAAGGTGACCGAGCGTTTCCTCGGCAAGCGCGCTATCGGCACCACCGGCCGCGGTATCGGCCCCGCCTACATGGATAAGGTTGGCCGCCTCGGCGTGCGTGTTCAGGACATCCTGGACGAGTCGATCCTGCGTCAGAAGGTTGAAGGCGCACTGCGCCAGAAGAACGAACTGCTGGTGAAGGTCTACAACCGCCGCCACGTTGAGGTTGACGAGATCGTCGAGTACTTCATGTCTTACGCTGAGCGTCTGAAGCCGATGATTGTGGACACCACCCAGCTGCTGAACAAGGCACTGGACGAGGGTAAGACCCTGCTGATGGAGGGTGGCCAGGCAACCTTCCTGGACGTTGACCACGGCACCTACCCGTTCGTGACCTCCTCCAACCCGACCTCCGGCGGTGCGTGCGTCGGTTCGGGTGTGGGCCCGACCCGCATCTCCCGCGTGATCGGTATTCAGAAGGCGTACACTACCCGCGTGGGTGCTGGCCCCTTCCCGACCGAGCTGTTCGATGAGATGGGCGAGTTTCTGCGCACCACCGGTGGCGAGTTCGGTGTGAACACTGGCCGCCCGCGTCGTTGCGGCTGGTACGACGCCGTGCTGGCGCGTCAGGCTGTGCGCATCAACGGTTTCACCGACCTGTTCATCACCAAGCTGGACGTTCTGACCGGCCTGGATAAGATCCCGGTCTGCGTGGCTTACGACGTTGACGGTGTGCGCCACGACGAGATGCCGATGACTCAGACTGAGTTCCACCACGCTAAGCCGATTTTCGAGTACTACGACGGCTGGACTGAGAACATTTCGGATGCGAAGAGCCTGGATGAGCTGCCCGAGAACGCCCGCAAGTACGTGCTGAAGCTGGAAGAGATTTCCGGCTGCCGTATCTCCGCGATTGGTGTGGGCCCGGATCGTGACCAGACCATCGTGGTCCGCGACCTCATCAACGAAGACTAAGCGCAATAGCTCAATACGCGAAAGCCCCCGGAGGCTACCTTACAGGTGCCTTCCGGGGGCTTTTCGTATGCCGGGTGCACGCGCGGTGCATGTGACCGGGCGGGGCGTGTGCCGTATGCTGGAAAGAGCGCCTCGCACACGTGGCGCCACAGCGTTCAGAGGAGTACAACGATGACCTACATTACCGGAGCCATCTACCCCAGCGGAGACCGCATCCGCGTAGGCACACCCGAAGAAGAAACCCTCAACGCCTACCAGCAGCCCAACACCGCCGTAGCCCTCGGATACGCCAACGCCAACATCCACGAACTACACGCCCTGCAAGAAACCTTCAACCTGCACGAACTCGCCATCGAAGACGCCGGACGAGGCCACCAGCGCGCCAAACTAGAACGATACGGCGACTCCCTCTTCACCGTCATCCGCCCCGCCATCTACCTCGACAAAGAAGAAGAAGTGCGCCTCAGCGAACTGCACCTCTTCACCGGCCCCCGCTACACCCTCGCACTCGTCCGCGACGAACAACGCAGCAACCAGCGCATCAACGACCAGTTCAACCTGCTCTACGCCACCCCCGACGCATCCCCCGCCCGACTGCTGCACCGCATCCTCGACAGCACCGTCGACGGGTACGCACCCGTGCTCGATGGCCTCGAAAACGACAACGACGAAATCGAAGACATCCTCTTCTCCACCAACGAGCGGCGAGACGCCAACTCCCTCGCACAGCGCATCTACGAACTGCTCAACCAGGTCATCGACTTCCAGCGTGCCTGCCGACCCCTCGAATCCATGATTGGCCGCATTATCGAAGGGATGCGCACCGGCGCGCTCGACCCCTCACCCTACCCGGGCGTATCCGACGAAGAAAAGAACGAAGAAGCGGTCGAGCTCGCCCGGCAATTCCGCAACGTGCTCGACCACGTAACCCAAACAAAAGAACGCCTCGAAGACCTTCGCAGCTCCCTCGAAAACGCCCTGCGCGTGCACGACACCCTGCTCGGTCAGCAGCAGAACGACGACACCAAGAAAATCTCCGCCTACGCGGCGCTGCTCATGGTGCCCACCATCGTTGGCTCCGTGTACGGCATGAACTTTGAGGTCATGCCTGAACTCAAATGGGAGTTCGGTTACCCCGCCGCGCTGCTACTCATGGTGGGCTCCTGCCTGCTCCTCTACTGGTTCTTCAAGAAGAACAAATGGCTCTGATATGCGCGTATGCCGCATAAGGCATACACGATATACCTTATGCGGCGCGGTCGTACTGGGCACGCATCGCGCGGCGGCAATCACGACGCTCACGCTTGAACTTCTTACACACAGCCTCCGAATCGGCAAACATGTAGAAGTCCTCCGGCTCAGCCGACAGACCCAAAGTCGACAGCTCAACCAGCGACAGCATCGCGTAGAACATCTCGCGGCGCAGCTCAAAATTGCAGGCACCCGGAGCGGACTCCACCGCGAACACACCCCCGGTGCACTCCAGCGCGCGCATCGCCCAGTGCTGAGTCCACAGGTCACCATTGACCGGGCTCACGCCCAGGCGGGTCAGCGCCAGGCCGGTACCCTGCACACGTTCAAAGCGCAGGCACATCTCCAGGTCCTTCTCCAGGGGGAACACGAACAGCAGCGCGTTCTGCGCCGACGCACGCAGCTCAGCCAGGTTCGCCTCGTAACCGGAAGCGCCCTGAGTCAGCTGACGCATCACACGGCCCATAGTCGAAGACACCGGCGCGGTGCGGAAGCACGAACCCTCAGCCACCAGCTGCTCCAGAACGGCGCGGAGCTCCTCCACGTTGAAGCGCTCCATACGGACGATGGTGCCGGACTGCATCAGCAGGTTGAACTCTGCATCACGGCACAGCTGCTCATCTGCGGTGCAGGAAATCTCTGCGTTTGCGTACTGGCTCTCGTGAGTGGTGTTTTCCATGACCGTTCCTTCCGTAGATGCTGAATCAACCTAGCGGCGACACCGGAGGAGGCGGTGCGCCCGGTTGGAAGGATCGTCCCTTCCAACACCTACACTCTATGAGCGACCCCTGACACGATAAGCAGTTTTTAATCTACCCCGGGGTAAAACTGGGAAAATTCTGAAAAAATCTGAAACCACCCGTGAAACCCAGTGAAACCGCCCGTTAAACCCAGCGAAACCCCGCGAAACGCAGAAAACCGGGTGCCCCCACAGTGGGGAACACCCGGTCACTTACACGGAATGAGGCGGCAAATTTAGCGCTGACGGTACAGTAGCCACAGCATGTACACGCCACCCAGCGCGCCCGTCACCAGGCCCACCGGAATCTGGAACGGCGCCAACGCACGAGCCGACACAAAATCAGCCAGCACCAAAATCACCGAACCCAGAAGCGCCGAATGCCACATCGCCGTACCCGGAGTATTCCACAGGCGACGCGCAATCTGCGGGGCAACCAGCGCCAAGAAACCAATCGGACCCGCAACAGAAATCGCCACAGCCACCAGAAGCACAGCCGCCGCCACCAGCAGGTTCACGGTCTTCTTCACCGGCAGACCCAAACCCGCCGCCAAATCGTCGCCGAGCTCCAGGGTGCGCAGGCGGCGCGTCAGCAGAAGAACCAGCGGAATTGCTACCAGCAGCAGCACCGCCTGAACCGACATCTGGTTCCATGAGAGGGCATTCAGCGAACCGTGCTGCCAGGTCTTCGCCGCCTCCGCCTTCTCCAAATCACCGCGCGTAATCAGGTAATCATTTACGGAACTGAGCATCGCACTCACCGCAATACCAATCAGCACCATCTTCTGACCCATCGTCGCGCCACCGCGCACACCCGCCAGAAGCATCACCACAGCCGCCGTCGCAAAACCGCCAATAATAGCGCCCATGCCCATACCCACGCCGGTAGAACTCAACGACCCAATCAGCACCACAGACAGGGCACCGGTCGCCGAACCCACCGTGAAACCGATAATATCCGGCGAACCCAGAGCATTACGCGAAACCGACTGAAAAATAGCGCCCGACAAGCCCAAAGCCGCACCCACCACCACGGCGGCAAGCATACGCGGCAGACGCTGATTCAACACCAGCTGACGCTCAATCTCCGTGCCCTCACCCTGAAAAATCAGGCGAAACACCTGATCAGGGCTCATCTGATAACTACCAAACACCAGGGAGGCGACCGCCGCCACCACGAGCACCGCCACCACCAGCAGGGTACGCGGAATAGGGGTGCGGTAACGCCCAGGGATACGCACAGACCCGGCAACAACAGACCCGGCTACAGAACGAGACACAACGCTCACAATAAAACCTCTCAGAAACCGGGACCTACGAACCAGATACGCCAGTCGAACCAGACGAACCACCCACAACAGGGCGGTGAGCACGATGCGCCCCGTGCTCCGACACATGAGCCGGGCCCGCCTCGTCGTGCGCCTGCGCCTTCGAACCCAAGCGGCTCTTCTTCGCACCGCGCGCACCGGCACTCAAACGCAGCACCAGAACCATCAGCACCGGGGCACCAATAAAGGCGGTCACAATACCCACCTCAAGCTCACTGGGCATGACCAGAACGCGACCCAAAATATCGGAGGCAAGTACCAGCACCGGGCCGTACACCAGCGACAGCGGCAGCACACGCGCAATATCGGAACCCACCAGCAGACGCACCACATGCGGCACGACCAGGCCCACAAAACCAATCGGGCCCGCAACCGCAGTCGCCGCACCACACAGCGCCATAATCGCAATAATCGTCGCGCCACGGACCATTGTCACCGGCACACCCAGGCCGGCTGCCGCATCCTCACCGAGTGCCAGGGCACGCAGGGGACCAATCAGTATGAATGACAGCACCAGGCCCAGCGCCACAAACGGCAGCGCCGAGAGCACCTGCTCGAAGGTGCGGTTCTCCAGCGAACCCACCACCCAGAAACGGTGCGAATCAAAAGCCTTGGAATTAAACATCGTGATAATGCCGGTGATAGTGCCCAGGCAGGCATTCACCGCCACACCCGTAAGAACCAGGCGCGCCGTCGAATCCAGGTTCGGCTTAGAATCCACCAGGCCCATGACGAACACCAGCGCCGCCGCCAGACCCGAACCGGCCAGTGCCAGCCAGAGCTGCACGAACGGGGACGACACCCCAAAAACGCCCACGCCCACCACCACGGAGGCGGCAGCACCCGAGTTCACACCCAGTAGGCCAGGCTCAGCCAGCGGGTTACGGCTCAACGCCTGCATGAGCACACCCGACACCGCCAACGCGGCACCCACCAGCAACGCAGCGGCGGTACGCGGGGCACGCTTCGCCCAAATCAGCTTCGACTCGATAGTGTTCGCCTCCGGGTGGAGGAAACCGTCAATGGAGCGGTCCAGGGTGAACAGGCGCGAACCCACCGTAAACGACAGGGCGCAAAGCAGCACTAGCAGAACGCCGCCAATAATGAGCGCAACCGCTAGACGCGAGATAGACTTGCCACCCTGACCGCCAGAGGAGGCGCCAGATACGGCGTCCGAAGAAGCGGAGAGGGCACGAATTTTCGCCAGGGAAGCAGCGCTAACGGCGGGTCCGGAAGAGGGGGAGGTCTGTGGTGTCATAGGCTTTGGAGGTGGTGGGGGAGCGGTGTGCTCCCGTGCGGACGGAGGATGCTTAACGTATCAATAGATAAGTATTAAGTATCGCATATGCATATATGAGGTTATCCTAATAATATGGCAAATATGACGAACAAGATCACCCGCCGCTCCTTCGGCGCACTCGCACTCGGTTCCTTCGGCGCCCTCGCCCTGGCGGCATGCGGCTCCTCCAACACTTCCGGCTCTTCCTCCTCCGCGTCTGCTTCTGCGACCGGTAAGAAGGTGGCACCCTCCGCCCTGCCCTCCGGCATGGGCACCACCACCGTTGACGGCGAATTCCCCCGCACCGTCAAGCACTTCCGCGGTGAAACCACCATCAAATCCGCACCCTCCAAGGTCGTGATTCTCTCCACCGGTCAGCTCGACGGCGTGCTCTCCCTGGGCGTCGTGCCGGTCGGCGCAGCAACCGCCGGTGACGCCGACCTGGTCCCCACCTACCTGAAGACTAAGTTCTCCGATAAGTCCGCAGAGCTCGACAAGATTGCTAAGGTCGGCAAGCGCACCGACCCGGACGTTGAGGCCATCGCAAATCTCAAGCCCGACCTGATCCTCATCAACAACACCAACAAGAAGGGCGAGCTGTACGAGTCCCTCGCGAAAATCGCGCCGACCGTGGTCACCGAGGGCACCGGCGTCAACTGGAAGCAGGACTTCCTGCTGATTGCAGCCGCGCTGGGCACCACCGAGAAGGCTGAGAAGCTCATGGAGGAGTACAACACCAAGGCGAAGTCGGTCGGTCAGAAGGCTGGCAGTGAGAAGACCTTTTCCTTCCTGTACACTTCCGCTGACCGCACCCGCATCTTCGCGAAGTCCTCGTTCGTGGGTTCCATCTGCGCGGATGCGTCCCTGGCGCGCCCCGCAGCTGCGCAGGTTGAGAAGACCTCCATCGATTTGAGCTCCGAGCAGCTTGACCAGGCTGACGGCGACTACCTGTTCTACGGTGTGCAGGGCGGCGACGCGTCCAAGCTGACCGGTGAGGCACTGTGGAGCACCCTCAAGGCTGTCACCGAGAAGCACGCGCACAGCGTGGATTCTGACATGTTCTTCCTGAACGCTGGCCCGGCTGCCGCGTTTGGCATTCTGGAGACCATCGAAAAGGCGCTCTAAGCCTTTCACCGTCTCGTGTAGAGATTCACTGAGAACCACTGAGTTCCACTGAGAATGACTGGGAAGCCCCGCATTCTTGCCTCTCATGCCCGCGCATGAGGGTGAGGAGGCGGGGCTTTCTGTGCGCACGCACTTGTTTTCTGCGTGCTGTGTACCTGCTTTTTTACCCACTGGATGCACTCGTGACCGGAATCGGTGCGCGCCCGCCCGAAATAGGGTCTAATGGGGGTAGAAGGCGCAGCGGTACCGTTGCCCGCGCCTGACACACCGAACCTTCCACACCGATTAATTCACCGACGAAACGAGCACGTAATGCCGAAGAATAAGCCCTCCGAAGAGACCCTGGCGCAGGTACGCCGCGTCATCGACGCACTCAACGAGCGTGGCGCCCGCAAGCAGGCAATCCGCCTGAAGGTGACCCGCCCCGATGCGCCGCTGCCGCAGACTGCCTCCAAGTTTGGTGGCCGCCCCTACCTGCCCGCCGGGGAGTCCGCGCCGACCAATGAGAAGGGCGAACCGCTGGGCATGATCGCCCAGATTAACTGCACCGACCTGCCCGAGAACGACCTGTACCCGGCGACCGGTCTGCTACAGTTCTGGATTAACCCCAACGACGAAGAGTGCTTGTGGGGTTACGACTACGAGAACCCGCTCTCGCAGAAGAATCACCGCGTGGTGTACTACGAGACTCTGGGCGAGCCGAACCCGGATGCGCCGTTCTCGACTCCCCTCCCGACCGTTGACTGGGGTGATTACGGCTGGCCTCTGGGCTCCGAGGGCGAGGGCGTTTCCGAGGCGACCACCGAGTACGCCCTCGCCTTTGAGCCCTGGGAGCAGGGCTTCCTGGATGGCGGCTTCGAAATCTACGACCAGTTCGCTGACGCCTGGGACGAAATGTACCCGAACCAGAAGCTTCCCGAGGAACCGAACGCACGCGATAACGCCTCCTACAACCTGCTGGAGCCCTTTGAATCGGAGGAGAGGGATTACTCGCATATTGGCGGATACCCTTCGTTTGTGCAGGATGACCCGCGCGACGAGTTCGAGGAGCTGCGCGGCCACACGGTGAACCTGCTGACTATCGAGTCGGAGTGGGGCGAGGACGCTGAGGAGGACGTATACGTGATGTGGGGTGATGCTGGTGCGGCGAACTGGCTGATTACCCCGGAGGCGCTTGCCGCCCGCGATTTCTCGCAGGTCGTCTTTGAGTGGGCTTGCGGCTAGGCACCGTACTACTTTCACATCATCAATGAGGAGATTCTAAGATGCTCAACAACAAGCCGTTCAAGGACATTGAGAAGCAGGCGAAGCACGTTATTGACCTGCTCAACCAGGAAGGCGCCCGTAAGAAGGCTATCGCTCTGAAGCCTTTCGTTCCGGCCGAGCCCTTGCCGCAGACCGCATCCAAGTTTGGTGGCCGTCCGTACCTGCCCGCTGGCGAGTTGCCTCCGACCAATGAGAAGGGTGAGCCGCTGGGCATGATCGCGCAGATTAACTGCGCCGACCTGCCCGAAAACGACATCTACCCGGCGACCGGTCTGCTGCAGTTCTGGATTAACCCCAACGACGAAGAATGCTTGTGGGGCTTTGACTACGAGAACCCTCTTTCGCAGAAGAATCACCGCGTCGTCTACTACGAGACGCTGGGTGAGCCGAACCCGGATGCCCCGTTCCCCAACATTGACTGGGACGAGGGCGGCTGGCCCATCGGCGGTTTCGACTGTGAGAGCGGCCCGCTCGAAATTGAGTACGGCATGACCTTTGAAGTACGCGAGCAGGGTGTGACCGCCTCCGGCTACGACTACTACGACGTTTTTGGTGCGAAGTGGGATGAAATCTACCCGGATGAGTTGCTGCCCGAGGCACACGAGAACCCGTATAAGAACCAGCCTCGCCGCGAAGCTCTCTACGAGCTGACGGAGCCTTTCGAATCGGAGGAAGAGTACTCCCACGTGGGCGGATACCCGTTCTTCGTGCAGAATGACCCGCGTGACGAGTTCAAGGAGCTGCGCGGCCACACGATGAACCTGCTGACTATCGTCTCCGAATCGGAGAATGAGGAGAACGAAGACGAGGAGATTGAGATCATGTGGGGTGATGCCGGTGCGGCGAACTGGCTGATTACTCCGGAGGCGCTTGCCGCCCGCGACTTCTCGCAGGTCGTCTTTGAGTGGGCTTGCGGCTAAACGCGGTTTTGGCTGAATAGTCGAAGGGGGAGGAAAATAGAGAATAACCGCTCTATTTCCCTCCCCCTTTTTTTGTGTACCTTTTATCGGGCACGTCTAAGCAGCGCGATACTTACGGTTCTTACTACGCGGCGGAGCCGTAGGAACAATCAGCTTCGCCTCCACAAGACGGCGCAGATCATTCGTAATGGAGGTACGTGAAGCGCCCCGACCCCAATGCTCTTGGATATACGCCGTGGAAACAGCCTCGCCCTGTGCACGCAGACCGCGCACAATACCAGCCTGGCGTTCGCTGAGGCCGTCAAGCGACGCATCGGCGCCCGCCGGTTTGACGGCATCGGCTGAATGTTTGCCCGCGGCATGGGTTGCGTGCTGAGTCTTATCCTCAGGCGCGGTCTTCTGTTCCGTAGAAGACACATCCTGCGGGGGCTGCATCAGAGTGACCTGCACATAGAGTAGACGGTCAGCAAACTGGGGAGCGGGCAGACCCGCCTCCTTCAGCGCGCGCAGAACCGTGGGAATACCGGAAGCCCTATTCTCTGCAATCAAACGCCCCGTCCCCGGGTCGGGCAGGTCAGTCAGAATGCTTGCCAAGTAGCTATTGCGGGTTGAAGAAACACCGGGCTGACCGAAATCTCGGATAGTCACAGCACCGTAAATACCACCCGGGCTACGCACCACCAGGCGGTTGGTGTAGAGCTCAACCTGCACCTGCGAGCCGCGCGCACCAGGCGAGTAGTCGCGGTGCATGAGGGCGTTGACCAAGAGCTCGCGGATAGCCTCCAGCGGATACTCGTAGCGCTCAACCCGCCCGATGCCGCTACTGTTGAGACCCTCCATCGTGGACGTTTTGCGCATATTACGAACCAAAACGCCCATAGCTTCATCCAACATGGAGGGGATAGGCCCGGTACAGCTGTGATTGTCCAGAAAACGTCGACCGTCCTCAGTGACCTCACCAAGCTCTTCACCGGGAAGAACAACAACGCTCATCATCAGCTGCGGGAAGAACGCCTGCGGGTAGGATCCCATGGCGAGAAGCGCCCCAAGAGTGGGCACTTCTCGGCCCTCAGAATCGATGCGTAGAATGCGTGCCTGCAGAAGAACCTCACGGTCAGAAAGCGCCGCAAAAACGCGAGGCTGCTCCTCGCGGAGGCGAGCGACATAGGCACTCACAAGGGTGGGGGAGAGGTCCTTGAACCTTGCCTCGCTGACCAGCTCCTCGTCGTAGCGGGGCTGACTGCGGTTCTCTAGGAGGCGATCAATCTCGTACTTGGTGAGGCGAATATCGGCCTCGCCGACGCGCTGGTAGGAGCCGTTATACATGCCGTGTGCTTCGATGTAGTAGGGCTTCTGTGTCGGGTCGCCGGGGAGCACATCGATGCGCACGATACGGTGCTGCTCGTCTGCCGCCTCAATCTGAATATCTACCGGGGGTCGAGGTGTGATCTTGGAACGGATTGCCTCAACGGATGCGTCGTGGACTGCCTGTGCGTTGAAACCTTCAACTGGCTGTAGACCTTCTGCCGGGTCGGTCAGGCCAAGAAGAATGGTGCCACCGTCTCCATTGGCGAAGGCACTAACGGTTTCAAGAACGGACTTGGGGAACCCGCCAGCTGCAGCTTTGACTTCTACTCGCCCGTTTTCCGCCTGGCTACGGCGTAGGTTTTCGATGAGTTCGGCGGTGTTTGTTTCCATGCATGCTCCCGATGGCTACTTCTTGGTGAACGTCATAGCAACGTCATAACAGCATCATAACAATTTCTGTGATGATGCTGTTATGATTCTGCGATGATGTTGTTATGATGCGGTATTCTCACCACTCTTAGGATCTTAAAAACCCCGGAATTGCAGGCTAAAACCGGGCATTCCTGTCGGTCTCATTGACCGCGCATCATAACAACCGTCATAACAACTTCTGTTATGACGGCTGATATGATGCCCCGCTAAGACCCGTACGGCAGTCCCTGCTCACCGAAAATAGCCCGTCATAATCCGCAATAAACGACATATAGGTACCCGCACTTGGTGCACCCCGCCGCCGGTGGCACAGTATAAAGTCGAGCCACTATCGACTCCCCGCACACAGGCGGGCAGATACACCAGGAGCAAACCAATGGCTGAACACACTTTCGGCTTCCGCACCCGCGCACTACACGCGGGCGGCACCCCCGACGCTGAACACGGTGCCCGCGCGGTCCCCATCTACCAGACTTCCTCCTTCGTCTTCAAAGACGCTGACGACGCCGCGAACCTCTTCTCCCTGCAGAAGTACGGCAACATCTACTCGCGCCTGTCCAACCCGACCGTCGCCGCACTGGAGGAGCGCATCGCCTCCCTCGAAGGCGGTATCGGTGCGGTAGCGACCGCCTCCGGCATGGCTGCCGAGTTCATTACCTTCGCGGCTCTGTGCCAGCAGGGCGACCACATTGTGGCTTCTTCGCAGCTGTACGGCGGCACCGTCACCCAGCTGGACGTGTCCCTGCGCCGCTTCGGCATTGAAACCACCTTCGTGCCCGGCACCGACCCCGCCGACTACAAGGCGGCACTGACCGAGAACACCAAGGCGATCTACACCGAGATCGTGGCGAACCCCTCCGGTGAGGTTGCCGACCTGGAAGGCCTCGCAGAGGTCGCACACGAGGCGGGTATCCCCCTGGTCGTGGACGCAACCCTGTCTACCCCCTACCTGATTCGCCCCATCGAGCACGGCGCGGACATCGTCATTCACTCGGTCACCAAGTTCCTGGGCGGTCACGGCACCACCCTCGGCGGTATCGTCGTCGAGTCCGGTCGTTTCAACTGGAGTAACGGCAACTTCCCGTCCATGACCGAGCCGGTTCCCTCCTACAACGGCGTGTCCTGGTGGGGTAACTTCGGTGAGTTCGGTTTCCTGACCAAGCTGCGTTCCGAGCAGCTGCGCGACTTCGGTCCGTCGCTGAGCCCGCAGTCCGCGTTCAACCTGCTGCAGGGTGTTGAGACCCTGCCGCAGCGTATGGACGCGCACCTGGCGAACGCTAAGCAGGTTGTCGCCTGGCTGGTTGAGGATCAGCGTATCGCCTACGTGAACTACGCTGGCTTGGAAGACCACCCGCACCACGAGCGTGCGAAGAAGCTGCTGCCGCTGGGTGTCGGTTCCGTGTTCTCCTTCGGCGTGAAGGCGACCGAGAAGGCTTCCGGCCGCCTGGTCGGCGGCGAGTTCATCGGCGCCCTGCAGCTGGCAAGCCACCTGGCGAACATCGGTGACGCCCGCACCCTCGTGCTGCACCCGGGCTCGACCACACACCAGCAGCTGACCGCTGAGCAGCTGGCTGCTGGCGGTGTCGGTGAGGACCTGATCCGCATTTCCGTGGGTCTGGAAGATATTGAAGACATCATTTGGGACCTGGATCAGGCGCTGACCTACGCAACCGGCCTGAACCACGCCGGTGAGCGTGTGGGCGAGTCCAGCGCAGACAAGGTTGTGGAGGCTGAGGAGGCGGTTGCCGCCGCTAAGGCCGCCGAGGACGCTGCTGCCGCTGAGGCTGCTGCTGGCGCATCCTGCTCCCTGCCTACTACCACTCAGGAGGAAAAGTAATGACTGAGAAGCGTACCTGGGTGGGTCCTTCCGCCCCTGAGCGTCTGAACATTCTGCGTAATACCCGCACGATTGCGATTGTGGGTATGAGCGATAAGATTTCGCGTGCCTCGTACTTTGTGGCAACGTACCTGCAGTCGGCGTCGCCGTACAAGCTGTATTTTGTGAACCCGATTCTGGCGGCAAAGGGCAAGCTTGTGCTGGGTCAGCCGGTGTACCCGTCGCTGCAGGACCTGCCGGAGGTCCCGGATCTGGTGGAGATTTTCCGCCGTAATGAGGACCTGCCGGGCGTGGTTCAGGAGGCTGTGGACCTGGGCGCTAAGACCGTGTGGATGCAGCTGGGCTCCTGGAGCGAGGAGGCCGCCGCGATTGGTGAGGCTGCCGGCCTGAACGTGGTGATGGATAAGTGCGTGAAGATTGAGCATGCGCGTTTCCACGGTGGCCTGCACCTGGCTGGTTTCAACACGGGCGTGATTTCTTCGAAGCGTCAGGTG
>NZ_KV813793.1:0-124768 GCF_001813725.1 Rothia sp. HMSC072B04 | reverse complement strand
GTTGTCCAAGAAACGGGAGGCAGTTCATTTTCTCAGCGGGGGCTTTTCGTGAACAGAAACGCTGCGGCTTTTGGTGCTGCAGCTTGCTTCTCCCACCCACCCTCACGACCGACAGGTGGGAGAAATCTTTGGGTACGCCCCGAGCCTGTTGGAGGCTAGGGTAAGCGAGCTAGGGGCGTACCTGGGAGGCGCGCACACCGGTACGGATACCGGCAGCCTCCATGCGAGTGGACTCGTAGCTCACCGCGCGCAAGCCGGAAGAGGCGGCGATTGCCTGAGTCTTTTCTCGCGTATTTTCCTGACGCTGGGTGGGTAGAAAAACCCAGCGGCGCTGGACCGCGAAGCTGATCGGGATCAGAATCAGTTCGGTCAGGATCTTGGCGACCAGCAGGGATGCACCCAGGCCGGTCAAAGCTTCCATCAGGGCCGCGTTGGCGGCGAGGATACCCACCGCCAGCACGGTGTACCGTACCAGCGAGGCGGATGCCGAGGGGCGTGTGCCCCCGTCGTGCATGAGCATTCGGTTGACGGTGAAGTTCGTCAGCGCCGAGATGATGCGGGCACCGACCACGGCTGCCAGCAGCGGAGCGCCCATGCCCACCAGGACGAAGAGGGCGATAGCATCCACGAGGAAGCCGGTCAGGAAAGACGATGCCAGGAAGGCGAGCAACGGCGCGTAAATGAGCGCCGAGTCCTGCAGAGGCCTAAAGTGGCTGGTCGGGTTGCCAGGCTCGTAGACCTTCACGATGGGTACCTGCACCAGGTCCACGTCTGCGCGGGTTGCGCGCAGCAGCATGGAGAACTCGTACTCGTACTTATCGCCGGGAATCTGCAGCAGCCAGTCCAGGATCTGCGGGGTGAAGCCGCGCAGACCGGTCTGGGTGTCTGCCACGCGGGCGCCGGTCGCCAGGGCGAAGAAGCCTACGGTTGCGCTGTTACCAATTTTGGAGCGCAGCGGCACCTTCGTGCCTTCTTCACCGGCGTTCGGGTCGGGCTTGGTACGCACGCCGAGGATGATGCTCCTCTGCCCTGCCGCCGCGGCGGTTTCGGTGCGCACACCCACACGGAAGATATCCCGAGGTAGGTGCTGGCCGTCCGCGTCGGCGGTGACGATGACCTCGCCGGGGCGGTTTGCTTTCGCCCAGGCGATGCCGGTGCGCAGTGCCGCACCCTTGCCCCTGTTGGCGGGGTGGGTCTGCACGGTCACGCCGTCGATGCGCAGTTCGGTAAAGATGGGTGCGTAGGCGCTGCCGGATCCGTCGTCAATCACGAGGATTTCGACGGCAGGGTCCTGTGCGCGCAGGGCCCGGGCAAGGCGGACCAGTGATTGGTCCGGCTTATAGGCGGGTATCAGGATAATCACGATGCGCTCCCTGCAATGTAGAGGATGTCGCTGGTGCCGCGTTCCTTGGTGCCACCCTGCGGGCGGTTGACCAGCTTGTTGTTGAAGACCATGGCGGAGGAGCCACCACCGTCCAGGTTGTAGGCGCTCACGCAGCCGAGGTCCTTGAACATTTGGGAGAACTCGGGCATGGTCACGCCACGCGAGTAGTTGGTGGAGCGGCCATCGACCACGATGAAGACCAGGTGGTTGGTGCCGAGCACGCCCACACCGGTTCGCGGCTGGTTGCCCTGGATGGAGTGGTTACCGAAGTTGGTGTCCACTTCGACGCTGTCGATGCCGTCGACGATTGCGGAGTCCTTGACCAGTGCGGGGCCGAAGGAGAGGGTGTTCCACACACCCTCGTTGACGAGGGTTTGGGCGTTGGTTGCGGTTTCGTCGTAGAGCTTGACGGAGCCGTCGCGGTAGAAGGCCAAACCCTCGCGAGCGCCGGAGTCACGGTAGACAACACCGTTTCGGATCACGATGCCGGTGGTACGGAAGCCGTAGTAGTCACCGTTGATCGCCCAGATGCCGTTGTGTTCGGAGGCAATGTTCGAGGGGGTGTCGATGATGTTCTGGCCGAACTTGTTGTTGGCGAAGGCGCTTCGCAGCAGGGTTGCGTTGTTGAGCTTGATGTCTGCTACGAAGGAGACGACCGCATCGGAACCGCTGCCGGTGGTGTTGGAGGTGATGGTGATCGAGCCTTCGTTAGCGGTGAGGCTCTGGCCGTTGACCTTCACGCCGGTCAGTTCGGTGGGATCTGCGGTGGCGGAGCCGGAGGCGCTTGCGTTTGCCTGAGCTGCTGCCGCCTCGTAGGCGGTGGTGTCTTCGATTTCGGTGTGCTCTGCCAGGTAGCGGTTGTAGGCCCAGCCTGCGCCGCCGCCGACTACTGCGAGTGCGCCGAGGCCGCCGCCGATGAAGATTCGACGGGTGAGCTTCTTCTTGGCTAGCTTCTGCTCTGCTGCGGTTTGCGCTGCGTTAGCTTGTTCTGCTGCGGTCTGGGTTGCCTGGTCAATGCTCTGAGTCATGTTCTGTTCGTTGTTCATGTCTCTAGAATGCCGGTCTATTCTCTGCGCCAGGCATGACTAAGCTGTGCAGAAGCTATGTATGCTTATTCATTCCAAACTTTTTTATTACTGCCTATGCTTTATTACCAGATGGCGCTATGCATATATGTGTATAAACATGTGTATTGGCTTTGTACTCCACATAATTGAGAACCCGGTGGGCAACCTGTCCTCGCGCACACACCTGAGAGTGCATCCTCAAAAACTGCGGGCACGAAAAAACCGGCTGAGCACCCCGTGCGGGGCCTCAAGCCGGTTCATCATCTATGAAATACGCTCGGTCGATATGCACCGAATCATTCCGCGTATTCTTTATGCCTCATCCTCGTAAGACGCGTACTTTTCTGCGTATGCCGAGTAGTCGTCCTCGTCGTCATAGCGACGGCGGGACGAATCGGAGGACTTCGTTTTCTTCGCGCTGCTGAGCTCGCGCTCGAGTGCGCTGTAGTCGGTCTCGGGGCTGAAGTACTTCATCTCCCGAGCCTGCCTTGTTGCTTTAGCCTTCTGACGGCCGCGCCCCATGGCGTGACCCCCTCTTTCATCCTGTCCGAGGCGAACAGCACGCGCGGCGCATCGCTCTCGGATCGTTCAACAGTCTTTACTACACTATAGAGTACCCTGTTTCAGCCCTGAATGTCTCGCTCAACGGCACCTATTTTGCGTATCATGACACTTCTTCGCACCGGAACAACCGTTTTATTTTGCACCCGCGGCTTTTTTACCCCAGACGCCACACACCCCATATAACACGTAGCCCCGCACCGGATATATCACTACGTCCGATGCGGGGCGAGTGTCTCTGCCTCCGGCTCACTCACAAGACCGGATTCAGAGAGGGTACCGTGCAGGTCATGACATCCCGCACGGGGTCTAGGGAGAGCCCCCTGCCGCTGAGCCTGCGCCGAAGGAGCTGCTAGCTTGCGGTAAAGGAGCCCAGCGAGGTGGCGTTAGAAGCCAGGGTGGTGCTGGATGCATCCACGCTATCGGTGGTGGTGTACACGGTGTAGCTCTCGCCCTTGGTGATCTTGGAGCTGGAGACCAGGATCAGTGCGGTGCTGGAGTTAGTCACCTTGTAGTTCGCCACCACGTTACCGGAGGAGTCGGTCACCTGTACGGTGGTGCCTGCGCTCAGGTTCGATACGTTGCTGATCTTCACGTAGCCGCTGGTGGAGTTGGTCGAGGGTGCCTCGAACATGTCGCCGGAGTTACCCGCGGCCACGGTCGTGCCGTTGAGCAGCAGGTCGCCGTTGGTGTCCAGGGATGCGTTACCACCGGTGAAGGGACCGTTCACAATCAGCGTGCCACCGGAGAGGGTTGCCGTACCGTTGGAATCGATGCCGTCGCCGTTCGTGTTCACGGTGACGGTACCGCCGGAGATGTTGATGGTTGCGTCGACGACCTCGAAGGTGCCGCCGCCACCCATGCCGCCACCTGCGCCACCACCAGCCGGGGGCTGACCCATAGTGCCCGAGGGAGCCTGACCGCCACCTGCAGGTGCCTGACCCGCGCTACCGCTGGGCGCCTGGGGTGCAGAGTTCTGGCCGCCCTGCGCGCTCTGCTTAGTCGAGGTTGCAGTAGTCGAGGTTGCAGTAGCCGACTCAGTGCTGGTCGAGCTAGTGCTGGTCGAGGTGGTGCTGTACGAGGCGTTGATACCGTCATCGGAGCTGGTCACGTTCACGGTGCCGTCCAGGATGTTGATGTACTGCGCCTCAATACCCTCGTTCGCCTGGGTAATGTTCAGGGTACCGCCGGAGATTTCAAGCACGCGCTCAGCCTTGAAACCATCATCACCTGCAGAGATGTTCACGGTACCGCCGCTCAGGCGTACCCAGCCGCGGTTGCCGTCGGTGTCATTGGTTGCCTTGATGCCGTCCTTGGTTGCGGTCACGGTGACGGTGCCGTCCAGAATATCGACGTAATCCTTACCCTTGATGCCGGTGTTTGCCGCGTTCACTTCCAGGGTGCCGGAGGCAATGACCAGGCCGTCAGAGGTGTGGATACCCTCTTCGTACTTACCTTCAACCTTCAGGGTACCTTCGCCCGCCAGGGTCAGGTCACTCTTGGAGTAGATAGCTGCGTCGGGGCTACCGCTGGCGGTATCCGAGTAGGAGGAGCCGTCAGAGACGGTGTTGGTGGTACCCGAGGCGGTGTAGATAACGACCTCGTCCGCCTCAACAACGTTGATAGCTGCACCGGTGGAGTTGGTGATCGTCGCGTTGTTCAGGATCAGGCGGACCATGTCGCTGTCGGCTGCCTCAACCTTGATCTGGCCCTCGTAGGTGCCGGTGAGCTTGTAGTTGCCCGCCTTGGTGATGGTGATGACGCCGTCGCTGACGGTCACGCCGTCGGTCGCGGTCGGGTTAGAAAGATCGATAGTAACTTCGCTGGAGGAATCCCAGGTGACGTCCTTTGCGGAGTAGTGGGTGTCCTCGGCGAGCTTCGCGCCGCTCTTCACGTCTGTGGAGAAGGAGTCTGCCACCTTCGACGTGGTGCCCGAAGTGCTCGAAGCGGAGGTACTGATTGCGCTCGATGCGCTGGCATTCGATGCCGAGGTTGCTGAGCAGCCGGTCAACGCCAGGGCTGCCAGGAGGGTAATGGAGGTTGCGCTCTTAATCATATTGCTCTTTTTCACGGGTTTTCCTTTGTGTTTGGGTGACCACTCGCGTAGAGCCAGCGCCACAGGGGTAAGACGTATGTGAAATGTGAATATGTGTGAGAGCGGTTATTGCCTGTGTGGGGCGAATAAAGCCGATGTTGTGCTTGGTTCGGGGGATATAGATTGGGGGTGCGGGTAAGGTAGGTGCACTACCCTACCCGCGCATCCCAGATCGCCGTTTTAGCCAGATTGCCGTTTTAGGCGGCTGTGAAACGCTCGGTCAGCAGCTTCTGGTAATCCTCTTCGGTCATGTCATCCACGTTCAGGCGGGTGCCCTCAACCGGTTCCAGGTGCATCCAGTTCTTCAGGGTTTCTGCCCACTTGTTGCTTGCCAGCTGCGGGTTCAACGCCGCCATACCGGTTGCAAACTTGGAAATCTTCGCGGGGGTGATGCCCGCATCCCAGAGGTGCTGGTCTGCCGCGGAGGGCTCCACGCCGGACTTGGTTTCGATGATGACCGCGTTCGGCAGGCCGTAGGTGGTGCCAACCAGGTTGCCGTGGAAGTTGCGGTAGTTCACGCCCGCCATGAGGATGTTCTCGGACAGAGGAGTCCAGGTCAGGGCATTATCTACGGTCATACGGGAGGCGACCGGGTTCTTCTCACTCTGCGGCAGGAAGACCGTGGTACGGCGGTAGCCGGTAGTCAGGACCGCCTCCAGCTTGTGCACAGGGCCGGCGAGGATATCGCCGAGTGCTGCGGTGATGTACTCGTGACCTTCCGCAGTGAGCGTATCGCGGTTCTCGAAGGTGTACGGGATACGCTTCTTGACGGTCATATCCTGCTCACCGTCGGTCTTGACCTCCAGGAAGGTCAGCTTCGAGTCCAGGTAGCTACGGGTACGAATCTTGAAGGTGTCCTCGCGGCTGTAGGCTGCCGAGTGGTAGCTCTGCATCTGCGGGGTGTCGAAGTAGACCGAGTCGTAGGCGAAGTCGCGCTGGCCCTTGATTTCCATGACGGAGGCATCTGCGTCGAGCGTGGAGAGTACCTTGGCGGCGGTTTCTGCGTCGACAATGTACTTGCGGTCCACGCGGGTCTGCATGGCTGCCTTCTCGTTCATGGCTTCGAGGCTGATGCTCTTCCACTCTGTGGGGATGATGTTTGCGGCTGCGTTAGTCATGGGTCTTCGTCCTTCTGGGGTGCCGTCCCTGCGTGCTGTGCGCTGGGGGCGGCGTGTCGTGGGTATCGGAGATGTTTGTGCAGTTGGAGTGAATCGGAGGCTTTTATACCGGCTGGTCTTACTTGCCCACCAGGGTGCGCTGGAGCGGAACCATCCGGGTGTCCAGGGTGGTGTGCGCCTCGGCGGTGGGAACCTGAGGTGCTGCCGGGTAGGCCGCAGGAGCCTGCGATGCTACCGTCTGAGCGGCTACAGGCTGAGCCGCCTCCACTGCCGCGGGGGTGCCGCCCTCGGTGGTTTCCTTGGGTTGATAGGTGACGGTGGCGCGGGTCAGGTTGTTCACCATGTCCAGCTCGGTGATCTTCATCGAGGTGACGGTGTAACCCAGGCGAGCGCTCAGGTATGCCTTGAGCTCTTCCTCGTCGCTGATCGCACGATCGGCGGTGACGGTCTGAGTCTGATCGGTAGAGACCGGGGTGCTGCGCGAGTCGAGGACCGCGATCAGGCCGACCAGGGTAGCCATGAGGCCGAAGGCGATGTACGCCGGGCTAATGTTCACACCTGCAATCATGCCGACCGAGAGGGCTACGAAGTAGTAACCCACCTCGCGCTGGCTCAGGGCGGTGGAACGCAATCGGATAATCGACAAGACACCGAAGAGGCCCATACCCATGGCGGATGCGTTCGATCCGGCGGATACCAGCGCCACCGAGACGGTGAAGATGCCGGCGTTGATGACCGCGTAGGAAATCATCAGTTCGCGGTTGCGATGCCGCACCATGTAGAGGGTGCAGAGAGCTGCGATGGCTATGGCATCGGCAATCGCCATGGTCAGAATAGTCATTGGGTGCTCCAGATATCGTGTCGTGATGTTCGCGGCGCTTCTTGCTGTCTGTTCTTCAGCTCCAAGCTGTGCGTTCTTTGTAGTATCTAGATTCCCGTGCAAGCCTGTGTTTACCCTGTGCTGCCCTTAACTTAGAGATAAGTGTTATATGTCTCTAATAAATACCCTTATCGTGGCGCTATTCAATCGTAATTTTTCTCTTTTCTCGCGTCCTTGACGGAGCATCCCACAGCTTCAAAAAGCACAAAAAATGGGCTCCCTCCGATATGGAGGGAGCCCATAAAAGCAGCTAAAAACATAGCGACTAGGCGTTATTATGCCTTCTTGCGCATGCGGGTTGCCACGATGGTCGCGCCACCAGCACCCAGAGCAATCAGACCCAGACCAGCAGCGGTCATCGCACCGGATGCACCGGTCTTAGCCAGGGAAGAAGAGCTCTTGGAGGATGCGTTCGAGGAACCGGAGTCCAGGTTGTCGCCGGAGCCGGAGCTCAGCGAAACGCTGTCAGACTTCTTGGAGTTCTCGTAGTCAACGGGCTGCTCGCAACCAACGCCGTCGCCGTCAGCGTCGAACTTCTCGCGGTAATCCGGGTGGCTCTTGTGAATCGGTGCCAGACCTGCAGCCTCAACGTCGGCGCAGTTCTGGAAACGGAAGTGCTGCTCGCTGTCAGACTTCTGCTCATCGGACTTCTGATCCTCAGACTTCTGCTCTTCGGCAGGCTTCTGGTCCTCAGCGGGCTTGGTTTCCTTAGCGTCCTCAACTGCGGGTGCGGAGGTCTCTTCAGCAGGCTTGGGAGCCTCGGTGGTCGGCTCAGCGGTTGCGTCCTTGGACGGCTCGGGGGTGGGATCCGGGGTCGAATCCTGGGAAGGAGCGGGGGTCGGGTCCTCGGTGGGAGCCGGTGCGGGCTGCTCCGCAACCTTGATGGTCACGGTAGCTGCCTTACCGCCACGGGGAACGTCGCCGTCCTTCAGGGAGCCGGACAGCAGGTAAATGTCAACGGAAACGCTGCCGTGCAGCTCTTCCTGCCAGGGGATGGTAACGGAGAAGTTGCCAGCCGCGTCAGCGTGGATTTCCAGGTAGTCCTGGCCATTAATCTTGACGGCACCCTTGTTCAGCTTCAGTGCCAGGACGGAACCGGAGGTGCCGTCAGCGGTCTTGAATCCCTCGCCGCCAATGTTCAGACCCTGACCCTCAACCCATACGTCGGGGGCGATGAACTGTGCAGAGTCTGCGTAGGTGTGGACAACCTGAGGCGCACCTTCAACAGCGAAGGTCGCGGGGACGGAAGTAGCAACGAGGCCACAGCCGATGAGGGCGGTGGCACCAATGCGTGCGATGTTGTTTCGAATATTCATGCCACCCATTCTAACGAGCGAAGCTTGGGATACCGGCTCCCAAGACGCTAATTTGCCATGACCTGACTCACAAATCGGGGTTATCTTGAGGGTTTATTGAAGGCATGGTTGAACTATATAAGCCTTTTGCACCGCCGTGCACACCTAAACTCTCAACCCGACGTTGAAGAAACTAACAGGTACATACCCCATCCCATCAGCACAACCCAGCAGCAAAAACCACCCCGTTAAACGCGAAAATCCCCTCCGCCCGAACGCTCGAAAGCATCAGGGGAAGGGACCCTCACGCACCGCACCGGGCGGCGGCAATAGTTTTAGGAGTTCTTGCGGTTGCGCACAGCGGTCACGCCAGCAACACCCAGGCCCAGAGCCACCAGGCCCAGACCAGCAATGGTGAAGGCGTTAGAAGCACCGGTGTTAGCCAGGGAGGAGCGCTGAGCGCGGCTCGAAGTGGAATTGCTCGAAGAGGAGGAACCGCTACCCAGGTTGTCCAGGCCGCCGGAGTTGTGGGAAGAAGAGCCCGAGGAAATATTGGAGGAGGAACCGTCCGTCACCTCGCTGTTGATAACCTCGCAACCCAGGCCGTTACCATCATTGTCGAACTTCTTACGGAAGTCCGGGTGACTCTTGTGAATGGGTGCCAGGCCGGCAGCCGCGACCTCTGCACAGTTCGCGAAGCGAGTGCTCTCAGCCGAAGCGGTCACCTGCTCGGTAGCGGAGGTGGAATCACCCAGCTGGTCCTTCGCCTCGTTCGCAATGGCTGCATTCTGATCAGCCGAAGCAGAAGCCGACTCGGTAGCAGATACCGAAGCGGAGGGGGTAGCCACCACAGAAGCCGATGCGGTAGCCGAGGGGCTCACCGAAGCGGTAGCGGACGCCTTCTCATCGGCGCGGTCCTTGATCTTTGCATCCACGGAGGCAACAACCTCATCAGCGGCGGTAGCCGAAGCAGTCGCGGAAGCCAAGGGGGCAGCAGATGCGGAGGGGGTAGCCACCACGGAAGCGGTTGCCGAAGCGTTCGCAGATGCGGTAGCGGAGGGGGTTGCTTCCTGAACGGAGCGAGCCTCAATCTTCACGGTGGCTGCCTTGCCGCCGCGAGCGGTGTCGTTGTCCTTCAGGGAACCGGAGAGCAGGTAGACGTCCACGGAGATACGCTCATCCAGGTCGTCCTGCCAGGGAATGGAAACGGAGAAGTTGCCCTTCTCGTCAGCCTGAACTTCCAGGTAGTCCTTGCCGTCAATCTTGACGGAGCCCTTGTTCAGCTTGATAGCGATGGTGGAGCCGGAGGTGCCGTCCTGGGTCAGGAAGCCTTCGCCGGTAATCTTCAGGGTTTCGCCCTTGTACCAGACCTCAGAAATGTGGGAGGTTGCCTTGTCGGAGTAGACGTAGGTGACGGACTCTTCACCGTTCTGAGCGAAAGTTGCGGGGATTGCGGTGACCGCCAGACCGCAACCGATCAGGGCGGTGGCACCGAAGCGAGTGATAGTGTGTCGAATGTCCATCCCATCATTTTATCCCCGCACGGTGGGTATATCCGCCTGTCCAGGGGCTATTTGCAATGACTTGCAACACAAAATAGCACTTTCGTGCACTTAATGATGGGTCAGTGCACACGCGGCAAAATTTGCTAGAGAAACAGCATGCACTGAAAAACGGCATTCACTGCAGAAACAGCGCCGTCTAGACCTCTGCAACGACTCCGGCAACGACCCCCGCAGCCTTAACCGTCAACGGCGTCGAGCATGAGTTCCAGCGCCTCACCCACGCCACTGCGCCACAGGTAGGTTGCTTTCGCATCCGCACGACCCGGACCGCCGTTAATCACAGCCACCGGCTTGCCCGCGCGCAGAGCCTCCAGCACAATCTTGTAGCTGCTCATAACTGCCACCGAGGAGCCCACCACCAGCAGCGCCGTACATTCAGCGAGCATGGCATCCTTGAGTGCCTTACGTTCGGCGGGCACGGACTCGCCAAAGTACACCACATCCGGCTTGAGGCGGGTCGAACCGCAGGCGATGCAGGGCACCATCTGAAAATCGCGGATATAGCGTTCGTCCAGCTCCACGTCACCGTCAGGGTTCACGCGCAGCTCTTCGTTATCAAGGCGCGCCAGGTAGCCGGGGTTCGCCGCGTCCAGGCGCGCATCCAGGCTTTCGCGGCCCTCATCCTGCCCGCAGTCCAGGCAGACGATGCGCGACAGGTCGCCGTGCAATGCCAACAGAGAGGAGCTTCCAGCGCGGGCGTGCAGACCGTCCACGTTCTGCGTAATCACGCCGCTCACGGCACCCAACTGTTCAAGCTCGGCGAGCGCATAGTGGGCGCGGTTCGGTTCGGCGCGGCGCATGCGGCGCCAACCAACGTAGGAGCGCGCCCAGTAGCGTTGGCGGGCTACGTCATCGTAGCGGAATTCCTGGTAGGTCATGGGGCGGTGATCGTGCAGGGATCCGCCGGGGCCGCGGTAGTCGGGGATGCCGGATTCGGTACTCACGCCCGCGCCGGTGAGCACGAGGACCTTACCGGCCTTGAGCAGCTCGGCAATACCCGCGGAGGCGTATTCTTCGTCGTGCGGGGTGGCGTTCTCAGAGACAACGCGCTGAATCGAGCGGATTGCGGCACGGTGCACGGAGGCGATTTCTTCGCGCTGCTCACCGGCGGCGGCGAAGTTCTGGTGGTCAGTCCAGCGGTCCATTCTTCTCCTCAATGCTCTGTGTACTAGTGCGGTCAGTGCGGTTCTAGTGCGTTAAACGGCTGTGGGGCACCCCCTTTCGAGGGTACCCCACAGCCTATTTCTTATGGTTTCGAATGTGCAAACTCAGCCACAGGCTAAGTCCGCCCAGCCAACCGGTTGAGTTTAGTTCTCAGCCTTCTGCTCACGCTCGGAGGTCACCGACAGGCCGTCGCTGGCAACATCCGGGTTCACATCCACGGTCACGGTGTCGCCGTCGTGGATGCCACCGGAGAGGATGCCGCGAGCCAGACGGTCACCAATCTCGCGCTGTACCAGGCGGCGCAGCGGGCGGGCGCCGAATGCCGGGTCGTAGCCGGTCTTGCCCAGCCACTCCAGGGCGGCGGGGGTGACGTTCAGGGTGAGGCGGCGGTCCTCCAGACGCTTAGCAATGCTCTTAATCTGCAGGCCCACGATCTGGCCCAGGTTCTCAGCCGACAGGGGCTGGAACATGATGATGTCGTCCAGTCGGTTGAGGAACTCGGGGCGGAATGCCTGGTGCACAACCTCCAGTGCCTTCTCGGAGCGCTCCTCGAAGGGCAGGTCCTGGTTGACCAGGTACTGCGAACCGAGGTTCGAGGTCAGAATCAGGATGACGTTGCGGAAGTCCACGGTGCGGCCCTGACCGTCGGTCAGGCGGCCGTCATCGAGTACCTGCAGCAGGATGTCGAAGACCTCGGGGTGTGCCTTCTCAACCTCGTCGAGCAGGACCACCGAGTAGGGGCGACGGCGTACAGCCTCGGTCAGCTGACCGCCCTCTTCGTGGCCGACGTATCCGGGAGGGGCACCGACCAGGCGAGAAACGGTGTGCTTCTCGGAGTACTCGCTCATGTCGATACGTACCAGGGCACGCTCGTCATCGAACTGGAACTCAGCCAGTGCCTTAGCCAGCTCGGTCTTACCGACACCGGTCGGGCCCAGGAACAGGAAGGAACCAATCGGGCGGTCCGGGTCGGAGATACCGGCGCGGGCGCGGCGCACAGCGTCAGAGACAGCGACCACTGCGTCTTCCTGACCAATCAGGCGGGCACCGATGCGCTTCTCCATTTCGAGCAGCTTCTCGGATTCACCCTGCATCATGCGACCTGCGGGAATGCCGGTCCAGGAGGAGATAACCTCGGCAATATCGTCCGCGGTGACCTCTTCGGAGACCATGGATTCGTTCTTGGCGTTGTCCTCGGCACGCTGTGCTTCTTCCAGCTCAGCCTGCTTTGCGGGAATTTCGCCGTAGAGCAGGCGGGATGCCTCGGCGAGGTTACCCTCGCGCTGTGCAACCTCTGCGCGGGAGCGCAGCTCGTCAATCTCAGTCTTAAGATCACCCACGCGGTTCAGGTTCGCCTTCTCGGCTTCCCAACGAGCGTTGAGGGAGTCGAGCTGTTCCTTCTTGTCAGCCATGTCCTTGCGCAGCGCCTCCAGACGCTCAACCGATGCGGGATCGGTCTCGTCGGCAAGTGCCAGTTCCTCCATGGTGAGGCGGTCCACGGCGCGGCGCAGCTGGTCGATTTCCTCCGGTGCGGAGTCAATTTCCATGCGCAGGCGGGATGCTGCCTCGTCAATCAGGTCAATTGCCTTGTCAGGCAGCTGACGGGAGGGAATGTAACGGTTGGACAGGGTTGCTGCGGCAACCAGCGCGGAGTCAGCGATCTGCACCTTGTGGTGTGCCTCGTAGCGTTCCTTCAGGCCGCGCAGAATACCGATGGTGTCATCTACGCTGGGCTCGCCCACGTACACCTGCTGGAAGCGGCGCTCCAGTGCGGGGTCCTTCTCAATGTTCTCGCGGTACTCGTCCAGGGTGGTGGCACCGATCAGGCGCAACTCGCCACGGGCAAGCATGGGCTTGAGCATGTTGCCTGCGTCCATGGAGCCTTCGGACGCGCCCGCACCGACGACGGTGTGAATCTCGTCGATGAAGGTCACGATCTGACCCTCGGACTTCTTGATTTCTTCGAGGACAGCCTTCAGACGCTCCTCGAATTCACCGCGGTACTTTGCGCCTGCGACCATGGAGCCCAGGTCCAGGCTGATGAGGGTCTTGCCGCGCAGGGATTCGGGCACGTCGCCAGAAACCATGCGCTGTGCCAAGCCTTCCACGACGGCGGTCTTACCGACGCCGGGCTCACCAATCAGCACGGGGTTGTTCTTGGTACGGCGGGAAAGCACCTGCACAACGCGGCGAATCTCAGAGTCGCGGCCGATGACCGGGTCAAGCTTGCCCGCGCGGGCAATAGCGGTCAGGTCGGTACCGTACTTTTCGAGCGCCTGGAAGGTGCCTTCGGGGTCGGGGGTGTCCACGGTGCGGTCTCCTCGGACGGTGGGGATGGTCTGTGCAATGAGCTCTGCGGTAGCGCCGAGCTTGTGCATTGCTTCAGCGGTGCTATCTGTGCCGCTGGCAATGCCGAGCAGAATCATTTCGGTAGAAACGTAGGTATCTCCGAAGCCCTGGGCGCGGGTCTGTGCCGCCTGCAGAGCGGAGAGCGCGGCACGGCTGAGGGAGGCGTTCTGCACGGAGGCACCGGATGCCTTCGGCAGCTTCTTGATTTCAGCGGATGCCGCCTCGGAGATAGCGTCCACATCCAGGCCTGCAGCCTTGAGGACTGCTACGGCGACGCCTTCGCGCTGGTCCATGAGGGCCTTGAGGATGTGCGCGGTTTCAATAGTGGGGTTACCGGCGGTTTGAGCATTAGTATTTGCCGCCGAGATAACTTCTTGACTCTTGGTCGTGAACTTGTTGTCCATGATGTTCCTTTCGCATTTCGAGGGGCTTATCCTATGCGCCCCTGCATTACATAACTTGAGTCTACTCCACTCAATTATGTTTCGCAAGCCTCCTGCAAAAAAATTTTCATATTTTTCACCCCACCTCACCCCACCTCACACCCCTGACCCCCAAACAAAAGCCCCGGACAAAAGCCCCAGTCAAAACCGCATTGTTATACTGACCGGACTGGGTACTTGCGAGGCTGGGTGCTTGCGGGCTCCCACAACAATCACAGTCACGAATGGGGACCCACATGAAAATACTGGTTCTAGGTGCAACCGGCCGCACCGGCTACCTCTTCACCCGCAAAGCCCTAGAGGAGGGGCACACCGTCACCGCCTACGTGCGCAACCCCGATAGGGCACAAGCGCTTTTGGGGGCGCACCAAAATCTCACTATCATTCCGGGGACCCTGAACGATGCCGAACAGCTCGCCGCAGCATCCTCCGGGCAGGACGTCATGGTGAGCGTCCTGGGGCAGAAAGCCACGGTGCGAGAGTTTCTCTCCTCCACGTTCATGCAGGAGCGTCTGCCCCTCATCATGGAGGCGGTCACGGGCGCAGGCGTAAAGCATTGCGTTCTGATGAGTGCCTACGGTGTCGGCAATACGGTACGGACCGCGTCCCTCCCCATGCGCCTGGTGTGCAAGGTCATCATGCGCGGCATTTTCACCGACAAGGTTAAGGCGGACGCCCTGGTTGCCGAATATCAGCCATATATTTCGCGTGCTCATCCGGGCAGGCTGACCGATAAGCCCGGTAAGGGCGGGGTGAAGGTATTTGACATGGCGAGCGTCGAGCGAACTCCGGGCATCCCCACGATTGCCCGTGAAGACGTTGCCGATGCACTGCTCACTATCGCCAAGAACCCTCAGAATGCGGGCACAGATTTTTTGGTGACGATTGGGGACGTTGCCCTACACTCGCCCCAGAAATAAACCGGTAGGCTTAATGACATGACGACTACGAACACCTTCCCCGCCGCCATTCTCTTCGACCACGACGGAACCCTCGTCGATACTGAACCCGTATGGGCTGCCGCAAAGGTTGCTCTCACCGCAGAATTTGGCGGCACCTGGACCGAGCAGGACACCCTCGATTGCCTGGGCCTGTCGATGCAGTTCACCCTGGATCGTCTGCGCGAGCGCGGCGTGAACCTGCCGGACGAGGAGATTAACGATCGACTGGTGGCAAAGGTGCGCGAGGCCCTGGCGCAGCAGCCGGTCGAGTTCCTTCCTGGCATTGAGCGTTTCCTCTCGGAGGTTCACGATGCACAGATTCCGGCCGCCATCGTCACAAACGCAACCACCTCCGTGGCTCGCCGCACCGCAAACGCGGCACCCGAGGGCACGTTCTCGGTGGTTATTGGCAACGATGAGACCACCAACCCCAAGCCGGACCCGCAGCCCTATCTTTTGGCGGCGGAGCGTCTTGGTGTTGATCCGACTCAGTGCGTGGCTCTTGAGGACTCCCCGTCGGGCGTGCGCAGTGCGACCGCGGCGGGTATGCGTGTCATTGTTGTGCCGGGCGAGCTGGAGGTTCCGGCGGAGCTGGGCACCGCGCGCCTCAAGCATGAGGAGCTGACTCTGGAGGCGGTTCGCGCGCTGGCGTAACCGCCCGATTCGCACGCGGGAAGCCCTACAGAAAGGCCGGAAGCTCTGTAGAAAACTGAATACGCTTCACCATAAAGGGTGGGATGCGCGATATGAGATACCGCGTGTCCCACCCTTTGTGCGTGCTTGGGCGGTGAGCCACGCGGGCATTTGGGGCTGACACGTTTAAGCAGCGCCTTTTGAACAGGGGCTTTTAAGTGCGGCGCGACACATAGATGACAATTTATTACGAATTACTCAAAATAACCTTGACAATGGTTCCTTAAAATGATTTACTCATAATAACGATTCGGCGGGGCGACAAATCCCACCGAACCACAAGCATCACAGCATCATGAAGGAGACCATCATGGCATTCGCAAACTACACCGCACCCGGCCTGACCCTCGAAGAAGGCAAGGGCATTTCCGAGGTTCTCCAGGCACGTCTGCACGACCTGAACGACCTGCACCTGCTGCTGAAGCACGCTCACTGGAACGTGACCGGCCCCGGCTTCATCGCCGTTCACGAAATGATTGACCCCCAGGTCGACACCGTCCGCGAGTTCGTCGACGCCATCGCAGAGCGTATGGCAACCCTGGGCGCAACCCCCAATGGCCTGGCTGGCGCACTGGTCGCACAGCGCACCGTCGAGGACTACCCCGTCGGCCGCGCACGCGTTGCTGACCACCTGCACGCTCTGAACGACGTGTACACCCGTGTGATCAAGGATCACCGCAAGGCTATTGCTTTTGCCGGTGAGTCCGACCCCGTCACTGAGGACCTGCTGATTGGTCAGACCGCTGAGCTGGAGAAGTTCCAGTGGTTCATCCGCGCGTTCCTGGAAAACGGCGAAGGCAACATCTAAGCCATCGTTCTAAAGACACGAATTTTTAGAATCACGAAACCGGGCGGATGCGCTCTCCTTTATGGAGGGTGCACCCGCCCGGTTTCTGTGCTGTTTCGGTGCTTTTTCCCGACGTTTCGCCTCGCCCGCGGGGTACTCTAGAGTACGTTGAGGCGAACATTATTATCGGGTTAGGCCGTCCTAGATTTTCTGTTCAGAGTGTTCTAGAGTGGTTCACTGTTCATGACAGAGCACACAGACATGAACGCATCATCAGGCGCAGGGATCCAGCCCTGCACGCACGGCACCCGTGGAAAGGGAACTATGAGCACGCACGCCCAGCACGAGCACGGCGAAGAAACTGAGAAACTTCAGCCGGAAAACACCGCTACCGAGGCTCCGCAGGCCACCCGCCATAGCGCCGTTACCTCCCCCTCCCCCACGCAGATTAAGCGTTGGCGCCGCTACCTGGCTGATGAAGAGTCGGAGGCACGCATCTACCGCTACCTGGCTCGCCGCGCCGAGGGCACCGACCGCGAGATCCTTTTACAGGTTGCTGAGGCGGAGAAGCGTCACCAGCAGCATTGGCGTGACATGCTCGGCGAGCACGCGGATGTACACGTGCGCCCGTCCCTGCAATCGCAGCTACTGCAGTTCTTGGCGAAGAACTTCGGTTCGGTGTTTATTCTTGCGATGGCTCAGCGCGCCGAGTCCCGCTCCCCCTACGCTGAGGACCCGGACGCCACCGAGGAAATGGCGGCTGACGAGGCGATTCACGAGGAGATTATTCGCGCCCTGGCGACTAACGGTCGCGAGAAGCTTTCGGGTAATTTCCGTGCGGCGGTCTTTGGCGCTAACGACGGTTTGGTGTCGAATCTGGCGCTGACTATGGGTATTACCGCGTCGGGCGCGTCCAGTTCGATGGTTCTGCTGTCGGGTATTGCGGGTCTGCTGGCGGGTGCGCTGTCGATGGCGGCGGGTGAGTTCGTGTCGGTGCGTTCTCAGCGTGAGCTGCTGGATGCCTCCCAGCCGACCCAGGTGACCCTGCGTGTTGCGCACGATTTGGATTTGGATTCGAACGAGCTGGAGCTCATTTACCGTGCCCGCGGCATGGAGCCGGACGCGGCGCATCACCGTGCGATGGAGCGTTTCGGCTACATGGATTGTGACTGTGATCCGTCGCTGTCTCACCGCGAGGATGAGGATCGTGAGGAGAATGTGGCTTTGGGTACCGATATTGGTGCTGCCGCTGCGTCCTTTGCGTTCTTTGCTTCGGGTGCGTTGGTTCCGATTCTGCCGTATATCTTTGGCTTGTCGGGTGTGTTCGCGATGGTGCTGTCTCTGCTGTTTGTGGGTGCGGCGCTGGGCTTCACCGGCGGCGTGGTGGGTCTGCTTTCGGGCGCGTCCCCGCTCAAGCGCGGTGTTCGTCAGATTCTAATTGGCTTTGGTGCAGCGTTCGTGACCTACCTGCTGGGTCTGGCGTTCGGCACGACGGTCGGCTAGTTACAACACCCCCAATAAGCTCTCCCAAGTGTATATAGCCGCTCTGGAATTTGTTTTCAAGCGTTTGAGAACTATTCGGATGCAGAAATCCCCCGGTGGATACATTCAGTGTATCCGCCGGGGGTTTTCTATATGTTCTTACCCTGCATGAGGGGTTGATCTATTACGGGTGAATCTCCGCGGTGGTGGCCTGACCGGAAACGCTCTCCGAACCGCTCGCGCCGTTGCCGGAGTAGGTCAGGTTTGCGACCTGCACGCTGGAGGTCTGCTTGTACGAAACCCAGCCGTCGTTTGCCGGGAAGCGCAGCTGCGCCGGCATGAAGTTGGTCTGGCTGTAGTACTTGGTGCCGGACTGCTTCATGGTGTACGCCTTGCTGGTGGTGTAGACGATACGACCCTTGAAGGTGTAGGTGCCGTCAGAGTTTTTGGTGACGGTCGGTACTTCTGCGGTCCAGGTGCCGGCGGTCTGCGCGACGGACAGGTACTTTGCCTGGCCTGCGGAGGCTACCAGTTCGGTGGTCTTACCGGTCAGCTTGCGACCGGAGGGGGCCCATGCCTGACCGTTGATCTTACCGAGCTTAAGGAGCGACTGTGCGCTGGCGGCGACGGTGTACTCAACCTCGGTTACGAAGGTTGCGCCAGCTGCGAGGGTGACGCTGCTGCCGGGGATGTAGCCGGTGCCGGTTGCGGTGTCCTTGGTCGGTACGGACCACCAGAAGCCGCTGGAGGACATGTATGCGCCGTTTGCGCCGGTCTGGGAGTTGGTGACGGGGGTGAACTTACCTTCGCCGTTGACGTAGGTTGCGCTCTTGGGCTTGGAGGTTGCGTCGTCCCAGTTGATGTCGGAGTCGGGGGTGCCGGAGGCAGTGAAGTGTGCCTCGGGGCTTGCCGGGTTGATGGTGCCGGTGTTGTTGGAGGATGCGTAGCCGACGTAGCCGCCGTTGTTCTGCACGCTGACGTACACGCCGTACTGCACGCCGGGGGTTTCCTTGGATGCGGCGTAGGCAGGTACTGCTGCGGAGGCTGCGACGACGGGTGCGGACCAGACGCCTGCCTTTGCGATGGTGCGGCGAGAGATGGGCTGAGTCATGAGTGTAGTGATCTCCTGTGAGTGTTTGGTGTTTCTTAGAGCCGCTCAGAATGGTTCTGACTAGGCTCAATGCACTCCAGTATACAAAGGTTGAGGTTATATCTGCACCTTATGAGGGCGGATGTGCACAATCTTACTTTCCTCCGTAAGTTCTACCGCCCGGTTTCAAACATCTCAAAAGCATCCTCAAATCCCAGCACTATTCGGCAGCTGGAGCGGCTCAACCTTCCTCTTTTCCCCGGTGCATTCCCCTCCAGCACCTCTGGGCGTTCTTCGGCACTGTCTCTGTTGAGTTCCCGGTTAAAGCACAGATGCCGGTAGCCTCATGGACTACCGGCATCTGCCGCAATACTATGCTGTTTACTTCGCTGCGAAGATTTCGCGCATCAGGTTTGCAGCCTCGGAGGGGGTCTTACCGACCTTCACGCCTGCTGCTTCCAGAGCTTCCTTCTTCGCCTGAGCGGTACCGGAGGAACCGGAGACAATAGCGCCTGCGTGGCCCATGGTCTTACCCTCAGGAGCGGTGAAGCCTGCAATGTAACCAACGACGGGCTTGGTCACGTTTGCCTTGATGTACTCTGCAGCACGCTCCTCAGCGTCACCACCGATCTCACCAATCATGACGATTGCTTCGGTCTCGGGGTCAGCTTCGAAAGCTTCCAGAGCGTCGATGTGGGTGGTGCCGATGATGGGGTCGCCACCAATACCGATAGCGGTGGTGAAACCAATGTCGGACAGTTCGTACATCAGCTGGTAGGTCAGGGTACCGGACTTGGAAACCAGACCAATCTTGCCCTTGCCGGTGATGTTCGCCGGGATAATACCAACCAGGCACTCCTCGGGGGAGATGATGCCGGGGCAGTTGGGGCCAATGATGCGGGTGATCTGCTTGCCGTTCTCGTCCACGGATGCCTTAGCAGCTGCCCAGAACTCTGCGGAGTCCTGAACCGGAACGCCCTCGGTGATGACGACGACGAGGCCGATCTTAGCCTCGATAGCCTCGAGAACTGCTGCCTTGGTGAAGGCCGGGGGAACGAAGACGATGGAGACGTTCGCGCCGGTCTTCTCCATAGCCTCAGCTACGGAACCGAACACGTTCAGCTCGATGTCGGAGCCGTCCTTCGCCTTGTGGGTGACGGTGGTGCCAGCCTTGCGAGCGTTCACGCCGCCCACAATGTTGGTGCCTGCTGCGAGCATGCGTGCGGTGTGCTTGGTACCCTCGCCACCGGTGATGCCCTGAACGATGACCTTGGAGTCCTTGTTCACAAAGATAGACATATTACTTCCTTGAAATCCTTTGCTGGCGATTACGCCTTGTGAGCGAGCTCTGCTGCCTTGTCAGCGCCGGAGTCCATGGTCTCAGCCAGAACAACCAGCGGGTGGTTCGCCTCGGAGAGGATGCGGCGACCCTCAGCAACGTTGTTGCCGTCCAGGCGCACAACCAGGGGCTTGGTTGCTGCGTCGCCCAGAATCTCCAGAGCCTTCACAATGCCGTCTGCCACTGCGTCACATGCGGTGATGCCGCCGAAGACGTTCACGAAAACGCTCTTGACCTGCTCGTCGCCCAGAATGATTTCCAGGCCGGCAGCCATAACCTCAGCGGACGCGCCGCCACCAATATCAAGGAAGTTTGCGGGCTTGACGTTGCCGTGGTTCTCGCCAGCGTATGCAACGACGTCCAGGGTGGACATAACCAGACCTGCACCGTTACCAACGATGCCGACCTCGCCGTCCAGCTTCACGTAGTTCAGGTCGAACTGCTTTGCCTTAGCTTCCAGCGGGTTCTCAGCGGACTTGTCCACGAGAGCCTCGTGCTCGGGCTGGCGGAATTCTGCGTTGTCGTCCAGGGAGACCTTGCCGTCCAGGGCGAGGATGGTACCCTCGGGGGTCAGAACGAGGGGGTTAACCTCAACCAGGGTTGCGTCTTCCTTGGTGTAGACTTCGCCCAGCTTGACGAGAACGGGAACAACCTTCTCCTGCAGTTCTGCGGAGAAACCTGCTGCCTTAGCAATTTCCTCAGCCTTAGCCTGGTCCAGGCCGACCAGCGGGTCAACCTCGATCTTTGCCAGTGCCTCGGGGCGCTCAGCAGCGAGCTGCTCAATTTCCATACCGCCTTCTACCGAGCACATTGCCAGGTAGGAGCGGTTTGCGCGGTCCAGCAGGAGGGAGAAGTAGTATTCTTCGGCGATGTCTGCGCCGTCAGCGACCAGCACGCGGTGAACGGTGTGGCCCTTGATGTCCATGCCGAGAATTGCCTTAGCGTGCTCGTAAGCTTCTTCGGGGGACTTTGCGAGCTTAACGCCGCCAGCCTTACCGCGGCCGCCGGTCTTAACCTGAGCCTTAATGACGGTCAGGCCGCCAATTTCCTCAGCTGCTGCCTTTGCTTCTTCAGGGGTGGTCGCAACAATGCCCTTGAGCACGGGTACACCGTGCTTTGCGAAGAGCTCGCGCGCCTGGTATTCGAAAAGGTCCACAGGTGTCCTTCTTCTTCGAAGTGGTGCCGAGTACTGGTGCACTCGGCCTGGTCTCATTAGAGGAGGTTCCCCCGTGTGGTCAGTACGGTGCGATAGGGGTCTCTCGCACCCGGCGCACACGCATCATTGACGCGGGGAATTTCTCTCGTCTCTACTCTATCGGATTCGGCGTGAGCTCGCACTCACAGAGCCCCAAATCTGAGATTTTAGCGACTCAGCTCACAAATATTTTGGGTACATTCCACCCAAAGGCTGTGCACCGGGTAACTAACCCGAACTAACGCTCCCCGATCCGCCGCGAAATACCGGCGAAAATGCGGCGTTTACCGCCGTGCTCTGCAAAGCCCCGGCCACCTTCTCAGCAGGCGGACAATACGCCCGGTACAGCGCACAAAAGAGGGGCGGGCACCCTCAGGTACCCGCCCCTCCATAGGCATTGTCAGGTTCTTACGCCCGACGCGTTAGCTCACCTTCTCCAGCGGCGCGTAACGCAGCAGCAGGCGCTTCTCTTCCGAACCGAAACGGACCTTCGCCACGGTCTTATCGCCGCTACCCTCAACGGCGAGCACGCGACCCTCACCAAACTTGGTGTGGCGCACGGTATCGCCAACCGCCAGAGTCGGGATTTCCTTGCTCTGGTGCACGCGGGAACGGTTCGTCACCTTCGAGGTGGCCGCCGCCAGCCCGTAGCTTGCCGAGCCGTTAATATCCGCGGTGGACGGCTCAGAACGGCGTGCGGGGCGGGACTCGTAGGGGTCGTATGAGCCGCGCGAGCCGCCGGAACTGTAACCACCCGAGCCGTAGCCGCCCGAGCTGTAACCACCCGAATAGCCGCCGGAACCGTAGCCGGAACGAGAACCGCCCGAATAGCCGCCACCGTACGAGTTCCCGTATGAGCTACCGCCATAGGAACTGCCGCGAGCGCCATACGCACCCATACCGGAGGCGCCAAAGCCCGAAAAACCGGCGGTGCGCTTCCACTCAATCAGCTCCTCCGGAATCTCCTCCAGGAAGGGCGAGGGCGGGTTGAACTGGCTCTTACCCCACATGGTGCGGGTTTCCGAGCGGGTCAGGTACAGGCGCTCCATGGCGCGGGTCAGACCCACGTACGCCAGGCGGCGTTCCTCACTCATTTCCTTCTCATCGGTCAGGGCACGCTGATGCGGGAACAGGCCGTGCTCCATGCCGGTCAAGAACACCACGGGGAACTCCAGGCCCTTGGCGGTGTGCAGGGTCATGAGGGTGACCATGCCCTGTGCCTTCGCCTCGGCGGCTTCGGCGGCAATCTGTGCGGCGGAGGCGTTCTCACCCTCCGCGCTGGCGGGGCGGTTCGGGATTGAGTCGGCGTCGGCGACCAGAGCCACGTGTTCGAGGAACTGCTCCAGGTCAGCGCCGGGGTTCTCGGTCTCGAACTCGACCATGGCGTCGAGCAGCTCGGAGAGGTTCTCCACGCGCGATTCGTCCTGAATGTCCTTGGAGGCGCGCAGAGCCGCCAGGTACCCGGTCTGCTCCAGGACCGCTTCCAGGCAGGTTGCGGCGGGTTCGGTGCGGGCAATCTGCGCCAGGTCGTCCATGAGGCGCACGAACTCGGCGTACTTCTTGACCGCGGCGGCACCCAGGCCGGGGATGTCGGCTGCCTGGCGTGCGGCGGCGTAGAAGGAGATGCGGTTCGCACTCGCGTACTCCGCCACCACGGACTCAGACTTAGCACCGATACCGCGCTTGGGTTCGTTGAGGATGCGGCGCACGTTCACGTCGTCATCGGGGTTGCTCAGGGCGCGCAGGTACGCCAGCGCGTCCTTGATTTCCTTACGCTCATAGAAGCGGGTGCCGCCGACCACGCGGTAGGGCAGGCCGGCACGCATGAGCATGTCCTCGAGGGTTCGGGACTGCGCGTTGGTGCGGTAGAAGATTGCGACGTCACCGGGCTGCACGCCGTGCTCATCGGCAAGGCGGTCAATTTCGCGGGTGATGTAGCGTGCCTCGGCGTGTTCGGATTCGGCAACGTAACCGATGATCTTCGCACCGGCGCCGGAGGCGGTCCACAGCTTCTTGGGGCGACGGTCAGGGTTGCGTTCGATGACCGCGTTCGCCGCGGAGAGGATATTCTGCGTGGAACGGTAGTTCTGTTCCAGCAGGATCGTGTGGGCGTTCGGGTAGTCCTTCTCAAAGTCCGTAATATTGCGGATATCCGCGCCGCGGAAAGCGTAGATGGACTGGTCGGAGTCACCCACCACGGTCAGCTCGGCAGGGGGCGCGGCATCCGGGTAGGGGCCGCGGTCAGCCGGTGCCTTCGTGTGGGCGCCGACCAGTTCACGCACCAGCTGGTACTGGGCATGGTTAGTGTCCTGGTACTCGTCCACGAGGATGTGACGGAACTTGCGGCGGTAGTAGTTCGCGATTTCGGGGAACTTCTTGAGCAAGAAGACGGTGCGGCCAATCAGGTCGTCAAAGTCGAGGGAGTTGGCGGCGCGCAGACGCTGCGTGTAGACGGTGTAAATCTGCGAGATGGTCTTCTCGTACGGGTTATCGCTCGCCACGCGGGATGCGTACGCTTCGGCGCTGACCAGCTCGTTCTTCAGCGCGGAGATGCGGTTGCCCACAGCCTTGGCGGTGAACTTCTTGGGGTCCAGGTTGAGCTCTTTAATGATGAGGCTCAGCAGACGCTGCGAGTCGGTCGAATCGTAAATGGTGAAGGTGGACTTCAGACCCAGGGCGGCGGCCTCACGGCGCAGCACGCGCACGCAGAAGCTGTGGAAGGTCGAGATCCACATGTGCTTGGCGCGCGGGCCAACCAGCGCCTCAATACGTTCACGCATTTCGGCGGCAGCCTTATTGGTGAAGGTGATGGCGAGAATCTGGCCGGGGGTCGCGCGGTGGGTTGCGAGCAGGTAGGCGATGCGGTGGGTGAGCACGCGGGTCTTGCCGGATCCGGCGCCCGCAACGATGAGCAGGGGCGCGCCGGAGTGCAGCACGGCTTCTTCCTGGCGTTCGTTGAGCCCTGCGGTGAGGGAGGCGGGGTCCACCGCGTTGAGGCTGTGGGCGCGTTCGCCGTAGGGGTCGGCGGGGTCGAAGTCCTCGCCGTAGCCGCCGACGCGGTAGGCGGGCGGCATGAAGTCGCCGAGCGGGTCTGCGGCGGTGAAGACTGCGGGTGCGCTGGGTTCAGGAACGGGTGCGCTGGTAGCAGGGGCACCGTAGGCGGGCATGCCGGTGGGCAGGGCGGCGGGTACGTCCTGTGCGGGTTCCTCCATCACCGGAGCATCCATCACTGCGGCGTCCATGGGAGGGGCGTAGTAGTCGTCCTCGGCAGGGGGTACGTCGTAGTAGGGGTCGAAGGGCGGCTCATCATCCGCTACCGGTGCTGCGGGGGTGACGAGTTCGGCGGCGAACAGGCCGTCCTGTTCGGTGAAGGGCTGCTTCTGCTGTTCGGGCTTGTCGCTCATCATCTACCTCGCTGCCTAGAATACACGTTCGATATTCCATGCTACCGCATTTGCTCCGCGGCTCCCACCCGTTCGGTCATCCGCCGCACGTCCTATATCGGCAACGGCACACCGGTGGCACAGAATAGTCATGTTAGGATGACCGCATGACTCAGACCTTATCTCCGAGCCTCTCAATAGCCCTATGGTGCAATGGCTCAGCCGACGAAGCCGCACGGTTCTATACCAGGGTTTTTCGCGATGCTTCTATCGTTGAACAGGTGCCCGGACTTACGACGGCTCTAAGCATCCATGGCTTCCAGCTCTCGCTCATTAACGGTGATGACCGGTACGTCCCGAACCAGTCCATCAGTTGCATCCTAAACTTTGACCCGCTCCTCTTCGGCGGTGAGGCGCAAGCGCGAGCATACCTCGATGAACTCTACGAAGAGCTAAGTACCGGCGGTGTGCTGATGAAACTGGGTGAGTACCCTTTCTCCCCACGCTACGCCTGGGTGCGTGATCGTTTCGGCATGACCTGGCAGCTGATGCTTACCAATCCTGCAGGCGACCCGCGACCCTTCGTCGTGCCTTCTTTCATGTTTGGCGGCACGAATCACGGCAATGCAGAGGAAGCCACCAACGGCTGGATTTCCATGTTTGATGATGCCCGCCGCGGCACCCTGTACCACTATCCGGAAGGTAGCCCCTTTGAGGCAGATGCGGTCATGTTTACCGACTTCAACCTGCACGGCACCTGGATGGCGGCTGCTGATTCCAGCACTTTCCACGATTTCACATTCACGCCGGGGGTTTCGGTAGTTCTTTCGTGCCGTACTCAGGAGGAGATTGATTACTATTGGGAGCAGCTCTCGGCTATACCTGAGGCGGAGCGTTGCGGCTGGTGTGTAGATCGCTGGGGTATTTCTTGGCAGGTTGTCCCGCACAATATTGCTGAGCTGATGGCAGATAAGGCCTCTCGCGAGAAGATCCTGCTGATGGGCAAGATTGACCTGTCTCAGCTATAACAACGTGTTTTCTTGAGTACTCGTTACGTGCAGAAACAGAGAAACCGCCCGCGCCTGCTAATGCAAGCGACGAGCGGTTTTCTCGTACCGGCGTGACTACCGGTTCTGTGTGCCCCCGAGACGATTCGAACGTCCGACACCTTCTTTAGGAGAGAAGTGCTCTATCCCCTGAGCTACGAGGGCGTACCTATCCAGTATAAAGCACCCCGCACCGCGAGTCCGCACAGCCCGTGTTCACCGCCCTGTGTTCACCGCCCGAAGACACCCGCACCCGGCGGCAGAATCGCTCTTACAATGTACGAATGAGCATCTACATTGACCCGCCCACCTGGCCCGCACACGGCACCGTCTTCTCGCACCTCATCTCCGATGTATCCCTGGCGGAACTGCACGAGTTCGCCGCAGCGGCGGGCATCAGTGAGCGTGCTTTCGACCGCGACCACTACGATGTTCCGGCGCACCTCTACGAGAATCTAGTACGGGCGGGCGCAAAGGAGCTCAGCGGTGCACAGCTGACTCGCACGCTCATTGCCAGCGGTCTGCGGATTCCCTTGAAGGAACGCCCCGAGAAGATTCGCCCGCGCCTGCTTCGCGCCTGGGAGGCGGCGTTTGCGCCCCGCCTTAATACACCCCGTCTCAAGCGTGTGGAGGCTCCTGCCGTGAGCCAAGCTCAGCTCACGGCGCAGGTAGCGGAGCTGAGTGAGAGCCTGTTGCAGGCGTGGGAGCAGCCGCACCGCGCCTACCACCATAGCGGGCACCTTTCGCAGATGCTCACCGACCTGGACCGCCTCTACGCACACCGCACGCAGGGTTCTACTCCCCTGGCATTGGTTCTGGCGGCGTGGTTCCACGACGCGGTGTACGAGGGCGCGCCGGGTGAGGATGAGCGCCGTAGCGAGCAGCTGGCGAGCGCCTCCCTGGAGCCGCTGGTTGCCGCGGGCCTGCTCAGTGGTGACGAGCTACAGATGGTGAGCCTTCTGGTGCGTGCCACGGCAACCCACGAGCTGCCCAAGTCTGTCGACCTACCGGCGGGCTATGAGCCGGCGGATATTCAGTTTTTCCTCGATGCCGATATGGCTATCCTGGCGGCTGATTCGGCACGCTATCGCCGCTACCTGCACGGGGTGCGTAGCGAGTACTCCCATTTTGACGATGAGGCGTTCCGTGCCGGTCGTACGACCTTCCTGCGTTCGATCCTGGGGCGTAAACGCATCTTCCTCTCCGAGGAGGGTCTACAGCTCTGGGAGGAGCCCGCGAGGGCTAATCTGAGTGCTGAGCTCAGCGAGTGGGCGCAGGACCCGCAGGGGCTTCTGCAGGCTCTCGCGTCCTAGCCGCATACACCTAAAACACATACCGCCGAGAATGCACCCACACTAAGGTGCGCTCTCGGCGGTATTTTCATAGAATCTCTCGGGTACGCAAAAGGCGCCCACCCCGTGCGGGGTAGGCGCCTTTTGAGAAGTATGTTGGGCTAGACCCAGCTCTTATGCGCTAAGGCTTAGAGAGCGGTGTAGTAGCCGTCAACGGACATCCAGGAAGTGGGGTGCACCAGGGTACCGTTGGTGGGGTTCAGAGCGGAGATCATCTTGCCGTCGCCCAGGTAGATACCAACGTGGCTGTAGCCGTTCTGGAAGACGATGTCGCCGGGCTGGGGGTTAGAGGTCGGACGCAGCTCGTTCTTCATTGCGTAGGTGAAAGCGGTCAGCTTGATGCCGTGCTGAGCGAAAACCCAAGAGGTGAAGCCGGAGCAGTCCCATGCACCGAAGGTCTTGCCGCCCCAAACGTATGCGCCGCCCAGACCGCTCATTGCGGTTGCAACGATTGCGTCGCGGGAAGCGTTACCGGTGGAAGCGGAGGAAGCTGCGGGTGCAGCGGGAGCCTCGGTTGCAACGGGTGCAACGTAAGCCTGCTGGGTCTCAGCCTGGGGTGCTACGTAGGCGGTCTCAGCTGCGGGTGCAGGAGCTGCTGCGGGAGCAACGTAGGTCTGCTGTGCCTGAGCCTGGGGTGCAACGTAGGTGGTTGCGGGGGTGTTGTAGCTGGTGTAGTCGAACTCGTAGTTGGTGTAGTCGTAGGACAGATCAGCAGCAGCGGGGATCTGTGCAAATGCGTTCGCGGGAACGGTCGAGCCGAGCAGGATTGCGCCTGCTGCGAGGGTTGCACCTGCGGTACGTACGATCTTCTTAGCCATTGGTAATTCCTCCATTGCCTGACGAGGTGAGCTGTCGGGCTCGAGCATGGATTCGCTCGGCCACCGAAGTGACTTAGCCCCGAGGCTTCTCGATTGAGATGCCGTATCCCAGCTTGGGGATTGGGTCCCCCGCTTCTGCCATATTGGGTAGACGTACATCGAAGCGTTGGCAGAACTCAGCGGAACCGCTTCGACGGTGCCCTCTTACGATGAGGATTTGGGCACAGAAACGAGAATACACAGAAAACTCCCAGTTGTCACTTCATTCGGGCTTAAATTTTGGACTTTCACCCTGGGGGGAAAACTTGGCACTCCAGGCATTTGACCCCCTCTCAATGGAACCCTTATCTACCTTTTAAGGCACTTGACTAGGCATTTCACAAGGATGCACATTCGCTTTTAATGCGCCATCACCCCTCAAGGACAGGGTTCAAAACTCTTAAAAATGACCCTTATCTCTTAAGTGTCCATTCTCAGAGATTGCTCAACCATCGGCGTTTCCCTCAGTTTCAACCTTAGATTTAAGCGAAAAACCCGAAAAATGCACTCAAGCGCAGTTGCTAAAACCCTGAGAGAGGAGTATATGCGCCCGCGCACATGACCAAACTCTGAAATACCCCACTCACTAGGCACCTCAGCTCCCCAAAACCTCCCCGCAAGACCGAGCAGCCCTAACACGTGCACAAAAACGGTGGCACCGCCTCCACAAAGGAAGGCGATACCACCGTTTAGCGTGAACTGGGTTAGCAGACTCTCAGAATGAGAGCTTAGAGGTTGCCGCCGCGCTTGACCACAATTGCGTTTGCCACGTCCATATCCAGGGAGAGGGTGTCCTCTTCGCCATCAGCGTGAACAATCACGTCATCGTTCTGACCGGCAACCACGGACACCGATGCGCCGTAGACAATACCTGCGTCAGCCAGCAGCTTCAACAGCTCAACGTCAGTCTGAATGGACTCGGGGAAGCGAGAAATAGTGAAACGGTCCTCGGGACCGGAGTCGCGTGCCGCCAGGGACATGGGCACGGTACGCTCGTCGTTCTTCTCGCTAGTGTGGCCCAGATCCTCCAGGCCGGGGATAGCGTTACCGTACGGGGAGAACTTGGGGTCCTTAAGCATCTCCAGGATGCGCTTCTCCACCTTGTCACTCATGACGTGCTCCCAGCGGCATGCCTCTTCATGCACGTACTCAAGTTCCAGACCAATAATGTCGGAGAGCAGTCGCTCAGCCAGGCGGTGCTTACGCATCACCTCGACCGCCTTGTGGCGGCCTTCCTCGGTCAGTTCGAGGTGGCGGTCCGGCTCAACGGTGAGCAGGCCGTGCTTCTCCATACGTGCCACAGTCTGGGAAACGGTCGGGCCGGAGTGCTCGAGTCGTTCAGCGATGCGCGCACGCATGGGGACGATACCCTCTTCCTCCAGTTCGAGGATGGTGCGCAAATACATCTCTGTGGTATCGATGAGGTCTGTCATATATCTCTCCCAGCTATCACCGCAACAGTACTTAGATAGCACTGCCTAAGTCGTTACTTAATTCAATAATCTATTATGTACTTTTTCAGCGGCTTTTGCCACGGCTTAAGTCATTGAGTCGCCCAATGAAAACTCATTGGACGACTCAAGACACCTTGATATATACGCTTTTGCTAACCCACCCCTTATTAAGAGGAGTAGACGGTAGGCTTACTCTGCGGACTCAGCCTCAGCGGTTTCTTCCACGGCAGATTCGTTCTCTTCCGCTTTGTTCTCTGCAAGCTCAGCAGATTCCTCTGCCTCAGCGGTTTCAGCAGACTCTGCGTTCTCCTGCTCGGCGTTCTCCTCCAGGTCTTCCGGGCGAACGCGGTCAGCCCACGGCACCCAATCCGGCGCAATGAGCGCGTCGTCGCCGGGCAGCAGGCCCACCTCGCAGATCGTTGCCACGCGGGAGCGAGGCGCACGCGAGAGGGTCGCGAACCAGAACCAGCCGCGGTAACCGGGCAGGGTGCACTCGAAAAGGTGCGTACTTAGACGCTCTTCCTCGGCTCGCACGTGGTGTACCAGGCCGATAGCGTGTGCCGGGGCGATTTCCTGAACGCCCTGCAAAGCCACATCCTTTGCGGCGGCAAGAATCTCATCCACCTTGGAGGTGCGGCGCAGCTTGTGCGGAACACCCAGGGAGGGGGCGCCCACCTCTTCATCCAGCGGGGTGAAGGGGTCGGGGGTGGAGTCTTCGTTCTGTGCGGTTTCTTCGGCAGCAGATTCCTCAGAGGCAGATTCCTCAGCGGGCGTATCAGCCGCCTCAGTCTCCTCAGCGTTCACGGAGGGCTGAGTCTCAGCAGGTACAGCGCTACCCTCGTCGGTGCTCTCAGGCGCGGCAGAAGGCGCAACGGACTCTGCGGGCGCGTCAGTAGCGGGCATAGTTTCGGGGAGCAGTTCAATAACCTGTTCAGACATACCCCTATTAAAGCATCTCGCGTGCGCAAACATTGCGGCGCCCGCCCCAAGCTTCGCATACGCTGTGAATTTGAGTCTCAAACCGCTAAATCTGGGGCTTCACCCATTAACAGCTGTGTGTGAGCTGATACGGTTAAATTTATGAGTAATGAACCCGTACAGGACACGCGCAGTACCGCAGACCAGGCGCCTGCGCCCCTTCCCTACGCCGGAGCTATCCGTTGGCTCGGCGCGGCAGGTGCGCTTCTCGCCCTGATTTGCCTGCTCACCGGAGTCGCCATGCTCGTGATGAAGTGGGTTGGGGCAGCGCCGCCCGCCCTCATGAGCCAGATTCCGCTGGTCCTCCTCCCCGTCGCCTTTATCGCCCTCATGGCCGCACTCATCCTGTCGGTCATGCGCCGCAACAAGGCATAAAGATTTGAGCCCCAAGCTCACACACATCATTCACTTATCAAGTACAGCCTGCCATTCAGAGAGAAAGATAGAGTATGTCTGCTGAAGCAAAACTCCTAGTCGTCGATGACGAGTTCAACATTCTTGAATTGCTCGCCACCTCCCTGCGTTTCGCCGGTTTTGAAGTAGTTACCGCCGGCAACGGCCGCGAAGCCCTCGAAAAGGCACACGCCGAAAATCCCGACCTCATCGTCCTGGACGTCATGATGCCCGGCATGGACGGCTTCGAGGTGACCCGCCGCCTGCGCGAAAACGGCACCACCACCCCCGTGCTCTTCCTGACCGCAAAGGACGCCACCGAAGACAAGGTGACTGGTCTGGGTGCCGGTGGTGACGACTACGTCACCAAGCCCTTCTCCCTCGACGAGGTGATCGCCCGCATCCGCGCCATTCTGCGCCGTAGCCGCAGCGTCCAGGAAGAGGACGACGCCGTACTGCGCGTTGACGCCCTCACCCTGAACGTGGACACCCACGAAGTGTTCCTCGGTGACGAAGAGATTGACCTCTCCCCCACCGAGTTCAACCTGCTGCACTACCTGATGCTCAACGCCAACCGCGTGCTGTCCAAGGCGCAGATTCTCGACCACGTGTGGGAGTACGACTTCAACGGCGACTCCTCCATCGTTGAGTCCTACATTTCGTACCTGCGCCGCAAGATCGACAACAACCGTGAAAACCACGAGCCGCTCATCCATACCAAGCGCGGTGTGGGCTACATGATTCGCGGTTCTCGAGGCTAACGTGGCGCTCAAACCCCTCGACCGGATCCCCCAGTCTCTTTCCCTTCGCACCCAGCTGGTGCTCATCACCTCCATGCTCATCGCCCTCTCCATTGCGGTGACGAGCCTGGTAGCGATTTCCGCTCTGCGCGCCCAGATGGTGCACCAGCTGGATGAAGAGATGAAGAACAGCGCCCCCTCACTCGTGCAGCTGGCGACCGTGCGCCCCTCCGGCAACCAGGAACAATCCCTGAGCACCTACCGCCTGTACCTGCTCGACAAGGACGGCAACGTACTGTACTCGCTCAAGTCCGAGGACAGCGAACAGTTCAGCGAGCCGGCGCTGCAAGGCTGGACCGAAGAGAAGGTTCGCAAGCAAAACGAGGAGGCAGTCACCGTCAATTCGGTGGGCAGCTCCTCCGATTGGCGTGTGCTCGCCGTGCCCATTGAATCGAAAGATTCTTCTGGGCTGACGGAGGCGGCATCCATGGTTATTGCCATGCCGCTGAAACAAACGAACCAGGTGGTCGCCCTCGTAGGTGTGCTGACCTTCGCGTTTGGTTTGGCGACCCTCGCCTCCGCGATTGCAATGACCTGGGTGATTGTGACCCGCACCTTCGAGCCGCTGGCTCGCGTGGAGCAAACCGCCGCCAAGATCGCTGCCGGTGACCTCTCTCAGCGTATTGAGGACTACAACCCCAGCAACGAGATCGGTAACCTCGCGGTTTCGCTGAACACGATGCTCACCCAGATTGAAATGCTCTTCAAAGCCCGCGAGAAGAGCGAGGCGAAAATGCGCCGCTTCGTGGGTGACGCTTCGCATGAGCTGCGCACCCCTCTGGTCAGTATTCGAGGTTACTCGGAGCTGTACCGTCAGGGTGCGCTACCGACCGACGAGGCTGTCGCTACCGCGATGAGCCGCATCGAATCGGAGTCCAAGCGTATGGGTCAGCTCGTGGAAGACCTGCTGACCCTGGCGCGTATTGATGAGCGCCGCGAATCCAAGCTGGCACCCTTCGACCTGTTCAACCTGGCGGTGGACGCTAGTAACGACGCCTACGCTACGGCGCCCGATCGTGCAGTGTCCCTGGTGGGTCTGAACGAAGAGGTGGCACCGACCTCCGCAACCGTGCTCGGCGACGAATCACGCCTGCGTCAGGTCGTGGCGAACCTGCTAACCAACGCCATGCGCTATACCCCCGACGGTTCTCCCCTGGAGATTGCGGTGGGCGTGCGCGAAGAGGTTCCCGGCTTCCCGCTGTCCGTGCTGGAGGTGCGCGACCACGGCCCCGGTATTCACGGCGAGGACCGCGAGCGCGTCTTCGAGCGTTTCTACCGCACCGATGCTTCACGTTCGCGTGAGACCGGCGGTACGGGTCTGGGTCTGTCCATTGTGGCTGCGATTATCGAGCAGCATGAGGGCAGGATTCACATTGAAGAGACCGATGGTGGCGGCGCTACCTTCGTGATTTCTTTGCCGTTCTATCCGCCGCCCGTCTCGGACGATCAGCTGATGAAATAGCACTGACGCATAAACCCCCGGATTGTGGAACTTGAGTGTTCTACGGTTCGGGGGTTTTGCTGTGCGCCGGAGGCGGGATGATAACTCGCGGCGGCGCGAGTAAAGAGAGCGTGAGTAAGAAGGAGCGGCGCGGCTAAAGAACAGCGGGAGCAACCGAGCGCGCGTCATGGCGGCGTCATTTTCGGGAGGGTTTTCGATTTTTTCGAGATAGCAGAGCTAATCTGGCGGGTTTATCCACAGATTTACTTAATAATCATTTTTCAGCTCATTTGATGCATTTTGAAAGATATAGTGATAACAAGCTTCCGGTCAGGAACTCAACCCTTCCAGAGATCCAAACCCCAAGCGCCACCACGGGGCAACCGCCCCACCTATCTCACATATCTCAAAGGAGAAAAACCATGGCACAGTTCAATGTCGATTCCGAAGTCATCGCAGCCAAGAGCGCACAGGCACGATCCTACGTCGCATCCATCACCGCAGACGTCAACGGTATGACCGCATCCCTGCACGATTTGCAGAGCTCCTGGACCGGCTCCGCATCTGCCAACTTCCAGGGCGTACTGGACCAGTGGCACGCAACCCAGCGCCAGGTCGAAGCATCCATCACCCAGATCAACGAGGCACTCACCCGCGCAGGCGTAAACTACGCAGACACCGAGCAGGCTAACGCCTCCATGTTCGTCGGCTAAGGGGTCCGGGCTACAGATTCTAAGGCCCACCCGCAGGCAGGCGGCAGACCGGACAGCTAAAAGGTCCCGGACGCACGGCACACCGCCCGCCAGATTTGCCAGAAGGCGGCGAACATCTATTGAGAAAACCCCGCCGCATCCTCGAGAATGAGGATGCGGCGGGGTTTTATTGCACGGAAATCTTTGCGCCCAAGAGCCCATTCCTTAGGAGCTGAGCTTTAGGAGCTGAGCTTTAGGAAGCAGGGGTCTCCTGGCGGAAACGCAGACGCCACAGGCCGCGCTCAGCATCGTAATGCCAAATGCTCGAACGGCTCACGCGACCACGCGCGGTCGCAACCGCCGCCATAACCAGCACGCTGGAAGAATCCAGCACCTGCATACCCTGCTTGAGTGGGGCACCCTGCTGGGTGAAGGCGCGTTCGCGGTACTGCAGCACCGAGGAGCGGGACACCGACTTACCGGTGGCGGTCACCCACACCAGACGCTCGTGCAGCATGGACTCCAGCTGCGGTGCCTCCATGACGGAGCCGCGGCTTTCGAGTAGCTGTTCTGCGGCGGCGGCTTCCTCGGGGTTCAGAGCGGGTGCCGCGGGTGCCGCAGGGGCAGAAGCGGGTGCGTCCTTCACGGGTGCCTCAACCTGAGCGGGCTCTACAGTCTGTGCGGGCGCCGCGGCGGGCTCTACCGCCTGCTCTTCTGCGTGCGCTTCCGTCTCGCCCAGCAGTTCCGCCGGGTCAACATCGTTCGGGTCCAGACCTGCGAACTCTTCCAGACCGGTCAGGTCATCCTCTTCTTCCGCCTGCGCGGCACTCGATGCCTGCTGAGCGGTCTCCTCCTGCTGGCGTGCCAGTGCCTTTGCGTCACGCTCAGCGGCACGCTCTGCCGCGAGCGCCAGCTGTTCCTTGCGGGTGCGGACCGCCTCCGGGTCGGGGGCGTTCACCGCGGAGGCGGGGCGCAACAGACCGGACAGGCGCAGGCTCTCCACGCCGCGCTGGGCGTTCTCGATCTCGGCTGCGGTGAATTCCTGCATGGGCAGGTGGGCGTCCGCGGAAGACTCGGAGGGCGCCGAATCAGAGAGCGCAACGTCAGAGAGGGCAGGTTCTGCAACCGGAGCGTTCACAATCGGCACTTCAACAGCCGGAGCCTCCACAGGCTCAGCCGCAGTAGTGGGTTCAGCAGAGACACCGAAGCCGGGACCGTGCGCGGGTTCACGGCCCTCCTGGTAGGCGCGCGCGGCACCATTCGCCAGGGAATCCGCCTTTTCGTTGAGCTCGTGACCCGCGTGGCCCTTCACCCAAATAAACTCGTAGTCGCGGCCGGTCAGCGCCTGATCCAGCGCCTCCAGAAGGTCGCGGTTGAGCACAGGCTTGCCGTCGGATTTCTTCCAGCCCTTCTTCTTCCAGCCGGGCATCCACTTGGTCAGCGAGTTAATGACGTACTGGCTATCGCAGTACACGCGCAGCTTCGCCTCCGGGCGGGATGCGGTCGCCTCGAACAGGTCCAGGACAGCTTTGAGCTCACCCATGTTGTTGGTGCCGTGCGCCCAGCCGCCGCTCGCCCAGTGGTCGTCGTCGATATACCATGCCCAGCCCGCCGGTCCGGGGTTGCCCAGCGCCGAGCCGTCTGCGGCGGCAATGATCTCTTGCGTGCTGTTCACGGTACCTTCTTTCTGCACCGCCGCTCTATTGTGCGGGCGGCTGTCCGTAATGATGTCTGTGATGACTTTACCGCACCGGCGGCGAGGGTGCGTAGCGCGCGGTCGCAGCTGTGGACAACCTCAAGCAGCCCTGTAGCGCCCATTGCCGTATTGCCGGGCGGGTACACTAAACCTATGAGCTATTCTGCCCCCGAAACACCCAGCGCACAGCGCCCGGAGCGCCCTACCGCCCGTCCGAGCGAGCGCGTGCAGATTTTCGCTCTTCCCACCCGCACCATGTACGGTTCCCTGCGTTTTAGCTGGTTGAGCTACCTGGGTCTTGCCGAGCAGCAGCATGCGGCGCAGTTGCCGACCTCCACGGCGGCGGTCAGCTACCTGAGCACTCAGGCGCTCATGCGCGCTATGGCGGCAGCTCGTCTGGATGTGCCGTCCAGTGCTGCTTCTGAGATTGAGGTGAATCGTTCCTGCACCCTGTGCACCAGCGGTAAGAAGCACGGTAAGCCGCGTATTGCGGGCGTAAATTTCAATATGTCGCAGGTGAATCCGCTGGTGGTGGGTGCGTTTAGCCGTAATTCCTCGGCGGTGCTCGGCGTGGATGTTGAGACCCTGGATGCTCGCTTGTTCTCCGGTTTTGCGCGCCTGGCGCTCTCCGATGAAGAACGCACGTTCTATGAGCGGGTGGCGCAGGAACGCCCCGCGCCCGTACTGCACCTGCTCTCTGTGGCGCTGTGGACCGCTAAGGAGGCGGTACTCAAGGCGACCGGCCACGGCCTGAGCGTAGTGCCGTCCCTGGTTCGGGTGCAGCTCACCGATGGCCTGCTGGATGCGCTCGAACTTGCCATGAACGAGGAGGTCCCGGGGGACCTTCTGGGCGGTGGCACCCCCGAGCCTGGCGCCCTGCGCGTACTGACTCAGGACAGCTTGACCGCCCAAGCGACCTTTAGCGCGCCCGCGGCTCAGGGCGGCGGCGATCAGGGCGGTAATCAGGGTGGCGAGGCTGCCGAGCGAAGCTTTAGCCTGCAGTGGGTACCCGTGGCGCTCCCCGACGCGGAGAACCCCGAGCACGCCCAGAAGATGCTCATCGCCCTGGCCGTTGAGAACCCTGCCCATAGTGAGCCAGCCCAGGGTGAGCCCGTGCAGGTTGAGGTCGAGCTTCTGCCGGTGGCTACCCCTCTGGAGCTCAAGCGCCTGCTCACCGATTAGTCGCGCTCAATCCCCTACCAACTCATACAACGACGGAACGCGCCCGCCATGCCAGCGAGCGCGTTCCGTCGTTTTATGAAGTCACCGTATTCAGCCGTTGTATTCTGCCTCGTCAAGGCGTTCTAGGCAGAGCTTAAGGGGTATCTTCGCCCAGGGTATCCACGCCCAGTGCGCGACCGAAGCTGCCGAGCTTCGTACCGGTCTCCGTGTGCTCCAGCTCCGGGTCGGACTCAGCCACAATACCCGCGCCAGCGTACAGGACCGCCTCGTCCGGGCTGACCTGGGCGCAACGCAGCACCAGCGCCCACTCGCCGTTACCCTCGGCGTCCATGTAGCCGACCAGGCCGCCAAAGTAGCGGCGCTCGAAAGACTCCAGCTGGCGAATCAGCTCCAGCGCCTTCTCAGTGGGGGCACCGCAAATCGCGGGAGTCGGGTGGATCGCGCGGGCACCGTCCAGGCAGGTCAAACCCTCCTTCAGCACACCGTCGATGGGGGTCGCCAGGTGCCAAAGCTGCGGGGTCTGCAGCAGCGAGGGCACCTGCGGTACGTTCAGCTCCTCGGCGATGGGGGCCAGGCGCTTGGCAATATCGTTAATGACGTAGGCGTGCTCGTGGCGGTCCTTCGGCGAGGCGAACAGGCGGTCACGAATCGCCTCGTCCTCGGCGCTACCGGGCTCGGCAATGCGCGGGGCGCTACCGGCAAGCGGGTGGGTCTTGAAGGCGCGGCCTTCGGTGCGGAACACTAGCTCCGGGGAGGCACCCATCAGGTAGCTTCCGCTCATGCCGCGCTCACCATCGGGCAGGCGCACCGCAAAGTTGAACGCGGAACGCTGCTGGGCGCGCAGGTTGTTGTACAGCGCCTCCAGGTTGAGGGCGCCGGGTGCGTAGCGGGCGGTGAGCACACGCGAAAGCACGATCTTGCTCAGCTCACCCGCCTTCATGCGCTCCACGGCGGTCGCAACGGCGGCACGGAACCGGTCGTTCTGCCGGCCGGTGACCGATACCGGCTCGGCAAGCGCCACAGTCTGCTCGGGTACCGGTACCTGCTGTTCCTCCAGGCGTTCAGGCACGAAGAGGTAGGCGGGCATATCGGGGTCAAAAGGAATCAGACCCACGACGGCGCTACCGGCACGTTTCGCCTCGTCCAGGGCATTATCGAAGGTTACAGGGGTCATCGCACCGGATGCGCGCAGGACGCGGGTGCCGGTGGCAAAGATAAAATCGGGAAGGTTCGTCATCGTACTTCTATCAGTGGTGTGTGGGTTCGCGCCGGGCATCTAAACGCCGGACGCGGGGTGCCGTTAGAGGGTCGCGCCGCCGTCGGCGACAATCTCCTGCATGGTGATGTGGCGGGCCGCCTCCGAGATGAGGAAGGCGTTGACCGCCGCAATATCCGCCGGGTCGGCAATACGGCGCAGCGGAATGCCCAGACGGAACGTTTGCGGGTTACCGGCAACCGGCAGGGCGGAGCGGTCCTCGCCCTCCCAGGCGTCAGTCACCATAGGGGTTCGGGTGGTGCCGGGGCAGACCGAGTTCACGCGAATACCGTGCGCGGCAAGCTGCAGACCGAAGCTGGAACTCACGCGCGCCGCCGAGGCCTTCGATGCACCGTAGGCACCAAACTCCGCGCGGGGCACACGTGCCGCGTTGGAGGCGACCGTCACCAGGGAGCGGCTGTTCGCCGGGTCGCTCTCCTGCTGGTCAATCATGATGCGCGCGAATTCGCGCAGACACAGGAACACGCCGTCGGAGTTGACCGCGTGCAGACGCTTCCATGTGGCGAAACTGGTTTCCAGTAGCGGCTGGCTGTGGGCGATGCCCGCGGCGAGCACCGCACCGGTGATGGGTTCGTCGAGTGCCGCCACGGCTTCTGCGAGGGCGATAACGGACTCTTCGCTGGTCACGTCCACGGAACGGTAGCGGAAGATAGCATCCCCGTAGGTGCCGAAGGGGGTAATGGGCTGTTCCGCCAGGTCAGCCGCAAATACCGAATAACCGTTCTTAATCAGCTGGTGGACGGTAGCCTCACCAATACCGCCGTTCGCACCGGTCACAATAACCCAGCTCATGCGCGCGCCTCCTCAGTAGCCTCAGCAGTCTCAGCAGCCTGCAGGTCTGCGAGCACATCGGCGGTGTTCAGCACGCGGGCGCAACGACCCGAAGCGTACTCGCACGCCGTGCGGTGCTCCTCCTCCGAGAAGTCGGCGAGCGCATCCGCAACCATAAACGGCTGAATGTCACGCATGAACGCCTCCAGGGCGGTGGTCAGGCAGCCAATGTGCGCGTACACGCCGCCGATAATGAGCTGGTCGCGACCGGACTCCTTGAGCAGGTCCTCGAAGGGGCTGCGCACGAACGCGGAGTAGCGCCACTTGGTCAGCACGGTGTCGCGGTCGGTGGGTGCCAGTTCGTCGAGCACGCGGGCGGACTCGTCGTTCTGCAGGCCGTCGCCCCAGAAGTCGATGAGCAGACGGCGGTCTTCGGGGTTCTGGCGCGGCGGCTGTGCGGTGTAGTAGACCGGGATTCCGGCGGCGTGGGCGGCGTCAATGAGGCGGCGCAGGTTCCGAATGGCGATGTTAATCTGGGCGTCCGGGTTGTTGTTACCCTCACCCAGGTTGGCCCCTTCGAAAGCCTGGACGAAGTGTACCTGCATGTCGTGTACGAGCAGTACAGCGCGGGAGGGGTCCACGGGCCAGTTCACGCGGTTGCTGTGCTCACGGTCAATGTAGGTGTAGGGCTTGATTTTGGGCAGTGCCATGATTCTCCCGGTTTGTGCCTATGGTTTTCGGTTGTATGCGCGGCGCAGGCGGTGTGCTGTGGTGGGTGTAGCCGCGAGTGGGTGTCTCCTCCGAGCCCTCTCGCGCTGACCACCCAATCGGTGAGCTTGCGCTTATCTCATAACCATCTTAGGGCATGCTTAGCTACAAGGTATATCTGAACTTTAACAAAAATGCTTCCCCACCCGCACCCCCGTTGATAGCACAACGGGAGGAACGGGCAGGGAAGCACTCGGACAAGCAGAAACGCTATACGAACCGCGAATTCAGCCGCGATTCTAGTTCAACTAATTTACGGGCGCCGCGACGGCAAGAACCTCATTCAGACCCTCAGTGATCGAGGGGTGAGTGTAAATCTCATCGCGCAGCTGCGAAGCAGTAATGCCGTGGCGCATCGCCAGAGCCACCAGGTTAATAACCTCCATGGACTCGATTACCAGCAGCTGGGCGCCCAGAATCTGGTCGCTCTGCGCGTCAATCACGAACTTCATGATGCCGCGCGGGTTCTCCATAGTCTTAGCGCGCGGCATCGCGGCAACCGCGGCAACCGGCTTCGAAGCGACCTTCACCTTGTGGCCAGCCTCGATTGCCTCACGCTCGGTCAGACCCACGGAAGACAGCGGCGGGTTCATGTAAATGGTCGAAGCCACTGCCTTGCGGTCCTTGGTGGAGCGGGAACCGTCACCGACCAGCTGGGAGAGCACCACGCGGTAGTCATCCATGGAGATGTAGGTGAACTGCGGGCCGCCGTTCACGTCACCGAGCGCGAAAATGTTCGGCACGGTGCTGCGCAGGTGCTCATCCACGACAATTGCGCCGCGGTCGTTGGTTTCGATGCTGGTGTTCTCCAGGCCCAGACCCTCGGTGGCGGGCTTGCGGCCGGTCGCAACCATCACGTAGTCCACCTCCAGCTCCCGGGTAGCGCCCTCGGAGTCGAGGTAGGTCACGGTCACCGAGTCAGCGCCGTCCTTGAAGGACTGCACGCGCACGCCGGTATGAGCGGCAATGTCCTGGTCTGCGATAATCTCGCGGGCAACCTGGGCAACGTCCTCATCGTAGCGGCCGAAGAGGGCGGGTGCGCCGTCCAGAATGGTCACCTCGGTACCGTAGGAGGAGAAAATACCGGCAAACTCAACACCGATGGGGCCGCCACCGATAATGCCCAGGCGCTTGGGGCGCGGGGTGAGCTTCTGCAGCTCGGTGGAGGTGAGCACACGCTCAGATTCGCGGATACCCTCAATCGGAGGGATAATAGAAACGGCACCGGTGTTGACGATGAAGTAGTCGGCGGTAACGCGCAGGGTGTCCTCGCCCGCGGTGACCTCAACCTCGGTGTCGGAGATGAAACGTGCGTGACCGTCAATGAGCTTAGCGGTCTCGTTGGACAGCAGGATCTCGCGGTTCTTGGCGCGCATCATGCCGGTCAGCTTGTCACGGAAAACCACGGCGGATTCGTAGGCGGCGTTTGCTTCTTCAAGGCTGCGCTCGCCGCTGGCGCGGAACTCGTCGGCGCGGTGCACGAGCGCCTTGGTGGGTACGCAACCGATGTTGATGCAGGTGCCGCCGTACATGCCGCTGGACTGTTCGATGAGGGCAACGTTCTTACCGGTCTTGGCGTATGCGCCGGCGAGGGTCTTGCCGCCCTTGCCGAAGCCGATGACGACCATGTCAAAGTGCAGCTGAGCGGGGGTGGTCATAATATTCTCCTGTGAAATTTAGATGATGATGTCTTCACAGAGTTCAACGGAAAGAAATAAGTATTATTCCCGAGCGTCACATTTTTTCTTCCAAACCGACTCTTTCAAGGCGACTCTTTCAAGGCAGCGAACACGCGGGCGTAGACTGAAACTACCCGGCTCCCTGCGAGGAGCCAGCATCTTCAGGAGGATTCCATGAAAACCCACGACATTCTGCGTGACGCCGCCAGCCGCCCCGGCATCGAAGCCGCCGTAGCCGTCAAGGGGCTATCAGCTGAGGCGCTCAACGCCCACCCGGGCGGGCACCCGAACTCTATTGCGTGGCTACTCTGGCACGCCGGACGGCAGATGGACATGCAGCTTTCCGCCCTGAACGGTCAGCCGCAGGTCTGGGAGACTCAGGGTTTCAGGGAGCGTTTCAACCTGGGCGAGCTCGGCGACACCATGGGCTACGGCCACACCGCCGAGCAAGCACGCTCCATTGTGGTTGAAGATTCTGCCCTGCTGGTGGAATACCTTGTGGCGACCGACGAGGCGCTTGCCGACTACGCGCAGACACTGAGCGAGGCTGATTTGAGCGAGATTATTGACCGTTCGTGGACTCCGCCGGTAACTCGCGGTATGCGCCTGGTCAGCCTGATTGACGACGCAACCCAGCACGTGGGTCAGGCGGCGTACGCGGCGGGTATTCTCGCCGCGCAGGATTTCGCGGCGTAGGATTAGGATTTCACGCCCGCTAGAGGGGAACGAAAAAGCGGTGGCGCCTCGGACACAACCAGCCCGAGACGCCACCGCCCGGTTGCGGGCAACCCCGATAACACCGCGAGCAGATAATATTTCGGCGAGAAGATAACGGACTGTTATCTGCTCGCGCATCTTGTGTCTTGTTTCGCCTCGGTTACAGCGTTCTTACCCGTGATAGAATCCACAGTATTATGAGACGCACCACAGACCCTTCGCCTGAGCACCCTGAATCACCTGCGTCGCGCATTCCAACAAACACATCAGACGCGACCGCAAAACCCACATCAGCAACGCCGCTGAACGCACGCGGGCAGCTCACGCTCCTGACCGCGCAGGTTTCTGATGCTCTTGCGTCCAGTATCCAAGCTATCGCCATGCCCCTGCTGACCTACGGCGCCACCGGCGACCTCGCCCACTCCGCTATCGTCATGGTCGTCGAGGCAGTCCCCGTCATCCTCTTCGCACCATTCGCAGGCGCTATCGCCGACAAATTCAACCGCAAAACCCTCACCGTCAGCTTCAGGCTCGCCAGCGCCGCCCTACTCATCGCATCCCCAGCCCTCTACGCCGCCGCAGGACTACCCGCCTTCCTCACCATCGCATTCCTCGTCTCAACCTTCGGCACCTTCTCATCCCCCGCAGCCTCCGCCGCCATGCCCTCCCTGCTCGGCGACGACTACCAAAAATACATGGCACGCCGCGGCAGCCTCATCTTCCTCGCCCAAACCCTCGGCCCCACCATCGCAGCCGCCGTCGCATCCTTCACCACCCCAGCCCTCGCCGTCGGATTCGCAGGCACCCTCAACCTGCTCGCTGCCCTCACCGTCGCCACCATACGCAACTACGACCTCACCCACGCCGAACGCACCGCCACCGTGCAGGAACACCACACCGGCAGACTCCTGCGCGAAGGCGCCGCCTACACCGCACACAACCCCATCGTGCGCGGTATGCTCACCTTCTGGTTCCTCTCCATCGCCGCCGTACCCATCACCACCCTGCCCATGCTCGAATACCTCACCCGCGGCCTCGGGCACGACTACACCGCCTTCGGAATCGCAACTTCCGTCTACGCCGCCGGATGCGTGATCAGCTCCTGGCTTTCAGCCAAACTCGGCGTCGGTACAGGCGCCGGGCGGGTGCGTATGACCAAACGCGGGTGGATGTGCATCTCCGGACTCGGCTACGGCGCCGTTTGTCTGAGTATGGGACTACACCCGGCGCTGTGGGCGGTACTCGTGCTCTGGTTCATCTGGGGCATGTTCTACGGACCCGAAGAAGTGCTCGGGCAAGTCCTCTTCGCAGACGCTATCGACGAACACATGCGCGGGCGCGTCTACAGCTTCATGGGTGTGGTTTTCTCCCTAGCGGGTATGGTCGGGTACCTCATCACCGGATGGGCGGTACCAGCGTTCGGCGCGATCAACACCATTGTTACCGGAGGGGCACTCTTCATCATCGCCACCGTATTCACGTTCATTCTCGGCCCGACTGCGCGAGCGATACGGGCGCAGGAATCGCGGAATGAGGCAAAGAGCCGTGCGGGTGCATGACTGTGCTCTGTATATCGCCTCGGGGCATCATCGCCTCACCTCCGCCACGTTGCGGGCAACCCTGATAACACCGCGAGCAGGTGATTTTTGGCCGAGCATGCAGGAAAAATACTACCTGCTCGGCCAAAAATCACCTGCTCGCGCCCTAGTGTTATGTATCTGCTCGCGGACTTGGGATAGGAATGAGCGCTTGACCCGAGAAACCTACCCGCGCTTCAGCAACGTCATAACCTCATAGTGGTCCGTATGCGGGAACATGTCCAGCACACGGCCCTGCACCGGCGCATACGAGGGCATACGCTCCAGATCCTTCGCCAAAGTCACCGCGTTACAGCTCGAATACACCACACGGTCAATACCCGAACCCTCAATCCACGCACACAAGCTCTCACCAATACCGCGGCGCGGCGGATTCACCACCAGCATCTGCGGCACCGCGCCCGAAGACACCGCGAACTCCGGCGCATCCTGAGCCGAAAAGTCCACGCCCTCCAGACCGTACTCAGCGACCGTGCGCTGTGCCGAAGCAACCGCCTCCGCACTAATCTCAATGCCCGTCACCGAGCCGCCATCCATCACCGAAGCGGCATGCAGGGCAAAACCGCCCACACCGCAGTACAGATCCCACAGCGAGCGCGGAGCCACCTCACGCACCCACTCACGACCCTGCGCGTACATCGCCTCAGCGACCTTCGTGTTCGTCTGGAAGAAGCTCTGCGGACGCAAATGCAGGGTCAGGTCATTCACCTGCATCGGCAGGGTCTGACGCTCCGAGAGAATAATCTCCTCGTCACCCTCAACACGTGCTACCGGCTCACGCAGCAGGTTCACCGACAGCACCGCCAGGTTCGGCAGCCGCTCATTCAGCCAGTCCATTTGGCGGCGAATCGGCACCAGAAGCTTCTTCGAACGCAGCACGAAACGCACCATCAGCTCGCCCGCCGCCGAAGCCGTCACCAGAATATTCTTCAGCTCACCGCGACGGTTCGGAATGTCATAGGGCGTCAAATCTGCGCGCTGAATCAGCTCGTGCAGCACCGGAATAGCCGCCTGAATCGGCTCCATATAGAGCGGGCATTCGCCAAGATCAGTGGATGCGCCCGTACGGTAATCCACAATGCCGAGGGTCGGGTTCTTCGCCGAACCGCCCACCACAAGCTTCGCCTTGTTGCGGAAGCCCGCCTCCGCACTGGTCACCGGATCCAGCCACTGCAGCTGCGGGTACGCGGCAAGCAGGGCGCGGGCATGCTCCTGCTTCGCCTGCACCTGCGCGGTGTAGGCGGTCTCAATGCTGGGGCAGGAGGAGCAGAGGTCATCACGAAAATAGGCACATTCCATAGGGGCACCATTTTACCGCCTCCACGAGCCGGCACGCCGCCGGCCCGTCAAAGACGCAGGATGCGCGGGCATCAGAAACAAGCACACAAAAAGCGGGGGCGGCCACCCATCGTGGGTAGCCGCCCCCGCCTCATACGGATGCGTGGACCTGCGCCGGTTTGAGTACCAGCGCCAGGTCACCACCGTGTCACGCTTCGCGCGCCACGGATTCCATAACTTTTTGCCCCATCAGGGACAAAAAGTTATTACATCATGCCTGCCATGCCGTCCGCACCGGGAGCGGCCGCACCAGCGGGCTCCGGCTTGTTCGCAACAACAGCCTCAGTGGTCAGGAACAGACCAGCAATCGACGCAGCGTTCTGCAGAGCCGAACGGGTCACCTTCACCGGGTCAGCAATACCGGCAGCCATCAGGTCCTCGTACTCGCCGGTTGCAGCGTTCAGGCCGGTACCAGCAGGCAGGGAACGAACGCGGTCAACCACAACGCCCGGCTCCAGGCCAGCGTTAGCAGCGATCTGCTTCAGCGGTGCGTCAATAGCCACGCGCACAATGTTCGCGCCGGTCGCCTCATCGCCGGTCAGCTCCAGCTTGTCGAAGACCTTCACGCCGGCCTGAATCAGAGCAACGCCACCACCGGGGACGATACCCTCCTCAACAGCAGCCTTAGCGTTACGCACAGCATCCTCAATGCGGTGCTTGCGTTCCTTCAGCTCAACCTCGGTTGCGGCACCAGCCTTCAGCACGGCTACGCCACCGGCAAGCTTAGCCAGGCGCTCCTGCAACTTCTCACGGTCGTAGTCGGAGTCAGAGTTAGCGATCTCTGCGCGAATCTGAGCCACGCGACCCTCGATAGCTGCTGCGTCGCCTGCACCCTCGATGATGGTGGTCTCGTCCTTGGTCACAACGACCTTGCGAGCGGAACCGAGCATGTCCAGGGTTGCTGCGTCCAGGGACAGGCCAACCTCTTCGGTAATGACCTGGCCACCGGTCAGGATAGCGATATCAGCCATCTGAGCCTTACGGCGGTCACCGAAGCCCGGAGCCTTCACAGCCACAGACTTGATGGAGCCGCGCATCTTGTTCAGCACCAGCAGAGCCAGAGCCTCACCCTCAACGTCCTCAGCAACGATCAGCAGCGGCTTGCCGGACTGCATGACCTTCTCCAGGACGGGGACGAGGTCCTTAACGTTCGAAATCTTCTGGTTCACAACCAGGATGTAGGGGTCCTCCAGGACTGCTTCCTGACGCTCCGGGTCGGTCACAAAGTAACCGGACAGGAAGCCCTTGTCGAAGCGCATACCCTCAGTCAGTTCCAGGTGCAGACCGAAAGTGTTGGAGTCCTCAACGGTGATGACGCCTTCCTTGCCGACCTTCTCCATTGCCTCAGCAATGAGCTTGCCGATCTCAGCGTCACCAGCGGAAATAGACGCGGTTGCGGCAATCTCTTCCTCGGTCTCAACTTCCTTCGCGGAGGAGAGCAGAGCCTCGGTCACAGCCTCAACAGCCTTCTCAATGCCGCGCTTGAGGCTCAGCGGGTCAGCGCCAGCAGCCACGTTGCGCAGGCCCTCGCGAACCAGTGCCTGAGCCAGAACGGTAGCGGTGGTGGTACCGTCACCTGCGATGTCGTCAGTCTTCTTAGCAACTTCCTTGACGAGCTCCGCACCAATCTTCTCGTACGGATCCTCCAGCTCGATTTCCTTCGCGATCGAGACACCGTCGTTGGTGATGGTGGGGGCGCCCCACGCCTTCTCCAGCACAACGTTGCGGCCGCGGGGGCCGAGGGTCACCTTCACTGCATCGGCGAGGGTGTTCAAACCGCGCTCAAGGCCGCGGCGTGCCTCTTCGTCAAAAGCAATGAGCTTTGCCATAAGTGTCCTCCTGGACGATCGGATTTTTTCCTTCACCCCTGCGGGTGCGGTACATCTAAAATCGGGTGGCTGCCCCTCCACAACGCCCCCGTTACGGAGGCGCGGGCAGAGTAGGGCATAAAGCACCCGAATGCTACATCAATTGTGGCACCCGCACCGGCATGGAGCAAACGTTTAAGCCCAAGGTTGAAGGGTTAATCGCCCAGTGCTTAATCTGCGCTCATCAACCCCACCAAAAGGGGCGTTACAAGCATCAACCCCACCGGTGCATCAGTGGGAATGCACGGGTGGGGTTGAGCAGAAGTCGTTATGGCAGAAACAGTAGGCGCGGGCTCAGATTCGAGGGCTTAGACTCGCGGGCTTAGAATCACCCGAGCAACCGCCTAAACCTATTCCGCGGCAGTAGCGGAGGCGGTGTAATCCGACGACAGAATCACGATGACCTCGTGGTTGCCCATCTCAACGTTGGCGGTCGCCTGGCGCACCTGAGTAATGCCCAGCTTCGAGGCGATGCTCTGTGCCTGCGACTGGTAGCCCTCAGCGTAGTAGACCACGCTGGTTGCCGGTGCCACACCCGTGTAGTTTGCCGTCTCGTTGATGGTGTAGCCGGTCAGCAGAGCCGCCGCACGGGATGCACTACCCGCCGGAGCCGCCGCATTGTAGACCGCCACAGAGATGGACTCAGCCAGACCGGTCTTCGTAGCACTTGCCGAGGCGGAAGCCTTAGCCGGAGCAGAGGACGCAGAGGCGCTTGCGGGGGCGGAGCTACTCTTCGCGGTGGACGCCGAATACTGCGGGGAGGCGGTGCGCGGCGCGTACACGTACATTGCGCCGCCGATGAGCAGACCAACTACGCCTGCAGCTACCAGGGGGATGGCACCCTTGGGGCTCTTTGCCGGGTCAGCATTGACCGCGCGGTAGGTTCCGCGGCGGGCGGTGTTTTCGTCTACCTCGTCAAATTCGTCGCGGGGGTAGCTCATTTATCCTCATTTCACGGGTCTCTGTTTACCGGCTGGTACCGTACCGTCCTGCCTGGCGCATGGGCTGACGCATCGCGCGGCTACGGAAGGTACGGTCTTGGTGTTCTAGTACCTAGAGTACCGTCTCAACTAGCGAGAACCAACGTGAACGCCCCGCAACCGGCTGTGAAAGAGACGGGCACCGCACAGTGTTCAATCTCTAGCTGAACTTGAGGTGCGCGGGGTTGAAAGCAGGAGTTGGAAAGCTCGCACGACTCCCCCAGTTTGAGCCCCTAGTCAGCGTCTCGGCGGACGCGCAGAACGTCGATCATCTGCGGCGCTGCGGCGCGTACCCGCTCATCGTCCAGCATCACGTTCAGGCGCTGGTAGTAGGCAATCGGGGTGAATCCGGCGGCGATAATCGCCTTCTCTTTGGAACCCTGGTGCTTGAAGCGGCGGCGCTCCACCTCAAGGATGCGGCGCTCCACCGGGGTCAGGCCACCGGGCTGCTGCTGCGCTTCCGGCTGATTCTGTATTTCTACCTGGTTCTCTGCCTCCGCATGAGCCCCTGCCTCTGCCTGGATCTCAGTGGTTTCGGCGCGTTCCTGTTCTGCCATGTTCCCTCCTGTCTGTAGTTCACCTGCCGCGGTTGGCGTCGCCTACCGCAAGTATTCGTCATCCCCTAGTCTAGAAGAGAAACTCAGTCTAGAAGAGAACTTCAGTCTAGAAGAGAAGTAACCGTAGCGCGCCCGGCCCCGTCACCGTCCGGGTCGCGTCAGCACCAGGAGATTCCCCGAGGAGATTTATGAACCAGCCCCTCAGCAGCATTATGAGCGAGGATTGGGCGGCAGCCCTCGCCCCCGTCGAAGAGCAGATTCACGCGATGGGCGCTTTCCTGCGTGAGGAGCACGCGGCGGGTTACCGCACTTTCCCGCCTGCCGCCGATATTTTCAATGCGTTCCGCCGCCCGATGAGCCAGGTGAAGGTCCTCATTATTGGTCAGGACCCCTACCCTACTCCGGGCAATGCGATGGGTCTGTCGTTCTCGGTGCACCGCGGTATGCCGTTGCCTCGTTCGCTGAACAATATTTACAAGGAACTTGAAGACGATCTGGGTATCGCCCCGGCTAATCACGGCGACCTGTCCTGTTGGGCTGATGAGGGTGTCATGCTGCTCAACAGGGTTTTGACGGTGCGTGAGTCTGATGCGGGTTCGCACCGCGGCAAGGGTTGGGAGGAAATCACCGAGTGCGCTATCCGTGCACTGGTGGCGCGTAACCAGCCGCTGGTTGGCCTGCTGTGGGGTGCGGATGCGCGCAAGTGCGCACCCATGTTGCAGCCGTACCCGAGCGTGGAGTCGGCACATCCCTCGCCACTGTCTGCTCGCCGTGGTTTCTTCGGTTCGCGCCCGTTCTCGACCGTAAATTCCCTGCTGGTGCAGCAGGGGGCGGAGCCGGTGGATTGGACGGTCCGCTAGGCGCAGCACATGAGCCAGTATGAGAGCTGGCGCAATGGGCATAGTGAAGGGGCGGTAGCTTATGAGTTCACCTCGCAGGCTACCGCCCCTTCCCCACATCCAATATATGCGATATTGGCTATATAACCTTGAAAAGGGCTAAGAATCCGCCGGTTCCACGTTTCGCGGAGTCGTAAAACGCTGTAGCGCATACTGCATCGTGTAATTACCCAACGCAACCCCCGAAGCCATCGCCACCACAATCGAAACCGCCGTAATCATATTCTGCATACCCAGAATCACGTCCGTCTCAACCGTCAACAGATACATGCCGCGGAAGAACGACAGACCCGGCAGCAAGAACGTAATCGCCGGAATCGAGAAGATCGCCTGAGGCACATGCAGACGGTACGCAAAATATGTGCTCAACGCACCGATCACAACCGCCGCACACGCCGTCGGACCGCGACCAGTACTCGGGCCAGCCAGCAACTCATAACCGTAATACGCCGCCAAACCGCAGCCCGTAATGACCATCAGCCACCCGACCTTCACCAGCTTCGTCTGCAAGGTCACCGCAAAGGTCGCAATCGCAACAATGAAGAAGAAAGACGCCACCAGCGGGGTCGTCGGCTCAAAACGCAGCTGCTCAATATCCAGGGTCGGGCCGTTGAAAATATTGATCGCACTCACCGCGGTCGCAATGCCAACCACCAGACCTAAGAAGCTCATGCCCGTAGACACGAAACGACCCGCAGCCGTCACCGGGAAGCCATTAATCGCGTCCTGCACGGCACCCACCAGGCGCGGAGTCGGCAAGAACATAATCATGCCCGCAGCCACCACCAGAGGCGCCGAAATCGCCTCCCCCTGACGCTGCAACACCGAAAGAATGGATCCCTCACCGCCCAGCCAAATCGCCAAGAAGGTCATCAGACCCGCACTGGCAGCCATACGGAAGAACGCCGGAATACCAATCGAACTCAACCACTGAATCAGCAGGTACACCGGAATAAAGATAATCGCCGCACTCAACGCCGTCGCAAAACTTGCACCCAGCGCTGCCGTTAGGGTTCCGGCACACGCCAGGTTCGCCAACCACACCACCAGAGGCGGGAACGGCTTGGGTCGGGGGGTAATCTGGTTCAGCTTCAAATCAGCCATTTCCAGGGTCATACCACCGCGAGTAATCTTGTAGATTAGGCCGTACACCTCAGAAAGCGCCTCGTAGTTCTCCGTAGAGGAACGAACCACACGCACCAGGGTGTGGGTAAAGCGCTCGTCAGCGTTCGCATTGCGCTTGGCGATGCGGGACTCCATGTAAATATCGGGGTCCGACGTGTAGTTGATGGTCACCGACTGGTTCGTAATATCGACTTCCACCGAGTCCAGCCCGTACGCCGAAGAGACCGCAATAATCGCCGAGTCCACGTCCATTGCGTCCGCACCGTAGTGGAACATCGCCTCCGCCAGGCGCAGGGTGAAGTTCAGAGTATCGCGGGCGTACTCCTTCTCACGGCGGAACGCCTCACGGCGCTCATGCTCCTCAGAGCGGATCGTCGGCACGAACTGGCGCTGCGCGATGCGCTGGGCACCGCGCGGGGCGGCGGGTGCCGCCTCCTCAGTGCGCACAAAGGAGCGGAAGCGACGCGAACCCCAGCGACCACCGCTACCGCGCCCAAACAGGCCGCGAGAGCCGCCCTCAACCAGCGGTACGGAGGTGGTGGACATCGAGACAGGCCCGGTCTTCGGCATTGCGCTAGGATCCGCGCCGAAGCGGCGGGCTGCGTGAGAGTTGGGCACCTGCGGAATCATGCCGGTCATGGGCACCGGCTGGGAGGGGCGAGTCAGCGCCGCCTCAGTTACCAAGTTGCTGGATGTGACGGGGTTAGGGTCCTCACGGTACGCATCCAGGTCGTCATCAGGCACGAGGGAGGGGTCAATGACGGTGCGCGCCCCATGATCGTGCTCGTGGGGGCACAGTTCCGGGCCACAATCGGGCTCTGCGGTCTCCTGCGGGGTAATGCCCATGTCGGCAGCAGCTTCCTGGAGCACCTCACTCACTGCTTCTGCCTTAACGGTGCCCTCCTGGCTTGTCGCGGAGGTAGCATGCTGAGCCAGCACGCGGCGCAATTTCTCGTCGGTGACCTGGTCTAGTGAAACCAGGGGAAAACCGCGTTTGCCAGCGATGTAGCCCGCGGTGGTATTCTGCTCGCTTCCTTCCGTTGCGGCAGTGTTTGCTTCGCCTGCATGCGAAGCTTCCCGCGATGTGGGGGTCGCGGGGGTGTTCCTCGATTCTGCCAATGTCCCTCCCAGATAGACAGTGCCTTTTTAGTCTAACAAGGGCACGATTCTGCGGTAGCACTGAAGAGCAGAAATATCACTTTTCTGCCCGGTGATTTTGTGAGCAAAAGCGCTCTGCGGAACTTACGGTAGAAAGGTTCATTGATATGAAGAGAAATCCAGGTCACTACTGTACAGAAGATATTTTGGGAGATATTTCTAGAGCTATTTTCGAGGAAAAATAAAGGTTATATATACATTAAGATTTGCAGAGAAATATCCCCCATCTACCCCCACTCACACCTCAATAAAAAATGAATTATTCATAACAAAAAATATCCCGCCACCGAAGTGACGGGATATTCACGCTTTAAGGCTGTAGCCTTCACAGCATCCGAAGCGCACCGCTCGGGGTCACTTCAGAGGCGAAAGTCAATTACTCAGCGTCGTGGTCGGTCTCGAGGATCTTAACCAGCGAGTCCAGAGCCTCTTCAGCACCTTCACCCTCAGCGCGCAGGACAACAACGTCGCCGTGCTTTGCACCCAGGGACATCAGGGACAGAATCGATGCAGCGTCCATAGCCTCATCTGCGGGCTCGCCCTTAGCTGCGATGGTGACCTCGACGGGGAGGTCGCCAGCTGCCTCAGCGAAGATAGCTGCCGGACGTGCGTGCAGGCCAACACGGCTTGCAATAGTGGCTTCGCGCTCTGCCATTATGTTTCTCCTTTGATCAAGGAACCGAACTATATCAGTACCTATTCTAAATGAACGGGGCGCTTCAGGACCCGCCCTTACTCTATAAATTGTACCGTTCAGCCATACGCTAACAAGTACAAAAAATGCCGGATGCAGAAATAAAACTCTACACCCGGCATTTTCATGGACTCAGGCACCGCCCAGCACACCCCATCAAGAAGCGGCAGGCAGCCCGAAATTGTTTTAAGGCTTAGAGGCCCAGCTCGTCCAGAATCGGCAGAGCCTTGCGTGCGCTCTCCTTCGCCTCAGCAGAAGAAATCTGCTGCAGAGCGATAGCCGCAATCTGCTGTGCCTTCTCCTTGGTCACGGACTTCAGAACCGCAGCCACAGCGGGAATAGCGCCAGCGTTCATGGACAGGGTGTCAACGCCCAGACCAATCAGAACAACAGCCAGAGCCGGATCAGCAGCAGCCTCACCACAGACGCTCACGTACTTCTTCTTACCCGCGGTGACCGATGCACGCTGAGCACCCTCAACGGTCATCTTGATCATCTTCAGCACTGCAGGCTGCCAGGGGTTGTTCAGGTGCGCCAGGTCGCCCAGCAGGCGGTCAGCCGCCATGGTGTACTGGGTCAGGTCGTTGGTACCAATGGACACGAAGTCGACCTCGCCCAGGATTGCCTCAGCGTTCATCACAGCTGCGGGGGTCTCAACCATCACACCGTGAACGGGCAGGCCAATCTCCTTGAGCATGTTCGCGAAGTTGCGTGCCTCGGAGGTGGTCGAAATCATCGGAGCCATAACCCAGATGTCAGCGTCGGAGTCCTCAGAAGCAGCCTTGATAGCCTCCAGCTGGCGGGTCAGAACGCCCGGAACGGTCCAGTCAGTACGGAAACCGCGAACACCCAGCGCGGGGTTCTCTTCGGGGTTCACGTTCAGGAACGGCAGGGGCTTGTCAGCACCAGCGTCCAGGGTACGAACCACAATGTGCTTGCCGGGGAATGCGTCAAACACGGACTTGTAGGTCTTAGCCTGAGTCTCGATAGAAGGCTCAGAGTCGTGGCCCAGGAAGCCGAACTCGGTGCGCAGCAGGCCAACACCCTCAGCCTTCAGGCTTGCAGCCTTCTCAGCGGACTTGCCGTCACCAACGTTTGCGTACAGCTCAACGCGGGTGCCGTCAGCCAGCACACCCTGACCGTCGAAGTCAGCGACGGGCTTACGGTTTGCGTACTTGATTGCTGCCTCACGGTCAGCGTCAGTCGGCTCGGTATCAACGATGCCTTCGTTGGATTCCACGTAGACGACGGTGCCGTCAGCAATCTCGGTCACGCCCTTAGCCGCCACAATAGCGGGCAGGCCCAGGCCGCGAGCCAGAATAGCGGTGTGTGCCTGGGGGCCACCGTCAGAGGTGATCAGAGCGATAACCTTCTCGGGGTCCAGAGTCGCGGTATCAGCCGGTGCCAAGTCAATAGCAGCCAGGATGAACGGCTCATCAGAAACGGGGATGCCGGGAGCCTGCTGGCCGGTCAGCTCAGCAACGATGCGGGCACGCACGTCGTGGATGTCGGTGACGCGCTCAGCCATGTAGCCACCCAGGGCAGCCATCTGGTCAGCGAAGGAGGTTGCAGCCTCCCAAATTGCGCGCTCGGGAGCCATCTCCTGAGTCTCAACCAGCTTGATAGCGCTCTTAATCAGTGCGCGGTCGGTAGCCATCTGAGAGGTGGACTTCAGAACAGCCTTGCCGTCACGGCTAGCGTGCTCTGCACGAGCGAGCAGGTCTTCCTTCACGCGGACCGATGCGTCCTTAATGCGCTGCGCTGCAGCCTCAGCGGTCTCGCCGCTCAGACGCAGACCGTCCTTGGGTTCCTCGATGGGCTTAGGCATCTGAAGAACGGGGCCAATAACGCGGCCGGCGTATACGCCGACGCCCTTGTAGGTAGTCATAGAGTTCATGTCCTATCTGTGGTTTGTCTACAGTGTAACGTGTTTTTTCACGCTCACGCCTGCAAACAGACGATCAAATGAAGGTGAGGTTATACGGCCTTTATGCGGATGCCTTAGAGCGGGCACCCAGGGACTTCAGCACCACGTACAGCAGCGCCGAAACGACGGTACCGGCAACAACAGCCGCCAGGAACATCAGCGGGTTCTGTGCCAGACCAATAATCCAAATACCACCGTGCGGAGCCGGGGAAGCCACGTGCGCACCCATGGAGATTGCACCGGCAATAGCGCCACCAACAATGGTCGAAGGAATCACGCGAGCCGGGTCAGCCGAAGCGAAGGGAATAGCACCCTCAGAGATGAAGGATGCACCCAGCAGCCACGCAGCCTTACCGTTCTCACGCTCGTTCTCGTTGAACAGCTTGGGGCGCAGGGTGGTTGCCAGAGCCATAGCCAGCGGCGGAACCATACCGGAAATAATGACGGCAGCCATGATTTCCTGGTTCACGGTCGCACCCGAGGACAGGCCAGCGGTTGCGAAGAGGTAAGCAGCCTTGTTGATGGGGCCACCCAGGTCAGAAGCCATCATGGCGCCCAGGATCAGACCCAGCAACAGAGCGGAACCACCAGACATGGAGGTCAGCCAATCCTGCAGGGTGGTCATAACCCAAGCCAGGGGCGCACCGAGCAGCAGGTACATTGCCAGGCCTGCAACCAGAGAAGTCACCAGCGGGGTGATGACCACGGGCATCATCGAGCCAAGCCAGCGGGGCAGCTTCAGGGTGCCCAGAGCGTACGCAATCAGACCGGCGAGAATACCGCCAACAATGCCGCCAAGGAAGCCCGCGTTCACCGCAAGAGCCACCGAACCGGCGATGAAGCCCGGAGCAATACCGGGACGCTGAGCCAAACCGTACGCAATGTACGCGGCAAGAGCCGGAACCATCAGGCTCAGACCGAAACCGCCGATGGTCTGCAGAACAGCACCCAGGTACAGGGTCCAGTGCACGTCACCGAGGTTGAACAGGGTTGCCGAGTCGAGAATCGCCTTGGTGTTCACATCGCCAAGGTTCGGCACCGTAATTGCCTCGAAAACGAAGCCCAGGGCGACCAGAATACCGCCGGCAGCAACGAACGGAATCATGTAGGAGATACCGGTCATCACGGCCTTGTAGATGCGCGAGCCCCATGCACCTTCGGTAGCGCCTGCGCTGTCCTCACCGCTGGATGCGGCAGCGGCAACGCGTGCACCGTTGGGGTTCTCAGCCTCAGCTAGAGCCTCCGCAATCATTTCCTTAGGCTCGTCAATACCGCGCTTGACGGGAGACTCAACGAAGGGCTTACCCGCGAAGCGGTTACGCTCACGCACGTTCACGGACACCGCGAAAATCACGGCGTCTGCGGCGTCAATATCAGCCTGAGTCAGCTTCTCATTACCCGAGGAGCCCTGAGTTTCAACCTTCAGGTCGTAGCCGAGCTCTTCAGCAGCGTACTTGAGGGCGTCCGCAGCCATGTAGGTGTGAGCGATACCGGTGGGGCATGCGGTCACAGCAACAATCTTCTTCACCGGAGCCGAAGCGGCGGGGGTTTCCTGAGCGGAGGCGGCAGGTGCGGCAGGTGCAGCCTCGGCGGGCTTAGCCTCTGCCTTCTTCTCGCCCACGCCGAGCGCACCGTTGACCAGCTCAACGATCTCTTCAGCCGAGGAGGCTTCGCGCAGGGACGCGGTGAAGCTCTTCTTCATCAGGGAGCGTGCCAGGGTGGAGAGCAGCTTCAGGTGGGCCTGGTCAGCGCCATCGGGTGCAGCGATGAAGAAAATCAGGTCGGCGGGGCCGTCCTTTGCACCGAAGGAAACTGCCGGGTTGGGGCGTGCCATTGCCAGGGTCGGCTCGGTGACGGCGGCGCTACGGCAGTGCGGAATCGCAATACCGCCGGGGATACCGGTGTCGGTCTTGGATTCGCGTGCCTCGGCAGCCGCGTAGAGCTGCTCGAAGTCGGTAGCGCGTCCGGCATTTACGACTGCCTGGGCGAGCTTGGCAATTACGTCGAATCGGGTCTCGCCGAGGTTCTCGTCCAGCAGGACGAGATCTGCGGTGATCAGATTAGACATATTCCCTCCTCGGGTATGTGTTTGGGACGGGGATTCGCTCAGCGGTGCCGGGCTTCTCCCCTATATGAGTTCAAAGTGTGTGCAGTGTGTGTTTGTGTGTGCAGCGTGCGTATATGTGTATACATATGCGCACAGCACCCCAGCTTATATTCCCTTCTGAGAATAAAAGCTGGAGGTGCGAAAACAGCCCGAATTAGAGCTGCAGCTGACGAACAGTGACCTTCTCAGGAGTGGTCTGCTTCAGCGAAGGCATGCGAGTACCGGGCAGAGCAGCAGCAGCCGAACCGTGAGCTACCGCCTGAACCAGGCAACCGGGGGCATCCTCACCACGGGTGTGAGCAATCAAGAAACCAGACAGCGACGAGTCACCGGCACCCACAGTGCTACGAACCTGAATCGGCTCATGCACAGCATGCCAGATACCCTGCTCAGTGACCAGCACTGCACCGCCGCCGCCGAGGGTGGCAAGCACGTACTCGATGCCGTCGCCGAGCAGCTTCTGGGCGGTGCGGGCGGTCAGCTCGGGGCTAGCCTCCAGCTCCTCCCAGTTATCGCTACCGGTCAGCTGAGCCAGCTCCTCCGAGTTGGGCTTAATCAGGGTGGGCTTGTGCTCACCGGCGACGGTCGCAATCAGCGGCGCCTCAGAGGTATCAATAGCAATCTTGCCCTCGTAGCCGGAGGCGCGCAGTGCCGCAACCAGCTCGGAGTAGTAGGTCGGTTCCAGACCCGGAGGCAGCGAACCAGCCAGAACCACCCAGTCGGCACCCTTGGAACGCTCAACCACCAGCTCGTCGAGCTTCTGACGCAGTTCAGCATCAAAAACGGTACCGGGGGCGTTCAGCTTGGTGGTGGTGCCATCCGGGTCAACCACGGTGATGTTCGAGCGAATCGGCTCACCGGTGGGCAGGTTAGCGAACTCAACGTCCACAGCCTGCAGTGCGGTCAGCACCGGGTCGGTGGCTTCACCGGGCACAATGGCGAGGGTCGGCACGCCGGAAACCTGCAGGGCACGCGAAATATTCACGCCCTTGCCACCGGGATCCTGTACGGCGCCGACAGCACGCTGCACGGCACCGTGAGCCAAAGGCGCACCCAGTTCAATGGTGCGGTCCAGGCTGGGGTTTGCGGTCAGAGTAATAATCATTAGGCAATCACAATCTCAACGTTTGCGGCCTCGAGTGCCTGACGGAGGGCACCTTCGGGCTCGCGATCGGTAATGAGGGTGTCAATATCCTCAAATCCAGCGAAGCGGACCAGGGATTCCTGACCGAACTTCGCGGAGTCACAGAGCAAGACCACGCGGCGGGCCGCCTTGCAAATTGCGGTCTTGACGATGGCTTCGTTCATGCCGGGGGTGGAGATGCCGAAGTGGGCTTCAATACCGTTGGCACCAATGAAAGCAATATCGGGGCGCATGGTGCCGAAGTGCTCTGCGGCGCGTGCACCAACAGCAGCCCAGGTCATCTTGCGCAGCTGGCCGCCAACCAGTTCAAGGGTCACGCCTTCGGCTTCGGCGAGCTTGACTGCAATGTGCAGTGCATGGGTGATGACGATGCGGTCATTGCCGGTCTTGAGGCTGAAGTTCTCAGCGCCGATGTGGTCGGCGAGAATTTCGATGGTGGAGCCTGCGTCCAGGACGATGGAGCCCGCCTCGGAGTCGCGCAGCATCTGGTATGCCTTGGTGGCGATGCGGCGCTTTTCGGGGGTGTTCATGCCCTGTCGGGAGGAGATGGAGGACTCCAGGGAGGTGGACTGCTCAATGGTGACAGCACCACCGTGGACACGGCGGAGCTTACCTGCCTCTTCCAGTGCGGCGAGGTCACGACGCACGGTCTCCATGGTCACATCGTAACGGCGCGCAAGGTCAGCGCCGTTGACACGACGTGCGGAGGCAACAAGCTTTGCAATTTCGGCACGGCGTTCTTCTGCGAACATAAATCTGGTGTTCCTTTGGGCTAGTGGGAGGAAATCTGTGCGTTCTTTTCTGCGTTCTGCTCGGCTTTTATAACCGTGAGAGACATGGTTTCAGTGAGCCAGCAGAACACTTGAGGGTAATACTTGATTTTATGTGGGTTTTTGTGGGTAAGTCAATATAAAACGCTGTATTTACCGGAATATTACCCGAATGTTCCCTACAGAAACCACACTATATCGGAGGTCACTGCCTGTTTATGTCTGTTTGACCTAATGAACTGTTGGGTTTTCCCGCTCCCCCCTCATCCGCACAGTATCCAACACCTACACGGCGCCCTCACAGGGTAAAAAGTGGAGGCGCTAGCTCCGAAAATCCTCAGCGAGAATCCTCGAAACCAGCGCCTCCACCGGGCACAAAACTTTATTTACCTTGACGCTCACGACGTTCACGACGCCAACGATGCACGCCCAAAGCACCCGCCGCACCCAGCAGGGCACCCGAACCGTTCATCAGCACATCCACCGGGTCGCCGGTACGATCAGGCATGAAACTCTGAATCGTCTCAATGCAGGCGCTGACCAAAAATCCCGAGTACAGCACATGCAGGCGAGCCTTCGGTTTGACCAGCAGGGCGAAGAGAAACCCGCCCGGGATGAACATGATGACGTTCGAGAGCTGCTCGATGCTCGAATAGGTGATGAACGCAGGCAGCCACCCCTCGGCGTGACCGGTGTCCAGCAGCTGCGCCAGGCGGCCTCCCATCTCGTTATCGTCCACGTGCACGGGGGCGAACACGATACTCGCCACCACCGCGCAGTACAGCGCCGTGACCGGCCAGAGAATCAGCCGCCATACGCGAGCGCCAGACCAACCTTTACCAAACAAGGCGACCCACCTCGTCGAACTGCTTGGTCGAATCCCACGCGAACAGGCCTGGTACGTCAATCGTGAGCGGTTCGGCGTTCGGCACGGTCACGGTCCACTCTTCACCGGCTGCGGCGGAGAGGGCGCGGCGAATGAAGCTGCCGTGGCTGACGGCAATAATCTTCTGGTCGCCGGAGTCTTCTGAGAGTTCACGCACGATATTGCGCAGGGTACGCACCGCGCGGATGTACACGTCGCGTTCGGATTCCACGTTCGGGTAGTAGCGTTCGGGGGCGCGGCGTTCGGGGGCGGGAATGTCCAGGCCCTCACCGGCACCGTAGGCGCGTTCCACCAGCTCGGGGTAGGTCTTGTGCACCTGCAGATCGAAGTGCTCACCGACCAGCTGCGCCGTCTCGTAGGCGCGAGACAGCGGCGAGGACACCAGCACGGTGAACTCCAGACCCATGTCGGCGAGCTTCTTGCCGGTGGTGCGTGCCTGCTCGCGACCGGTGTCATTGAGCGGAATGTCGGTGATGCCCTGCATCAGGTTCGCCTTGTTCCAGTCGGTCTGGCCGTGACGAATCAGGGTGAGGGTCGTGTTCTCGGCGCCCGCCGGTACTTCCTCGGGGCCCAGCTCAGGTTCCAGATGCTGCACAACCAGGCGGTCGATTGCGTTGTCCAGGTACTGCAGGGGCACCTCGGTCAGGGAAGCGTTTACCGGGATCGGGTAGATGCCGTCCTCGTTGAGCAGTTCGGGGTGGCGTTCAGCGACCAGGGCGGTCATGGTCATGGCAATCAGCATGCCGTGCGCGGCGACCACAACGGTCTGACCCTCGTATTCGCGGCGGACGCGGTTCAGCGCCGCGAGGGAGCGGGCGAGGAAGTCCTTCTTCGGTTCCACATTGAAAGCATTGTTGGACTGGCGGGAGGCGAGGATCAGCTCGCGGGTAGCAATCTGCCCTTCCAAGTCGCCAAAGGAACGTTCCTGGAAGCCGTCAACGGCACCGCGGTAGGGTACGCCCAGGCCTTCGGCTACGATTTCGGCGCTTTCTACGGCGCGGGAGAGCGGCGAGGAGACGATAGCGTCCACGGTGGTGCCTTCAGCTGCTGCCTGCTTCAGGGCGCCGATAGCGGTGCGGACCTGTTCTCTGCCGGTGTCGTTGAGGGGGATGTCGGTGCCGCCCTGGAAGCGGTGGTCAATGTTCCAGTCGGTCTGGCCGTGGCGTAGGAAGATGATGCGGGTTCCTGCCTCGGGGTCGGCTACCGGAGTGATGATGGGGGTGTTCTGTGCGTCGGTCATCCTTCTAGTATGGCACTGCCTCCATGCAGTTCAAGGCCGCCGCGCAGTTCAAGGCCTCGGTGCAGTTCAAGGGGTGCGCGGCTTATCCCTTCTGCTGAGGCGCACTCATACCGCGGTATGAGCTGCGGGGTGGTTGAGCACCCGGTCGGGCGAATTTTTTCAGGGTTTTCCCATATTTTTCAGCCCCCAGACGGAGGGGTGAGCTGCCGAGAAGCTGAGATGATAGAAGAGTACTTCCGTTAGTTCATACCCAATGAAGGTTGTCATGACGCAGAATCCTCAATCTCAGAACCCGCAGTTCCAGGCTCAGAACCCGTACTCAATGACCCCTCCGCAGGCGGCGCAGCCTGCCGGTCAGTATTCCGCTCAGCAGGGTCAGCCTAACCAGCAGAGCCAGGCGGGCTACTATCAGAGTCAGCCGCAGGGCTACCCGGCTCAGGCACCTCAGCAGATGCAGCAGGCGCCCTTCGCGCGCGGCGCGATTATTTCTGCCCGTAACCTGCACAAGTCGTACGGCAATAACCCGGTGCTGCGTAACGTGAGCCTGGATATTTTCCCCGGCGAGTCCGTGGCGATTATGGGTCCTTCCGGTTCCGGTAAGACCACCCTGTTGCACGCGCTCTCGGGCATTATCAAGCTCGATGCCGGTTCTGTGCTGTTCAATGGCCCGACCGGTCAGGTGGCGGTGGAGTCCCTCAGTGAGCGTGAGCGCACCTCCCTGCGCGCTAACTCGTTTGGTTTCGTGTTCCAGCAGGGTCTACTGGTTCCCGAGCTGACCGCAGAGGAGAATGTCTCCCTCGCCGCGATGATTGCCGGTGTTCCCCGCCAGCAGGCGCGTTCCATTTCGGCTGATCTGCTGAACCGCCTGGGTTTGGGGCAGATGCTGGACCGCCGTATGGGTGAGATGTCCGGTGGTCAGGCTCAGCGTGTGGCGATTGCCCGCTCCCAGGTGAACGGTGCCCCCGTGACTTTCGCGGATGAGCCGACCGGCGCGCTGGATTCGAAGACCGCGCGTGAGGTGATGGCGCTGCTGCTGACCATGATTCCGCAGCAGGGTAAGACTCTGCTGGTGGTTACTCACGACCCGAACGTGGCGGCGGCGTGCTCCCGCGTGGTGTACCTGCAGGACGGTCAGATTGTGAGCGATCAGCGCAATAACCAGGGCGGTGTTCCCGCTTCCCAGAACCACGCTCAGAGCTTCGGCGCTCAGTCTCAGGCAGGTGCATAATGCAAATCTATGCTCTACTCGCCAAGCGAACCCTATGGAGTTCGCAGGCGATTCTTCCCGTGCTGGCTTTTGCCGCCTCCTCGGCACTGTTTTTGACGGTTGCCGGTGGTGTTCAGGCGCTGAGTACTTGGCTTGAGCACGCCAACGTTGACCACGAAATGATCAACCTGATGGGCATTCAGAAGCTCTACATGGGTTTGGCGTGGGTTGCCGCTCTGGTGCTGATTGTTCCGCTCTTTACCCTGGGCGCTTCGGCTGCTCGTTTGAGTGCCCGCCGCCGTGATGAGCGTCTGGCGTCCCTGCGCCTGATTGGTGCCTCCACAACCCTGATTGTGGGTCTGTCCGTTGCGGACGCGCTGGTGTACTCTCTTGTGGGTTTCGTCATCGGTCTGCTGCTTTACCTGGTGCTGATTTTCCCCTTTGGCGCTTTGCACTTCATGAACGTTCCGCTGGGTGCTGAGAATATGCTCCTGCCGGTGAGCGTGATTTTCTACTGCTTCCTGGGCTGTATGGTTCTGGCGGCTCTTAGCTCCCTCTTCGGTCTGGCGAAGGTCAGCATCAGCCCGCTGGGTGTGCGTACCCGCGCGAAGGCCGGTTCCGCCGGTTACATTGCTCTGGGTATCGGTGTTGTTCTGGTCATTGCCGTGATGATTCTGGCTTCGACCTCGAAGGGTTTTAGCATGTTCTCACCCTTCCAGGACGGCGGTGCCGATAGCGCGATTAAGAACCTAGCGATTTTCATTGCTCTGCCGGGTCTGCTGATGATGGTTGCTATCGACCTAATTGGTACCTTCCTGGTGTGGGCGTACGCAAAGATCCGTGTGCGTATGACCCAGAAGGCGTCGGTTCTGCTGGGTTATCGTGCGGTGCTGGAGTCCCCGCGCGGGGCGTGGCGTCAGGTTTCGGGTGTGGCGCTGTCGACCTTCTTGGTGACCTTCTTCGGCCCCATCCTGATTCTGGCGGGTGAGATGAACAAAACGGCGAAGGAGGTAGGCCCCGCCGCCGGCCCCTTCATGACCATCATGTCGGACATGTTCCAGGGCATGCTGCTCATGCTGTTCTTCTCGTACCTGCTGGTCACCCTCTCCGCAGTGTTGAACCAGAGCGCCGCCATTTACGAGCGTGGTTCGCTGTACTCTTCGCTGAATATGATGGGTACCCCCACGAGGATGTTGCAGGCTTCGCGCCTTACCGTGGTTTTCGGTCCGCTGGTGCTCATTAGCGTGGTTTCTGCGCTACTGGGTCTGCCGCTGACGGCGTTGATTGCGGCGCAGGGTCTTTCCGGTGAGATTCTGGCGAAGATGTTCGGTATGACCTTCGGCGCTATTGCGCTGGGTCTGGCACTGGTCTATGTGGGCCTGTTGGCGACCATTCCGTTTATGCGTCAGGTGACTCATAAGCCGGTGTCCGCTCTCTAAGCTGTTTTAGCTTCTGCCCTCCCGTTGCGTCCGTTCTGGATGCGGCGGGAGGGTTTCTTTATGTCTGCTGATGTGCTGTGCGCTTTTGTGTTGTGTGCTTTTGTGCCCTCACCCGGTTTGCGCCCTGCATGTTTTCTCACGCACCGGGCCACCGCTTCCATAGCCTAAAACCCTGTGAGAGACTGACATTATGTTTGAACACACAGTACCCTCCGATTGGTTCCCCCGTTGCGCAATCTTCGACTGCGACGGCATCCTCCTCGACTCCGAGACCGTCTGGAACGATGTGCAGCGTGAGCTTTTCGCCCGCTGGTCTGTTCCCTTCACCGAGGAGGTGGAGCATCGCCTCACCGGCCTGGCAGCAGCCGATGTCGCCGAGGAGCTTGCACTGCTCTCCTACGAGGCGCAGAACGGCCAGAAGCCGGACACCGCCTCCGCAGAGTACGCCGAACACCATGAACGCGTGATGAAGGACCTGCTCACCACCGAGCACGAGGTCATCAGCTCCGGCGTGGACCTGATTGAGGGTGCGCAGAAGTTCCTGGGCTTCCTGAGCGAGCACATGCCGGTTGCGGTGGCGTCGAACTCCACCGCGAACATTCTGACCCTGAAAATGGAAAGCTACGGTTACGCCCCGCTGGTGCGCACCTGGGTCAGCAGCAACGACGTTCCGACCGGTAAGCCCGCTCCGGATATGTACCTGGAGGCGGCACGTCGCCTCGGCTTTGAGGGCCACGAGGCGCTGGCGTTCGAGGACTCCCCCGCGGGCGCGCAGGCGGCACGTGACGCCGGTACGAAGGTCATGATTTACGTTCCGGAAGGCACCGACCCGGCAAAGGCACCGGCCGGTTTTGGGCGCTTCGATTCGTTCAATGACCCGCAGCTCTGGGAGGCGGCACGCACCTGGATCGCCAAGCTTGAGGCGGCACAGCAGTCTGAGGCAGCTCAATAGTCTGAGGCAGCGCAGAACTAAGCACGTACCGCAGACGCCTCACCGCGCCACCGCCTCACCTGATAGGCAGCATCAAGAAAGACCCCCGGCCCGCTCCTCAAGGAGCAGACCGGGGGTCTTCTATGCTTTATCAGCTGCCTCTCTAGCACCCGCTCTTGTAGCCCTTTGACCTCATCAGCACTCTCGCGGAGCGCTACTTTTCCAAAGTCTCACTAAACGGTACCAATACAAAACATCACGAGAACCTGAACATTGGCAGGTTCTCGTGATGCTAGGTGTTTTAGAACTCCAAGGATGCTTATTTCGGCTGTTGCTTATAGAAAACAAAAGCGTACAGGATACTCATAAGTAGAACTACAACCTGAGCCAAAGGGTCAAGCCAATACACTTGTAAAATTACCACAGCTAACATAAACAATACGGATTTTATGAAGGATACTGCAGGTTTTACGTAGTTCTTATTTGCACGATATGCAGAGTACCCAACAACTCCACAAAGAATTAAAATACTGGCAACATTATAAAACATTATATCATGCGAAGATGTAAAATAATAGCAAGAATAACCTGCGAACCATAATTCAGGTATCGGTATGTATCTAGTGTCGACCAACTTAATCACCTCAGATATTTATTCAACTTTTGCTTTCAGTGGTGGTATACCCCGTTTCGTTTGAGTTTGTAGAAAAGCTACCTAAAGTAGGTGAAACAGATGAGACGCTTTGTGGAGCAGTGGATTCTGCGTGAGCAGGATAGCTCACCAGCCCAGATATACCTATCGCTACAGTTGCAGAAATACAACTTACAATTGACTTACTAACATTTTTTCATTGCCTGTCCTTCTCTAGCTGTTGATATTATCTCTAGCTTGATGTGAACCGGAACACTTTTATGATATCAATTAGCAAAATGGGAGTCAAGATTATTTTAGTAACGATTCAATAATAATTTGCACCACTACAAACTATAGTATTTAGCTGCTAAAGCTCCCAGCCCGTTCTCTCTCCTCAGCAAACTTGCATCCTAAGTCGTCTTAATGCGCTTCAGATGCTCCTCTGCCTTAAACATTTCTAGGTTCTTATCGCAGATACAGCGGTAAACAGTCTTCACTTCCCCTGCTGCTTTCACCCACCTCTCTTCTTCTTTCCTACGTGCGTATGCTTTTTTCGCTGGTGCGCACCTGGGTCAGCAGCAACGACGTTCCCACCGGTAAGCCTGCCCCGGATATGTACCTGGAGGCGGCGCAGAACTAAGCGGCATCCGCCCTCCACCTCGTAGCAGCATAAAAAAGACCCCCGGCCCGCTCCTCAAGGAGCAGACCGGGGGTCTTCTATGCTGTATCAGCCGTACCTACAGTACCTACAAGGCCTACAAGGGGCACGAGCTTATCGGCGCATAACCTTCTTCGCCAGGAAGTTACCGATGAACTGAACCAGCTGAACCAGGACGATAATAATCGCCACAACAGCCCAGGTGATCTCATCGTTGAAGCGCTGGTAGCCGTCCACAATCGCGATCTTACCCAGACCACCGGCACCCACGTAACCGGCCATAGCGGACATATCCACCACGCCAATGACGAGGAAGGTGTAACCGAGGATCAGCGGGCCAAGCGCCTCCGGAATCATCACGGTGAACAGGATGGTCAGCTTTGAAGCGCCCATCGCACGCGCCGCCTCAATCACGCCCGGGTCAATGGAGACCATGTTCTGCTCCACGATACGGGCAATAGCGAATGCAGCACCGAAGCTCATCGCGAAGACCGCCGCATTCACGCCCAGGCGGGTACCCACCACGGCGCTCGTCAGCGGGCCCAAAGCCGCAATCAAAATAATGAACGGAATCGGGCGAATCACGTTCACCAGAATGTTCAGGATCGTGTACACGAAACGGTTCTGGAAGATGTTGCCCTCACGGGTGGTGTACAGCAGAGCACCCACAATCAGGCCGACCAGACCGGCACACAGCATGGTGATAGACACCATGTAGAACGTATCGCCGATAGCCGGGAGCAGCTTCTCGGGCAGGAACTCGGACCAGTCCGTCTTAGACGCAGCCAGCGGAAGAGTAGTAGCAAACATTTAGCGCACCTCCTGCACGCGGGCAACGGTCTTCAGTTCGGCAACGGCGGCATCAATGCTGGTGATTTCGCCGAGGAGTTCCAGGGTGAGGGTACCGTACGCCTTACCCTGCAGGGTCTCAATACCGCCGCCCACAATGTTGAAGCGGACGTTACGGGCGCCCAGGTAGGACAGCACCTTTCCGAGCTCCTGGTTACCCTCCACGATTTCAACGTTGATGAGGTAACCCTTGTGGTTTGCGCGCAGCTCAGCCGCTTCCTTGCCGGTGGGGGCGAGCTTGACGGTGGTCGCAACAAACAGCTTTGCCACGTCGGTCTGCGGGTTGGAGAAGACGTCGTAGACGTTGCCTTGCTCCACCACGCGGCCGGACTCCATGACGGCCACACGGTCAGCGATGCTGGAGACCACGTCCATCTCGTGGGTAATCACCACGACGGTCACACCCAGTTCACGGTTCACACGCTTAAGAAGCGCAAGAACTTCATGAGTGGTTTCCGGGTCCAGCGCACTGGTGGACTCATCCGCAAGCAACAGGGCGGGGCTGGTCGCGAGCGCACGAGCAATACCCACACGCTGCTTCTGACCGCCCGACAGCTGGTTCGGGTAGTGGCCTGCACGGTCGGCAAGACCCACGAACTCAAGCATTTCCAGGGCGCGTTCGCGGCGGTCCTTCTTAGACCAGCCGGCAATCTTCAGCGGGAACTCGACGTTACCGAGCACGGTGCGGGAGTTCATCAGGTTGAACTGCTGGAAAATCATACCGATATTGGTGCGTGCTTCACGCAGTTCAGAGTCGCGCTTACCGGAAATCTGGAAGCCACCGACGATCAGGGTGCCGCTGGTGGTGGTTTCCAGGCCGTTAATGAGGCGGACCAGGGTAGACTTACCGGCGCCGGAGTAGCCGATAATTGCAAAGATTTCGCCGCGGTTAATGCTGAGGGAGACGTTGTCCACAGCAACTACCGCCTTGGGGCCGTTGCCGAAGACCTTGGAGACTCCGTCCAGAACCACCATGGGCTCGGTGCTGTCACCGAAGCTCTGTACCAGTTCACTCATAAGTTTGTATCCGTTATATGTCGTGGTTGGGGCGCTAAAGGGCATTAACGCCGTTACGCAAAGGACGGTAAGCCTGTCGTGACCCGCATCGGGTGCTTAGACTTACCGCCTTTGCGTATGCCTAGAGGAGGCGTGTATTCAGAAGATTACTTCTTGGCGCGCAGCTTGGCTTCTTCGTTAGCCAGGGACTGACGCAGCTCGTCGGTGCTCACGTTGACCTCAACAGCGGTGCCGCGGGTCTCTTCCTGAACGACATCCATGACGGGCTTGGTGTGGAAGATTTCGACAATCTTCTTGTAGGTCTCGTCGTCAGCCTTGTCCTTCTGAGCAACGAAGAGGTTCACGTACTTGATTGCCGAGGGGTCGGTCTTGGGGTCGTCCTGAGCCAGTGCGTCTGCGGGCTTGAGGCCTGCATCCTTGAGGAAGTCGTTGTTGACGACTGCGCCGTCAGCGGACTCCATGCCAACCACGGTCTGGGTTGCGTCGACGGGGGTGACCTTCACCTTGGAGTTAGCGGTGTCCACGTCGTCGATGGTGGGTGCGTCAACATCAGCGTTCTTGAAGGTAACCAGACCGTTGGTCTTCAGCAGCTTCAGCGCGCGTGCTTCGTTCACGGTGTCGTTCGGGATAACGATCTCGCCGCCCTGGGGGATGTCAGCCAACTTGGAGTGCTTCTTGGAGAACAGAGCCATCGGGTAGATGACGGTCGGGCCGACAATCTGCAGGTCCTTCTTAGCGCTCACGTTGTAGTTGGACAGGTACGCGATGTGCTGGAAACGGTTCATGTCGATGTCACCGGCGTCCAGTGCGGGGTTCGGCTCGGTGTAAGCGCTGAACTCCTTGAACTCAATGTCGATACCCTGCTTCTTAGCTTCTTCCTTCAGGGTCTTGTTGAACTTCTCAGAGCCAACCACACCGATGGTGACCTTCTTGGAGCTGGAGGAAGAGGAGGAGTTGGTGGAACCGCAGGCTGCCAGGCCAAAGACCATGGGGACAACTGCGAGTGCAGCAGCAAACTTCTTCACGGCTATGAATCTTTCTGTTGAATGATGATGCGTTCCACCGGGTGCTCACGTTGGTACTAGCACATCCGATGGGAATGATGATGGGACAATTACAGCATGCACAAGGGCGGGTGTGGAAGTTAATGGCTATTCATGAGACACAGAACGTCAAGGTCGTCATATTTTGTCATAATTCGTCATGCAGTGATTATTTGCCAGGTCACAAAGCGTCATTGACGGTGTATTCAGGCGCACACAAAACGCCGGCCCGGGTACGAAAACCCAAGCCGGCGTCCATCTAACCCACTCATTACGAGCAGGCGGCGAATCAACCAGTACTACTGATCGAACTCACCCGAAGCAATCAGCTGCTCACGCACCTTACGGCGCAGAACCTTACCCAGCATCGAACGGGGCAGGTCATCCACCACCACGATGCGGCGCGGAACCTTATAGCGGGTCACCTTCGAGTAGCAGTGCTCACGCAGGGTGTGTTCCTGCACCACGCGTCCCGGGGCGGCAACCACGGCGGCAACGACCATCTCGCCACCGGCGGGCAGCGGAATACCGACCACTGCCGCATCCGCGACCATGTCGTGCTGCTTGAGGGCGACCTCAACCTCCGTCGGGGAGACATTGAAGCCACCGGTGATGATGACCTCCTTGATGCGGTCCACAATCTGAATGAAGTAGTCCTCGTCCAGGCGCACAATATCGCCGGTACGCAGCCAACCCTCGGGGGTGATGGTCTTAGCCGTCTCGTCCTCACGCTTCCAGTAGCCAGCAAAACGCTGAGGGCCCTTCACCCACAGCTCGCCCTCTTCGCCCTCGGGCACGTCCTCGCCGGTCTCCGGGTCCACCACACGAATATCGGTGGAGGGGAACGGAACACCAATAAAACCGGCACGGCGAGTGTCATTGAGCGGGTTGCAGGACACCAGCGGCGCGCACTCGGTCAGGCCGTAGCCTTCCACCATGAAACCGCCGGAAGCTTCCTCCCACTCGGCAACCAGCTCAGGAGGCAGGTTCATCGCACCGGAGACTGCATAACGGATACCCTCCAGGGACACGCCGCGCTTCTTCGCCTCATCCATGAGGCGGCGGTACACCGGCGGAACCGCAGGCAGAATGGTCGGGCGAGTCTTCTTCATCGCCTTCAGAATCAGGTCCATGTCCACGGTCGGGAACAGCACCAGGCGGGCGCGGCACAGCGACGCAATCGTCACGCCCAGGGTCATGCCGTACGCGTGGAACAGCGGCAGAACCGAGTAAATCACCTCGTCATCACCCGGGTTAATCCATACCTCACCCATGCGGCCATTAGACTCCAGGTTGCGGTGCGTGAGCATCACGCCCTTCGGCAGGCCGGTCGTACCCGAGGTGTACTGCAGCAGCGCAATATCGTGCGCCGTCGGGCGGCGATGCGACGGGTCAATACGCTCGCTCTTCACCAGCTGAGCCCACGACACCGTACCCGGCGCAGGACCGGTCAGCTTCTCACGCGAAGCACGCGCGCTCTTCAACGGCAGCTTCAGCGCGGTACGCATCAGCGCGGGCATCGCCGAAATCATGTTCACTGAATAAATATGGTTCGGGCGGATATCCGCCGGAAGACCCGTAATATGCGAGGCAATCTTATCCCACACAATCGCGACCTTCGCGCCGTGGTCCTCAAACATGTGGCGCAACTCCGCGCCCGTATACAGCGGGTTATGCTCCACCACAATCGCACCCAGACGCAGAATCGCGTAAAACGCCGCAATATGCTGAGGACAGTTCGGCAAAATCAGCGCCACACGGTCACCCGGCTGCACGCCCGCCACACGCAGACCCTCCGCCGCACGCTCAATCTGATCCCCCAACTCAGCGTAGGTCGTGGTCGCGCCAAAAAACTCCAGCGCCACCTTGTGGGGTACGGTGCGGACCGCCTCATCAATGAGGTGACTCAACGACGTCTCCGGGAGCTCAATATCGCGTGCAGTCCACGTAGCATAGTTCTTCAACCAGGGGCGATGCGCCAACGGATGCGCGCCAGCAGACGTGCCAGCCGATACGCCAGCGGGGGATGCAGGAGCCGCCGCATCCTGCAGGTTCGTGTTCTTCTGAGCCTCAGTCATGCATTGATTGTGCCTTCCCACACCCTCACGCTTCAACTCAGCGGGGCCTCTTCCCACGCTGAAAATCACACGGTACGCCCGCCCCAGATACCGCAATAAACACCGAAACACTAAGGTAAACCCAAGCAACTCTGGGATACTTAAAGCATGAGTAAACGACAGCAAGAGATCACTGACGAACAGTTCAAGAAGCTCCTCCGCGAAATTTCCAAACGATTCGCTATCGCCGGAGGAGTCGTCATTCTCTTCGGAATGGCCATCATCGCGCTAGTCTACCTTCTGGGAGGAGCCCACTAATGCACACCCCGCAGCGCCCCACTGGTGAAAACTTCAACCGCATGACCAACGGTTCCGTCTACATGGCCGACGCCGAATGCGCCGCACAGTTCAAGCGCATTTACGCCGCCACCATCCTCGCCGAAGAACACTACGCACGCGGCGAGCAGGCGCAGGCAATGCACGTCTACCGTGAACACCTCGGCCACCTGGGCGAACACGCCCACATCCGCCCCGGCGCACGCTTCGACTACGGCGTGAACACCTACATCGGTAACGGCTCCTTCTTCAACTTCGGCACCGTCTTCCTGGACGTCTGCCCGATCCGCATCGGCTCCACCGTACTGGTTGGCAGCAACGTACAGTTCATGACCCCCACCCACCCGCTCCACCCCGGCGACCGCGCCGACTACTGGGAAGCAGGCGCACCCATCACCGTTGAAGACAACGTATGGATCGGTAGCGGAGCTATCATCCTGGGCGGCGTGACCATCGGCAAGAACTCCGTCATCGGCGCAGGCACCGTCGTCACCAAGGACGTCCCCGCTAACTCCCTCGTGGTGGGCAACCCCGGCCGCGTCATTCGTACCCTGGGCGAGAACGAGCGCCCCGCGCACCCGCACACCTTCTCCGCAGAAGCTATGGAAGAAGCACGCGCCTTCTACGCTGACCGCGCGCTCTAAGGCAACCCGCACACCACGACCCCAGGATTAGATCCAAAGGACTTAATGAACGCACAGAACAACACCCCGCAGCAGCGTCCGGCTGCCGCGGCGTCCTCCCCCACCGAAAGTGACCTGTGGGAGGCGGCATTCTCCTCCGACGACCCCACCGTGGTCCTGACCGATGAGGAGCTGAACGCGGCACGCCGCGCCCACGAAAAGGCGCGCGAGTCGAGCTCTTCGGCGCAGTCCTCCGCACAGTCCTCGCAGGATGCGACCCGCCCCCTCACCGAGGCGGCTACCGCAACCCAGCCGATCCTCTCCCCCAGCGCCACTTCTCAAGGCGCAGAATCCGGCGCTCACTTCGGCGAACCCGGAGATGACAACCTCAGCTGGCTCGACAAGCCTGCAGCCCCCAGCACGGACAACGTACGCGGCGGTGGCGCCCCCACTACCGCACCTGCCACCGCTGCAAGCTACGAGGTGCCCGCACCCGGCAACGCCCATGCGGCACCCAGTGCCCCGCAGGCTAATCCGGCGGATGATGACCACTTCGTCATCCCCGCCCCCGCAGGTGATGCCGCTGGCTCGGAACCCATCCTCACCGCCGCAACCGCACTGTCCATGCAGAAGAGCCGCTACTCCCGCATGCACCTGTTGCCCGGTCTGCTCGGCTGGCTGATTACCATCTCCCTCATGGACGGTGGCCTGTGGGCTATCCAGTCGTGGCTGACCCTGACCGGTCAGAGCGAGTCCATCGACTACGCCACGGTGGTCTCCCGTCTGTTCAGCGGCGCATCGAACGCTGTGCCGGTCGCGGTGGCGTTGGGTGTGCTCATCTTCTTCGCCTACCTGGTGGGCGGTTACGCGGCGGGACGCATGGCACGATTCGCCGGTGCGAAGCAGGGCATTGCCGTATGGCTCTGGCAGATTATGGTGCTCATCATCGGGTCCCTGGCGACCTTCCTCGCGCCTCAGCTGTTCCAGAACGGTGTCGCGTCCCTGTCCCTGCAGAAGCTGATGGGGGGCGACTTCGCTAACGGCCTGCTGGCGGTTCTGCTGGTTCTGGCGTTGAGCTTCCTCGGCGCTATCCTCGGCGGTCTGTGCGGACGCCTGTACCACCGCCGAGTGGACAAGTACCCGAGTGACCAGGTGGCACGCGAGGACGCCTAGGCTTCTGGACACCTAGTCTTCTAAGCGCCCGCGCCTCGTTGCGATAGGAATGAACCGTACAGAAAACCTCCGGTACCTTAAGTAAGGTACCGGAGGTTTTCTGCATCTAAATATCTGTATCCTCAACAGCCTCAGCTACCCAGCAATACGACGCTGACTAGCTAAAACATGCCGCCTAGTGGTCCAGCAGCAAGGCAGGCTCCTCAAGAATTGCTGCCACATCAGCCATGAAACGAGCCGACAGGTCGCCATCCACCACACGGTGATCGAAGGAGCCACCCAGGGTCGTCACCCAGCGAGGAATAACCTCACCATCAACAACCCACGGCTTCTGCTTAATCGTACCGAAGGCAACAATCGCCACCTCACCGGGATTAATAATCGGGGTACCCGTATCAATACCCAGCGAACCAATATTCGTAATGGTCAGGGTGCCGTTCGCCATCTCAGCGGGCTGAGTCTTACCCTCACGGGCGCGAGTAGTCAGGTTGTTCAGCGCAACCGCCAGCTCACGCAGGGACAGCTCCTGAGCGTCCTTAATGTTCGGGACCATCAGGCCGCGCGGGGTTGCCGCAGCAATACCCAGGTTCACGAAGTGCTTAATCTGGATTTCGCTATCGGTCCAGGTCGCATTGACCTGCGGGTTACGCTCAGCAGCCCAAATGACCGCGGCAGCAAGCACCAGCAGCGGGGTGACCTTCACGCCCTCAAAGTGGCGAGACTTCTTCAAACGCTTCACGAACTCCATGGTGCGGGAGGCATCAACGTCCACGAAGATGGACACGTGCGGGGCGCTAAACGCTGAAGCAACCATCGCCTTCGCGGTAGCCTTACGCACGCCACGCACCGGGATGCGCTCAATGCGGTCACCGGGGGTGGTTGCGGGCTGCCAGAAGGGCTGGCCGGCGCCGCTATGCTGCACATCGCTCAGGTGCGCCACATAGTTCATGAGGTCCTGCTTGGTCACCTGGCCGCGCGCACCGGTAGCGGTCACATTCGCCAGGTCAACACCCAACTCCTTTGCGGCAAGACGCACCGGAGGCGGCGCGAGGGTCGGGCGGTGCGGAACCTGCTCGGGAGCCAAAGTCGGCGCGGGAGCCGCTACGGGCTCGGGTGCCAGACGCTGCACCACCGAGTTCAGCGGGGTGTTCTCCACAAAGCGGGAGGCGCGCTCAGCCAGCTCGCTCAGCAGGCCCTGGTTGCGATTCACCGGGTCGGCGGGGGTGTGCGCCACGGGTGCCTGAACAGCCGGTGCGACCGGTGCCGCAGTAGCCTGTGCGGGCTGGGATACGGAGGCGGGGCGCTTGCGGGCGCGGCGCTTCACAGCGTCCGCCTTGGGGCCGGAACCGACCAGTGCGGTGCCGGATTCAGTCTCCGCTGCGGCGGGTGCCGCCGGGGTTGCGGGTGCGTTGTCGCCTCCGGAGATGCTGATAATCGGGGTGCCCACCTCAACGGTTTCGCCTTCGGCAACGAGCAGCGCCTCAACGGTGCCGGCGAAGGGCGAGGGCAGTTCAACAACACTCTTCGCGGTTTCAATTTCGACGAGGACGTCGTTGATGGCGACCTCGGTGCCGACTGCCACCTTCCAGCTGAGGATTTCTGCTTCGGTCAGGCCTTCACCCACATCAGGGAGCGGGAAAATCTGGGACATTTTTACCTCTCACTAGGGCATATACCCTATACGGAATATTCTGTGCGGGCTCGCAACCCGCCATAGCGCAACACGCTGATACGTCAGATCAGGGAATGCCTAGTAGTCAAAAGCGCGGTCAACCGCCTCAAGAATACGGTCAATATCGGGCACGTACTCTTCCTCAACGCGGGAGACCGGGTACGGCATGTAGTAGCCGCCCACGCGAATCACCGGCGCCTGCAGGCTGTAGAAGCAACGCTCCGTAATAGCCGCAGCCAGCTCGCCACCCATACCACCGAAGGTCGGCGCCTCGTGCGCAATAATCAGGCGGCCAGTCTTCGCCACCGAAGCGGCAACGGTCGGCACATCCAGCGGCGAAATCGAGCGCAGATCAATAACCTCGATCGAGCGGCCGTCCTCCACGGCAGCCTCTGCGGCAGCCAGAGCAACCGGCACCAGCGGGCCGTACGCAACGATGGTCGCGTCCGTACCCTCACGCACCACCTGGGCGCTAAACGGATCAAAGGAAGTGTCGTTAAAGTCCACTTCACCCTTGAGCCAGTAGCGGCGCTTCGGCTCAAAAATAATGACCGGGTCGGGGCACTCAATCGCCTTGCGGGTCATCCAGTACGCCTCGTGCGGGGTCGAAGGGGTCACAATGCGCAGACCCGCGGTGTGGGCGAACAGCGCCTCCGGGGACTCGGAGTGGTGCTCCACCGAACCAATCACGCCACCGTACGGAATGCGGATAGTCACCGGCACCGTGTACTGCTTATCGGTGCGGTTGTGGATCTTCGCCAGCTGGCTCGTGATCTGGTTGTATGCGGGGAACACGAAGCCGTCGAACTGAATCTCCGGCACGGGACGGTAGCCACGCAGGGCCATACCGATGGAGGTGCCGATAATGCCAGACTCGCCCAGGGGCGCATCCATGACGCGACGGTTGCCGAAGCGCGCCTGTAGGCCCTCGGTCACACGGTACACGCCGCCGAGCTTGCCGATATCCTCACCGAGCATGACGACGGTGCGGTCGGCTTCCATGGCGTCTTCCAGGCCGCGGGTAATCGCCTTGGCGAGGGTCAAACGTTCAATTTTCTCGCTCATCTTTACTCCTCTTCAAAGCCTGCGTTGTAGGTGCGGTAGAATTCGCGGTCGTCCTCAACCTGCTGGTGTTCCTGGGCGTAGACGCGGTCGAAGAAACGCTCAAAGTCGGCAACTTCGGTGTTCAGCACTGCCTCACGCACGCCGGATGCGACCTGCTGCGCGGATTCTGCAACCTCAGCAAAGAATGCATCATCGGCGTAGCCGTTATCGCGCAGGTGCTTCTCAAGGCGGAGCATGGGGTCGCGGCGCAGAGGACCTTCCAGGTCGGCGTCGGTGCGGTACTTGGTGGGGTCGTCCGCAGTGGTGTGCGGGCCGAGGCGGTAGGTCTCAGCTTCAATCAGCACGGGGCCTTCACCGGCACGGATCTTCTCCATGGCGTAGCGGGTTGCGGCGAGCACCGCGAGAACGTCGTTGCCGTCCACCCGGATACCTTCAAAGCCGTAGCCTGCGGCGCGGGTGGACACCGGCACGCGGGACTGCACCTCGAAGGGCACGGAGATAGCCCAGCGGTTGTTCTGCACGAAGAAGAGCACCGGTGCGTTATAGGAGGCGGCGAAGACCATAGATTCGTGAGCGTCGCCCTCGGTGGAGGAGCCATCACCGAAGTAGACCGCCACGGCGGGCTTCTGGGTGTCCTCGGCGGGGTCGGTTGCCTGGCCCTGACCGGTGCGGCGGGTGCCGGTTTCAGCCTCGATGTCGGCGTCGAAGTTCAGACCCATGGCGTAGCCGACTGCGTGCAGGGTCTGGGCCGCAAGCACCTTGGTGTAGGTGTGGAAGTTGTGCGCCTTCATGTCCCAGCCGTGGGTGGTGGAACCGCGGAAGATGGTGATCAGGTCGCGGAAGTCCACGCCACGCGCCAGAGCGACGGCGTGCTCACGGTAGGAGGGGAAGATGTAGTCGTTGGGTGCGTAGGCGAGTGCGGAGCCAACCTGTGCGGCTTCCTGGCCTCGACTGGGCACCCAGAGGGCGAGCTGACCCTGGCGCTGCAGGGCAGTTGCCTCGTCGTCGAATCGGCGGGTGGTGTACATGAGGCGGTATGCCTCGCGCAGGGTGTCTGCGTTGACGTCTTCGATGTACCGGCTGTAGGTGGGGTGTTCGTGTACGGTGCCGTTTTCATCCATGAGCTGGATGCGTTCGGGCACTCCGGGGTACTTGTCGTTCTCGTGCATCTAACCTCCACACGTGACGAGGGCTTGGCCCTCAGCGGCTTGGGTTTTAGTCTCAACGTTCACCTGATGGTGCAGGGTTTGAGGTGTTCCGGCAGGCCTGTGAGGGTCTGGGTATATATAGTTACCAGTCTACTCTTTCCGGCTTTATCTCGCGGCAGTTACGCTGATAACGCAGTGTATTGTGCCCTGTCATTCACTATTTGAACATCATTAAATTAAACCTCCCATATATTCTTTTTCTAGAATATATAGGAGGTTTAGTTTAGCCATTAAGCGCTTTTTCGAGCCGCCATTTTTCCCACGCGAGAACCGATTGAAAAGCTTAAACGATCCTCGACAAGGGAAAATAGTACATTGTTCAATTATGGTCGGGTCATCACCCAAGCCCCTTCACAAGAGGCTCTAGAGACCCTTCGCGAAGACCTCGCAGAGCGAGAGGAAACGGTCGTTCGCCTCCACTTCACCGATACTCACGCGAACACCCTCGGTACCAAACGCACGCACCGACAGCGCATGCTCAGCCATCAGCTGCACGAACTCACCCGTGCGCTCCCCCAGCGGCAGCCATACAAAGTTCGCGTAGGTGCTCGGGAACTCGTACCCCAGCTCGCGCAAGCGGGCGGTCACGCGCTCACGCTCAGAGACCAGGTGGCTCACGCGCTCCATCACCGCATCCTCATGCTCGATGGAGGCGATAGCCGCCGCCTCAGCCAGCGCCGTCACGGCGAACGGGGTTGCCGCCACGCGCAGGTGCTGCGTAATCTGCGGGTGCGAAATCGAGTAGCCCACGCGCAGACCCGCCAGGCCCTGCGCCTTGGAGAAGGTGCGCAGAATAATGACGTTCTCATAGTCGCGGTAGATGTCCAGGCCGTTCAGCGGGGCTTCTTCACCTTCCGGCACGGTGGAGGCGGCGCAGAACTCGAAGTACGCCTCATCAATCACCACGGGGATGTGGGCGGGCACCTTCTCCAGGAACGCACGGATTTGGCTTTCGGTGACGGCGGGGCCGGTCGGGTTGTTGGGGGTGCAGACCAGGATCAGGCGGGTGCGGTCGGTGATGGCTGCCGCCATGGCGTCCAGGTCGTGTGAGCCGTCGGGCAGGTTCGGCACCTGCACGCTGCGAGCGCCCATAATGCCGACGAGGATCGGGTATGCCTCGAAGGAGCGCCAGGCGTAGATGACTTCATCCTGCACGCCGTCGGCGTTTACGCCGGCGAAGGTTTTGAGGATTTGGTTGAGCGCACCGAGGCTTCCGGCACCGGTGACGATGTCGTCAGCGTCCACGCCGAGCCGTGCGGAGAGCTTCTGACGCAGGGCGGTGGAGAGCGGGTCGGGGTAGCGGTGCGCTGTCGCAAATTCTGCGAGGACGCGCGCAACCTCGGGTACGGGGCCCAGCGGGTTCTCGTTCGAGGAGAGCTTGTACTGAGTGAGGCCTTCAACGGGTGTGGGCGGCTTGCCTGCCGCGTAGCTGGGCAGGGTGTTGAAGACGGGGCGGACCGGGATGTTGGCGTGTTCAGCTGACTGGCTCATGGTTCCAGTATGTGCCTGCGGGCGGCTCGGAGGCTAACGCTTCTCACCTGGAGAGCAGGTCGCGAGCAAGCTGTAACTGTGCAGGCAGCAGATACTGGCCGCGAGTGCTGTACGCAAAGATGGAGGGGCGCCGCCGGGGTTGTTCCCGGTGGCGCCCCTCCTTTTCTCTTCTCTACTCTACTCGTCCCCTCCACCCTCCACCGAGTCTTTGAGATACAGAGTCCTTGAGATTGATGCTTTTAGACTCGGTGTTTAGACCATCAGGGGTTCACGCTCCTCGAGGGGAGTCAGATCCTCGGGAGGGCCTGGGGCGCGAAACCCGGGGTCGATGTTCTCGGGCGGAGTTGGTGCGAGGAAGCCGGGGTCAATGCTCTTGGGCGGGAGCATGGGTGCCGGCTTCTGGCCTGGCAGGATGGGAATGAGCGACTCAACGCCGTCGTAGTCTCCGCCTTGCCTGGCTCCGAAGATTGGAGGATTCTTGAGCGCGGAACCCGCGTTAGGGAGCTGCAGCTGATCGATGATTGGCTGAGTAACAGCCTTTTCGATGTGCGTATGCAGATCTGCAGGTTTGGGCAGAATGTCCGGCGGGATTAGACCTGCAGGGGGTAGCTGCCCCTCTGCCTCGATTCGAGTGGGCATCTTGATGGGCGCAGGCTCCGGACGGCTCAGGTCGCTCGGCATCTTGATGTGGGCAGGCTCGGGGCGGCTCAGGTCGCTCGGCATCTTGATGGCGGGCGGCAGATGCTGCGGGTTGTATCCCTGCAGGAGGGGCACCTTGGGCATCTGCGGCACAGGCATTTCGGGCCATGCAGGCTGCGGGTTCTGAGATTCCTGCGGAGTCGGCTCGGGGTGAGGGATGGTCTTTTTGATGCCCTCGATGACGGCGGGGATTTGCTTAGCAGCCGCCTGTACGGTTTCTCCAGCTTCTCGCTGGAGACCCTCGGCCCTCTGCTTGGCAATCTCCATGCCCTGTTGGACATCTGAGACGGTATCTTCGATACCACGCTTTGCTTGCCCCAGGCGCCCGCCTGTCAGCTGATCAATCCCCTCAACTATACCCAAGCCACCAGGGATAGTTCCTGATGCAAGGGCTGCAACAGCGTAGCCCTCGGTACGTTTGATAGTTATACCCACTCGTAGAGCGGGAGGCAGACCGTCCGGCAGGTTTGAGGCGGAGGTAACCTTCTGTTCCCCCAGCACATACTCTTTACCATCCATTGCGGCGCGCATGCCGCCAGGCACCTTGCCGCTATGCCCTTCACGGTGTAGGGCTTCGTGGTAATTTACGGCATGATGCTCATGGTTATTGACGGTGATTACCGTATCGCGTTCATCAGGATGCCACGGTTCTCCAAAAATCTGTGGCAAGGGAATCTTCTTTGCTATATCAGGAACCCCATCGCCGTCACCCTCCACGTAATCCACGGCAAAGTCACGTTGTTTGGCTGACATACCTCGCATCGGGGCAGCTTGGGCATAGACACCCACAATATTGATTTCTTTGGCGACTTCAGCACTATTCGCCATGTTGTGGGCGATCATTGCTCCCTGGCTGAAGCCCTCCATGTATACACGAGCACCCTTGGGAGCACCAGCATCACGCAGAGCCTGCAAAATCATCATGTACGCAGAGTTCATCTGGTCTGGGCCCGCTGCTTCACGGAGAGTCCCCTCGCCATCTATGATGGATCCACCCCAAGATCCAAAGATAGTACCCGGAATGCTCACCACATACAGCGCATGGGCAGGGTCGCCTTCATGTCCTGCTTCGTACATAACGGTGACGAGTACGGCACTACGTTCAGCGGTCAAAGGGTCCTGCCGGGAACGTTCAAGTTCAAGGTCCTGCGCCTGCGCCGCCGCCAGAAGACGTTCCGAGCTGGCGCCCACAGAGAGCTGGTTTTTCTCGCCGCGATGCGTAGCAATACCGTATTCCTCCGCAGAGGCTGTACGGACGTTGTAAACCGCGTTTCCACCGATAGCTGCCTTGATGAGGTTAGATAGACCACCGCCCAGTGCCTTTCGAGCAAGTCCTCGCGGAATGCCAAACATGCTTGCAAGGCGGTCAAATGCTCGCTGACGGGCAATTTCAGGATTCCATTTGGCATCCATGTAGGCGGTGAAGCCGAAAAGAATACCCGCCACGAGAGGCGAATACGGCAGCGTCCGAGATGCCGAGAAGTACCCAAGCTCGGGAATGGTGAGCTTCAAGAGGTAGGTAGCTTCGCCGGGTTCTCCAGCGATGAGGCCGCGGAAGTGACCTCGGGTGCTGCGTCCGTCGGGTAGCTTGCCGTCCTTTGCGATGCCCATGGATTCGAACCAGCCTGCGACGGTGTTTTCAACCTGCAGGTAGGAGCTGTGGGCGACTCGGACAACGACTGCGGTGGCGCCGAACTTTGCGGCACTCACACCGAGGTCTGCAGCGAGGCCGGTGCAGAGAGTGGCAGCCAGCTGGGCGCGTCCGTTGATGCCGAGGAAGAGTCGGGTCTCATTGGCGATGCCGAGAATGGGCACGGTACGGTCGGCGCAGGTGCGACTGACGGTGTCGAGGCCGTCAGCGATGGCGGGCATTTCTTCGAGGGTAACGCTGATGGTGCCTGCGGTGGGCCCTGCGGAGTCGGTGAGGTCACCGATGGGCGCAACGGTGGGTCCGGTAATCATGGTGTCTCCTAGGGTGAGGTTAGTGGGTTCGGATGAGCGAGCTCAGCCCGTCGGGCAGGTTCACGTGCATGAGTGAATCCAGCGTTGACTGGGCTTTTTGCACGCCTGAGCGGGCGATGATTTCGCCGGGGTTGAGTTTTTCGAGTGCGTCGGCTGCGCCGTCGGCGAGTTTGCCGAGTAGCCCGTCTACAACGGAGGCGGCAGCTTGGATTGCCTGCGCTTTGGCGGTGAGGTCGTTGGCGAGTTCTTCACCGGCGGCGGCGATCATGGCGGCGGCGCCTTCGGCTTGTTCGGCTTGGTTGCGGATTTTTTCGCGGTGTTCTTGGAGTTGTCGCCGGTAGGCGCGTCCGGCTTCGGAGGCCCAGTGGTCGCCGTTGAGTTCGTTGGCGCGTTGGTGTGCGGTGCGGATTTCTTGGGCTTCGGTGCGCATCCTGTGGGAGAGTTCTGCGCCTTTGGCACGGGCGAGGGCGGCGGCGGCCATGAGCTGTTCGGCGAGGGCGTGGCCGGCGGCGGTGCCGATGCCCATGTGTCCTGCTGCGCGGAGGATATCGGTTGGTTCGATGCGGGGCAGCTGGGGTACGGGTGGTGGTGCGGTGTCGACGAGGGTGCTCATAGTGTGTCCTTTCGCGGCGGGTTTGTTTTAGGCTAAATCTGCCGCGGTGACCGTGCAGGCGGAGTACGCCAACCTGTGGATAACTCAGGCTTGTTTCGAAGAATTCGCACGTTTTTGCCCCTCAAAACCCAAAAAATGCCCCCTCCGCACCCCCTCGTTTTGTCATATTTCTGCAACTAACCCAGCCACCCATCACGTCCATATGCTCTGCCCGCCTCTTTTTTTCGGCGAATTCATGCAAAAATAGAGTTATGTCTCACACCAATAACACCTTCTTGCCTTCTGGCCGTATTGACCTGGGCACCGGCGAACTTGCGCTGGGCCCCCTCGACGGACGCTACGCATCCGTGACCGCCCCCCTGACCAACTACCTTTCTGAGGCGGCGCTGAACCGCGACCGCATCCACGTTGAGGTTGAGTGGTTCATCTACCTGTGCGAGCATTCGATTCTTCCGGGCCTGTCCCCGCTCACCGGTGAGCAGAAGAACGGTCTGCGCGCCATCGTGACCGATTTCAACGCTGATTCTGTGGCGGAGCTGGCTGAGATTGAGGCAGTCACCGTTCACGATGTGAAGGCGGTCGAGTACTACATTGGCCGCCGCCTGGAGGGCCTGGGCCTGGGTCACCTGGTGCCGCTGGTTCACTTCGGCTGCACTTCTGAGGACATTAACAACCTCGCCTACGCGTTGGGCATCAAGGATGCTGTTGAGAACGTGTGGGTTCCGGCTGCTGAGAACCTGATTGAGGTTCTGCTGAAGCTGGCTGAGGAAGGCCGCGACGTGCCGATGCTGTGCCGCACTCACGGTCAGCCTGCAACTCCCTCCACCCTGGGTAAGGAGCTGGGCGTGCTCGCGTACCGCCTGAAGCGCCAGGTGAAGCACGTTGCTGCTGCTGAGTTCTTGGGCAAGATTAATGGTGCAACCGGCACCTACGCTGCTCACTATGCGTCGGTTCCTGACGCTGATTGGCAGGCTGTTTCTCGTGGTTTTGTGGAGCACCTGGGCCTGACCTGGAACCCGCTGACCACCCAGATTGAGTCGCACGACTGGCAGGCCGAGCTGTACTCGGATATCGCGCACTTCAACCGTGTGCTGCACAACCTCTGCACCGATGTGTGGAGCTACATTTCGATTGGTTTCTTCCGTCAGATTCCGGTGGCTGGTGCGACCGGTTCGTCGACTATGCCGCACAAGGTGAACCCGATTCGCTTTGAGAATGCGGAGGCTAACCTGGAGCTCTCTAACGCTCTGCTGGATTCGCTGGGTTCGACCCTGGTGACTTCTCGTTGGCAGCGTGACCTGACTGACTCGTCGGCGCAGCGCAATATCGGTGTGGCGTTTGGTCACTCGGTGCTGGCTATCTCCAATGTGGTGAAGGGTCTGCAGCGTCTGGATATTGCGACCGACGTTATTTCTGCTGATCTGGATTCCAACTGGGAGGTTCTGGCTGAGGCGATTCAGATGGTGATGCGCGCTGAGGCTATTGCAGGTGTTCCCGGCATGGAGAACCCGTATGAGCGCCTGAAGGAGCTGACTCGCGGTCACCGCGTGGATGCTGCTCGTCTGAAGGAGTTTGTGGCTACTCTGGGCCTCTCCCCCGAGGCTGAGGCACGTCTGTCGGCTCTGACTCCGCACACCTATAACGGTATTGCGGCTCAGCTGCTGGATCACGCGAAGAACGCTTAGTCCGTAGCAAAGATATAAACAAAAGACCCCGGGTCCCTGCATTCAGGGATTCGGGGTCTTTAGCGTGTTGGGTCTTCGCTATGTTCCGGTTTTATGACCGGCGAGGATTTTAGCGGCCGAGCATGCGGTGGTGACCGGTTTCGGTGTCGTTGCCCTTGTCGCGGGTGAAGACCTTGCCTACAGCCTTACCTGCGTCCTTGACGCCCTTGAGCAGGGAGCCAGCCACGCCGGAGGAGCCGTCCGAACCTTCGCCGCCCTGTACGCGCGGTGCACGCGGGGTAATCATGAGCTCTGCGGGGAAGTAGGCGGGCGCGTCGCCGAAGGCTCGGCGGGTGTTGCGCACGACGTCCTTGCCGAGGGTCAGGTTCGCGCCACCGCCAACGACTGCGCCCACGCCGAAGGGCAGGGCACGGCCGAGCAGTGCACCGGTCTGGCGGGTGAGGAAGCGGCGGATGAACATGTTTCGGATGGTACGTTCGACGCTGAACATCTTGCCGCTGGAGGAGTTGCCGAGCAGCATGCCCCACTTGTTGGAGACACCGCCTGCCTTGCCGGTCTGCAGCAGCACGGTGTTCATGAGCTGGGAGCCTTCTTCGCCGAGCATGATTGCCATGACCATGGAGCGGGCGGTTTCGGGGTCGTGTACGTGCACGCCGTGCAGTTCTGCGACTGCCTGGGCGTAGAGTGCGGTGCGTTCGAGGTAGCCGCCGACTGCGAGCGCGGACAGGCTCATGGAGGTGACGGTACCGACGCCGGGCACGAATGCGGATGCGCCGGTGACGCCGCCGATGGCGGTGATGTCGCGCAGGTAGGTGCGGTCGAGGCGCTTGTGGATTTGTTCGGGGGTTTCGTCGGGGTGCGCTTCACGGAGTTTTTTGACGATGGACAGCGCGAGCGGTCGTTGCATGCGCAGTACGTTGTCGAGGGTGGTGGTTAGCGCGGGACGGGGGTTGCCGTCTTCATCGAATAGAGACTTCTTCGGGTCAAGCATGCTCTCAGTAAATCACGGCTGGGTGAATATTTCCTGGATATAGGGGTTGTAGTGGGGTGCGGGGGTGAAATTTCACCGAGGGCGTGTGGTTTTTTGTCTACTTGTTAAGGTGTTTTGGTCTTTATTTGCGCCGGATTTTAAAGCGCGTAAAATTGTCGTAGATTACACACTATTCATTATTTGCATAGTGCGTGACCTGTTTCACGACGATTCGGGGTCGCGCCTGATGACAGATAGCGGCTGATACCTCTTCTGGACTAATAAGGATTGCTATGACTTCTTCCACCCATACGCCCAATGCTGCGCGTTCCCCTGTGATGACTCAGGGGTTGGGTGTTGCGTATGCGACCGGCGCGATTATTTCGGCGCAGTTCGGTGCGGCTCTTGCTAAGCAGCTGATGGGCGATTTGGGCCCCTGGGGCGTGGTGACTCTGCGCCTGCTGACCTCCACCATTTTGATGTGGGCGTTTTTCCGCCCGCAGATTCGTTCGTGGACTCGCGCGCAGTGGCTGACAGTTATTGTCATGGGTATTGCGTTGACCGGCGCGAATGCGTTCTTCTATGTGGCGATTGAGCAGGTTCCGCTGGCGATTGCGGTGGCTATTGAGTTCATGGGTCCGCTGGTGCTGGCGACGGTTATGTCGCGCCGCAAGCTGGATCTGGTGTGGATTGCGCTGTCCTTTACGGGTATGGCGATTCTGACCGCTGAGTCGCAGGCGAAGCCGGAGGATTTCGCCCTGGTGGGTGTGTTCTTTGCGGTGCTGACCGCTATTTCTCGTGCCGCCTACATTCTGGCGACTGAGAAGGTGGGCGCGCTCATCCCGGGTATGGGTGGCATGGTCATGGGTAACGCTGTTTCGACCCTGTTGGTTCTGCCGTTCCCGTTTATCCTAAGTGGCAATAACCTGTTGAAGGTCACTCAGGATGTGAACCTGCTGGCTATTGGCTGCTTGATGGGTCTGCTGGCTTCTGCTCTGCCGGCGCTGGGTGAGGTTTCTTCGCTGCGTCTGTTGCCCGCGCATATTTATAGCGTGGTGCTGTCCCTGGAGCCTGCGATTGCAGCGGCTGTGGGTATTGTGATGCTTGGTGAGGCTACCGGCCTGGTCCGCTGGGTTGCTATTGCTCTGCTGGTGGCTGCGAGTATCGGTATTTCAATTTCCCACGCTCGCGCGCAGAAGAAGGCTCAGGAAGACGGCACTATGGATGATCCCGATCGCTACCTGCCCGGCGCGGTGGATGCCCACGCGGTTGATATTGCGCAGATGGCAACAAGTTCCATTACGCTTCCGTCGGCTACGCAGATCAAGGCTGACCGTGAGGCGAAGGGCCTCTAATCTGCTGAACTGTAGCCGTGTCAACGGTTTCTAGCGCCCCCGGGTGACGAGTAGGATAGTATCTCGTGTTGCCCGGGGGCGCGCTCTTTAACTGCGCTAGTCAGGTTCTTGCCCCCTCCGCCCGAATCGATACGTCACCTGTACACCTTGAGAGACGCACCACCTCCCTGTGATGCACAGGAAGGAGAATCATGCCGCATACTTCATCTCAACGTCCCGCACTGGGCATTATGTTTGTGCTGATATCCTGCTCGTCGCTGCAGTTCGGTGCCGCGTTCGCGGTGAGGCTCTTCCCGTTGTTTGGTGCTCTGGCTATTAGCGTCAGCCGTCGGCAATTGCTTCCATGGTGGTGGGTAGCGCCGTGTGGTTGGCGGCGCGTTGGCGTACCCGCCGCGGCGGCAAAATGCCGCCGGGTGCGCTGTCCTGGTCGAAGGAGCAGTGGCGTGCCGTCATCATTTTCGGTATGACTTTCGGTCTGATGAACGGCTTCTTCTATTGCGCGATTGACCGCATCCCGATTGGTTTGGCGGTTGCGGTGGAGTTCTTGGGCCCGCTGGCGTTGGCGTCCATGCTGACGCGCAGGCTCCGCGACGCGGTGTGGGTGCTCTGCGCCCTGGCGGGCATGCTGGTGCTCGGCTACGAGGCGGCGGTTGGTAAGGATACCGACTACCTGGGTCTGACGTTCGCGCTGATTGCTGGCGTGTTCTGGGCGCTGTATATTCGCTCTAGCGCGAAGGTGGGTGCCCTGGTTCCGGGTGCGAGCGGCCTGGCGGTGGCGATGCTTGTTGGTGCTGCGTTTATTGCCCCGGTGGCGGCGGTTGTTCCGGCGCCTCAGCCGATTTGGAATGCGGCGCAGGATCCGATGCTGCTCCTCATGATTTTTGGTACCGCCATGTTCGCTTCGGTGATTCCCTATAGCGCGGAGCTGATGGCTCTGCGTAACCTGCCGCAGCAGGTGTTTAGTGTGCTGATGAGCATGGAACCGGCGATTGCGGCGATTGCCGGTTGGGCGTTGCTGGATCAGGAGACCGGCCCGATTCGTTGGGTGGCAATCTGTCTGCTGATGACGGCGAGTGTGAGTATTACGCTGACCACCACGAAGGGTAATTCCCGCAAGCAGAAGGATGACGGCAAGGACCCCGTCCCCATGCCGCTACCCGAGTAAAACCAAAGTCCTGAGTAAAAATCCAAATTCTGCCGGCGTACGGCACGCGGCGTATAGAAAACTCATAGAGAAAACCGTTGAGGCGGGTACCTGGTTGGTACCCGCCTCAACGGTTTTGTATATCAGGTTTATCTCTCAGCCAGCTCGTCCAGCAGGTCGCGCAGCTCATCGGTGGTGAGCACCTCCGCCGGATGAGGGCCCATCGCGTACAGCCGGTCCTGGGTGTCCTCGTCGAGTTCGCGGGCGGTACCGACCAGCACGAGGTTGCCCTCATTCTGCCCGCTAATCATGGAACTTTCGCACAGGCACCACACGTGGTCGAAAACTTCCAGCATGGCGGTTGCCTGCAGCTGGAAGAAGGGCAGACCCGCGTCGTCACCCACGTTGATGGCGACCATGCCGCGCTCGTTCAGGGCGTCCTTGAGTTCGCGGTAGAAGTCGCGGTTCGCCAGGTGGGCGGGTGCATCCATGCCGGTGAAAATGTCGAGGATAATCGCATCGAAGCCGGGCACGCCCAGCAGTTCGGGCAGGTTCGCCAGCTGTTCGCGGGCGTCCCCCACCACCAACCGACAGTCGGTTCCGGCGGGTAGCGGCAGGCGGTCCGTTACGAAGCCCATGAGCTCGGGTTCAATATCCACGGCAACCTGGCGGGAGCCGGGGCGGGTCGCCTGAATATAGCGCACGAGGGTGAGCGCACCGGCGCCCAGATGTGCGGCGGTGATGGGTTTGCCGGTGGGTGCGAGCGCATCCACCGTGTTTGCGATGCGGCGCAGGTACTCATAGAACACGTAGTCGGGGTTCTGTACGTCCACGTGGGACTGCTCGGCGCCACCGATTTCGAGGACGTGGCCGTGGTCGCTGAACCCGTCGGGGTGAATTTCGGCGCGCTGCCCGCCGGAGAGCTGAATGTGTGCCACTACTTCACGCCAGCTTCACGCTTGAAGGTGCTGACCAGCTCATCCACCGAAGAGGAGGAGTCCAGGCCCTCGATGACCTTATCGTTCACGGCGAAGGTGGGGGTTCCCTTCACACCAATCTTCACGGCGTGCTCGTAGTCGCGCTGAATGGGTTTGATGGTTTCGGAGTCGAGCAAGACCTTATCGAACTCTTCGGTATTCAGGCCCAGTTCCTTGGCGTAGTCGTTGAAGAGGGTGCGCAGCTTGTCGCGCTCTTTGATGTTCTTCCAGTCGTTCTGGGTGTTGAAGAGCTTGTTCGCCATTTCGACGTGCTTACCCTGAGCTGTTGCGGCTTCTACGGCGAGCGCGGCGGGTACGGCGTTGGCGTGCATGTTCAGCGGCATGTGACGCACGGTCACGTTCATGATGCCGTCAAGCTTCTTGGCGGCTTCTTCAAACTTAGGTTCTGCCTTAGCGCAGTAGGGGCACTGGTAGTCGGTGTACAGGGTTGCGGTGCCTGCACCGGGTACTTCGCGGTTGAGGCGGTAACCGACGTAGCCGTCATCGGCGGTTGCCGAAGCAGTACCCGAAGGGTCAGCGGATGCCGAAGCGCTCGCGGATGCACTTGCCGAGGTAGCGGCGGTGCTTGCAGATGCGCTCGCCGAACCGCTCGCAGACGCCGATGCGGAAGGCTGGGAGGAGCTGGAACCGCATGCGCTCAGCCCCAGGGCGGCGGCGGGCACTACGCCCAGTAGCAGGGTGCGGCGGTTGAGGGGTGAAGTCATGGTGGTTCCTCTCTCTACGGGTGGCGGGCTGGCCTGTTTGCTACATCTGTGGTTGATTAATCTGTGGTTGATGTGCACTCTGAGGTGCTGTCAGCCGCCGTGGGTATAGGGTTTATTGTATGCCTCTGCCCTGAACTTTCCCTATCTTCGGGCGGGTTTGCGGGGTGAATGCAGTGCACACCATAGCCGCCCTGTCGCCTGCTCCCAGCTGCGGGGCCGGTGTTGAAAGTAATTAGCCTCTCCCCCGCCTTTTTGGTACTATTGCGGGGTATGCACTGTTCACCGGTTGCTTTCGGGCAGTTGAGAACGGCAGCATATGCGCCTCTATAGCTCAGGGGTAGAGCATTTCCCTCGTAAAGAAAAGGTCGTGGGTTCGAATCCCACTGGGGGCTCCACATCCGCCGTAACGCGTGCCGGTTTCCGGTGTGTTGCGGCGGTTTTTAGCATCTGAGAGTTGTCGTTTTCTCGAAGATGTCACCGTCGAACTTTAGGAGATTCTCATGTCTTCTCGATCCGCATCCGCTAAGCGCCAGAGTGGCCGTGCGCAGGCAGGTCGCGCCGCTGCGGGCTCTGCACGCCCGATGAGCCCCACGATGCGTTTTGCTCTGGTGTACGTGCTGGCGCTGGTGGTTTCCCTGGCGGTGTGGTTCTTCTACCGTTCCGTGTATGAGGATGACACCTCGTTCCTGGTGCCGATTGTGATTTCCTTGGTGACTTCGTACGTGTGCGCTCATGCGCTGACGGGCGGCAAATCGCCCCGCAACTAGACCGCCGACCAGCAGCCCGCCAGGCTGTAGCCTCGTGAGGTTTCAGGCAGACAAAAGCCGCGCATCCGGTTCCCCGCTCGGGGGTCGGATGCGCGGCTTTTTACGTGTGTACTTTAGACCAGCGCCTTACTTGGATGCGCGCTGGAAGTCGCTGTCGGTCTTGCCCCACAGGCCGTAGACCTTGGCGAGTTCCTTGACCTTCTTTGCACGCAGGTAACGCGGCAGGTAGGAGCCGTCGCGGGGGCCGTCGAGGGGCACGTCGAGCATCTGGTGTGCTTCTTCGATTTCGAGCTCGCTCGGGGAGAATGCTGCGTTGATGGTCTCAGCCTGGCGGATGTCCAGGGTGATCTTACCGGTCATGCCGTGGTCGTTTGCGAAGCCGCATGCCTTGGAGAGGTCAGCACCGTATGCGCCGAGGGTCGGGCCGTCGATGGGGCCGGGCAGACCACCCAGGGTGGAGGCGATGACCAGCTGCGAACGCACGTAGGCGAGCGCCATGGGGGTTGCGGAGGAGCCGGTGTCGCGGCGGTAGTCGCCTGCACCGAATGCGAGGCGGAAAGTGCCGATTGCGCGCGCAATTTCGACGGAGTGGTGCACACCGAGTGCAGACTCGATCAGCGCGATGATGGGGGTTCCGGGGGGCAGCTCGGCTGCGGTGCGGTCAATGTCGGTGGCGTGCTCTGCGGTGGCGAGCATGACGCCTCGCAGGCCCTTCACGTTCTTGAGGGCCTTGACGTCCTTCCACCAGTGTTCGGTGGTGATGGCGTTGATTCGCACCCATGCGACCACGCCGGAGTTGAGCATACGAACGACCTGTTCGCGGGCGGCGTCCTTCTCTTCGGGCGGGCAGCCGTCTTCGAGGTCGATAATGATGGAGTCAGCCTCGGATTCGAAGGCTTCTTCAAAAACTTCTTCGGAGGAGTTGGCGCGCACGAGGAGCCAGGAACGAGAGAGGCTGGGGCGCAGCTGACGTGCGCGCTCGTTGCGGTGGAATTCAAACATGGTGTGTGACTTCTTCCGTGAATTATTGTGCATTGGGTTGTGCCGTAGAGGGGCAGGAAAAAGCCTGCGGTTCTTCCGCGCGTACCATCGCATTGTGTCGTCACCTCCATTGTGACGGAACCGCATAAGAAGTGTCCTACACCCCTTCTTTAAGCGTATCGCCTGTTGAGGTGCACATCAAACTAACCCGCCTGTTGACCGCAATTTAGGCCCTGTGTTATGCCTCAATCAGCTGGGTGCGACCCACCGGAATACCGTCGTCGAAGGTCAGCTCGCCGGCGGCTTCCTTCTGGGCGCGCTGAATCAGACGTTCGGCGTCTTCAATGTGCTGGATGACGGTTTCCACGCGACGGTGCACGCTCACCTGGCGGTCGCATCCGGTGGCACAATTGCCGAAGCAACGTGCCATGGCGAGCGCTTCGGCGCAGAGTGCCACGGCGTTACCTGCCTTGGAGAGGGCGCGGTTCAGGTCGGAGTAGGTGCCGAATGGGGAGGCGGGAATATCGCCGTCGCTGGGGGCGAGGCGGTGCGCTTCCATAGCGACTGCACGCACGCGCGGAATCAGGTCGGCGAGCGCGTTTGCGTCCGGCACGACGAGCTCAATCATGGAGGCGGACGAATCGGTTGCCGCTAGGCGTTCGAGGACCTGGTGGAAGCGGTCAATGCCGCGAATAAACCGGTCGTGGGATCGGCGCCAGATGCCTTTGCCGAGTTCGGCGTCGTCGCGGCGCGATTGCAGGTAGCTTTTAAGTCCCATATGCCCTCCTCTGCGTGGTGTGTGTGCCGTGTTTGTTGGTCGGTGGAGGCTGCCGGTGATGGGCTCTGCGGCGACCCGCAAACCTCCCTATGCTTAGGTTACCCTAAATTTCTTTTAGTGACGAGATGTCAGCAGTCAGCTGTTTATTTCAAACCCAGATTTTCATTACGCGCCTCACGCGACGCTCCCCGCGGCACCTACCTAAAATGGCACCGGCCTAAAATAGCACCGCGGGGGCGCAGCGGTTTCTAGACCATGCGCAGCACAATCTTGCCGCGATGCTGACCCGAGTCGAAGTACTCGTGGGCGGCAGCCGCCTCCTCCATGTCGAAGATACGGTCCAGACCCACGCCAATCCTGCCGGATTCAATCAGCGGCAGCACATGTTCGCGTACACCGCGCAGAATCTCGGCCTTCTGCCGGTCCGAGCGGGTACGCAGGCTCGTGGCGTGCACTGACAGGCGGCGGGAGAGCATATACCCCAGGTTCACTTCTGCTTTGGCGCCGCCCATCAGACCGATAATGCACAGGTGCCCGCCGTCGGCGAGGGTGTGCAGATTGTCGTCCAGGTACTTTCCGCCCACGACGTCGAGGATGTAGTCAGCGCCGCGTCCGCCAGTTTCAGCCAGCAGAACTTCACGGAACGAATGTTCTGTATAAATAATGGGTTCCGCACCTAGTAAGCGCACATATTCTGCTTTTTCCTCGGTTCCCACGGTTGCAAACACGCGGGTACCTACGGCGAGCGCCAGCTGAATAGCGTGCACACCGATACCGCCGGTACCACCATGCACGAGCACCACCGCGGGTTCACCGTCTTCCTTGAGGTTTTCGGCGGGGTTCATGCTCATACCACAGGTGAGAACCAGGTTCGAGTAGACGGTTGCCGCGACTTCGGGAATACCGGCGGCTTCGGCAAAACTCAGCTGTTCGGGTACGGGTAGCACGTGGTCGACCGGTACGGTCACGTAGTCGGCGTAGCCGCCTCCAGGCAGGAGCGCCATGACGGGGGTGCCGCGGTTCTCCACGGAGGCGCCTTCACCGACCGCTTCGATAACGCCGGCTACTTCGAGGCCGTAGATGGCGCTCGCGCCGGCGGGCGGCGGGTAGAATCCGCGGCGCTGCAGGGCGTCGGCGCGGTTGATTCCGGCGGCGTGAACGCGGATGAGAACTTCGTGGAATCGGGGTACGGGGGCGGGGACTTCGCTGATTGTCAGAGCCTCAGGTCCACCGTGACTGTTCTCAATAATTGCTCTCATGAGTCCTCCTCATTGCCGGAAGCACCATCGTTGGTGCGCGATTTACAGAAAGCTTATCGCATGAGATAATCTCGTAGTGCCCTGCGGCACGGTATTGCCATAAAATGCCGGTCTCTGGTGCGTATGGATGGTTGTCCGAGCGGCCGAAGGAGCTGGTCTTGAAAACCAGTAGGCGGTAACCCCGTCTCAAGGGTTCAAATCCCTTACCATCCGCGTTTTAGCTTCTGCTCCACGTGTGGAGCGCAAAGAGCCCCGCTCCTCAACGCGAGGAACGGGGCTCTTCACATATGCCGTTTCGAGTTACCGGGGGCGTCGTTAGTGTATGCCTGACAAGGCGTTTAGAAGCGACGTGACGAGGACTACGATACCGATGAAGATGCATAGCTCCAGCCCGTTAAGAATCAGACCACCGATGGCACGCGTACCACGCCGCCTTGCCGCGAACCCCAGCCAGATACCCAGGACATTCAGCACCGGCGCAACGAACACTACCCGCAGACCGCTTTCTCCAAGATCATGGAAAATCAACCAGCACCCTAGAAAGAACGTCAGCGGGCCGAGAGCGCCGAAAAGCAGGGAGAAGGTCGCTACCCTTTTACCGTCTTGTGCCCCTTGCACGTCAGGAGGTTGCTCGCTCGCATGTTGCTCCCAGTCGTCCGTATCGTCAGCACTGGGTTGCACGCTGTTGTTCGCCTGGTAGAGCTTGGCGTACTCGGGGTTGTTATCAAAATCTTCGTTATTTTGGGGTAGCTGCGACATCGCATCCACAACCTTTCAATACCGGGTGTTAAGTGTCTAGCAACTCGAGAGAGCATCTGGGCTCACTATCGAGCCGGCGTCGTTAGTTGATGCCTGACAAGGCGTTCACAATCAGCATGATGAGGGCGGCGATACCGATGAAAATGCATAGCCCCAGCCCGTTGAGAATCAGGCCACCGCTGGCACGCGTACCGCGCCGCCTTGCCGCGAACCCCTGCCAGATACCCAGGATGTTCAGGATTGGGGCAAGGATAGCCACCTGCAGAGCACTTTCTTCAAGACCTTGGACAAGACACCAGAACCCTAGAAAGAAAGACAGCGGGCTGAGGAAGCCAAAAAGTAGGGAGAGGTTCGCTGCTCTTTTACCCGCCGCTTGATCTGAGAACTCATCCAGAGACTCATTTGCGGGCAGTAGCTGCTCGTCAGATGTATCCGGGCTAGGCAGCTCGTTGTTATCTTCCTGGTAGAGCTTGGCGTATTCGGGGTTGTAATCGAAGGCTTCAATGTTTTGGGGTAGCTGCGACATCGCATCCACAACCTTTCACATTCCACACGAGGGGGGGTGTTAACTTCACCCTAGACCCTCCCCACCTGGGGAACAAGCATGTCGGGCCCAATCCAGGAAACATACGGCATACATACAGAAAAGCCCCACACCTCAACGTGAGGAACGGGGCTTTCTTACGCTCATCAGAATGCTTTCTGACCGGTCATACCCAACAAAACGAGAGTATCTTCAGGCCCGCCGCCATACTGAAGCTTTTATAAAGAGCGACTGAGGCTTATCAGAAACAAGATGACAAAAATATAGAGAGCAAGAACAATACCTATACCCGCCCAACTGAGAGTACGACCCGCCAGGGCGGGCACACCATGCCGTTTAGCCACTCGCCCTTGCCAGATACCCAAGATGCCCAGTATCAGTGAGATAAAAGTGAAATCTGGTGCCCAGACCCAGGCCGATAGCGGGATACACAGTAGGCTGAGGGCGCCGAAAAATAATGAAAGACTTGCCGCATTCTCTCCATCTCGCCGTTTTGAGAAGCCAGGTGAAACCTTTTTTCCAGGTAGTAGCTGATTACCTAAAACACCAGCATAGGGTTGCCAGTTTCCATTTGTCTGGTTGAGCTTGGCGTATTCCGGGGCGTTACCGAAGGCTTCATTGTTTTGGGGTAGCTGCGACATCGCATCCACAACCTTTCAGAATCTACACGCGTTAGTTGAATACCTCAGCCTGGTGCTTCGCAAAAACCTATTCGGCATTGAACCACGCCCACACAATCAGTACGTACCCAAGGACAAGCACAGCGATAGCTATCCAGCTCAGGATTCGACCCGCAAGAGAAACTACGCCGTAACTATCCGCTTCCTTAGCTTTCTGTAGACCAAGGACACTCAAGATGACAGTGGGGATACCGAAAAACCACGAACCCAACACCAAGATGTTGATGAGGCTGAGCACACCAAAAGTGAGTGAAAGTTGGGAAGCTCGCTCCCCTAGATTAGTCGCTGTTTTCCCACCGCTCTGCATCATAGGGGGCTCTTCAATATCAGCACCCTGTTTGTGGCGATGAGGTTTCGAGCGCAGACCAGCTGCTGGGTCGGAATACGGGCCTAGGATTGGATCCTGCATCGTTGCATCATAACCTTTCAATACCGGGTGTTAAGCCCACCCTATGCTTTCCCCGCCGAGGGAACAAGCATGTCAGGACCAATCCACGAGATATACGGCATATACACAGCAAAGCCCCGTTCCTCGTATTGAGGAGCGGGGCTTTTGCGTACCCTCCAATGAGGGTGAAAGTGTTTAGAAGAATACCAGTATCTGCACAGTCTCCACGAGACTAGAATTTGCGGCAGAATCAGAAAGAGCCAGCATAATCGCCAGCAGAAGACCTCCGCCGAAAAGCACCAGGAACATGCCACCAATGGCTACGCTAATCCAGTTCAAGATACGACCAGCTGAAGCAGCCACACCATAACGCTCTGCCTCATTAGCCTTGAGAATACCAATAACACCCAGAATCAGGGAAGGCAGACCAAACAGCCACCAGCTGAGAGTCACTATACACGCCAAGCTGATAATACCCAGCACCGTGGAAGTCTGAGCTGCCTTCTCACCGGCAAGCTGCTCGGGGGTCTTCTGCAAAAAGCCCACAGGAACCATCATGGGCTGACCGTACTGGTCGGGCTGCTGGTACTGCTGACCGTACGGGTCATACTGATTCTGACCATACGAGTCTTGACCGTACGAATCCTGACCGTACTGGTCATAAGAATACTGATCGTAGGAGCTCTGCCCGTACTGGCCGTAAGAACCCTGACCATACTGGCCGTTCTGGTTGTACTGCTCGTTCAGACGGTTATAGTCCGGGTTGTAGTCGTAGGGGTCTGAACCCCGAGGAGTCTGAGACATGGCATCTCACTTTCGTACGGCTGGTGTGCGTTAAACCTAATTCACCCTAACCTATGAATGGAACGGGTACAACTACATCCACTATCCAAGCCCCCACAATGCACCGCAATGCATTAGCTAGCCGCTCTAACGGATATGCAAAAGCCCGCGGACACACGGGGTGCTCGCGGGCTTTCTGTAGCCAATCTCCATGAAGGATGCTGGCTAAAACGCTATAAGGTCCTAGCCCAGGTTCTTGAGAGCACCCAGCGCGACAACAATAATGCTCAGGACCAGAGCAGTACCACCGATAATGGAACCAGTCAGTGCCAGACCACGGGACTGCAGCTCAGGGACACGCAGAGACGCCAAACCAAAAGCCAGGCCCAGTGCGCTGAAAAGCGGGCTTAGAAGGACCAGACCAATAGCGCCAAATACAATAGCGAGAATCGACAGAATCTTCGCCCTCTTCATCTGAGCCTGCTGCTCGGGGGTCGGGACCGGCTGACCGTACGGAGCCTGCTGACCATACTGGGGTGCCTGCTGGCTGAACTGGGGGTCCTGGTTGAACTGGGGCTGGGGGTTGTTGGGGTTTTCAGACATGATTTCTCGCTTTGCTGAGTGATGAGGTGCCTCTGATGTGCTGTATCGGAAGATAAAACGTCAGAGATGCCCTCTATTTATCGGTTGGGACTCATGCAGTGTACCGAACATGCTTATGAACCTCAAAGCCCCTAGCCCATAGTCCACGACGAAAAACCCGCGTCAGGTGACCATAAAAACTGCTACAGCTAAGCAGGCGGACACGCAAAAGCCCGCGGACACACGGGGCGCTCGCGGACTTTCTCTGACCAGTAGCTATGAACGATATTGTCTAAACATGCATCATGACCAGAATCAATAGCAGCATCTCGAAAGGCACAGTCAGGATACCAAGCAACATATTCATAACTCCCAACGCAACACCAGCCACACGCATATGACCGCGGTGGCGTGAAGCAATCGCTAGAACCCAGCCCGTAAGACCCAGAAGAAGGGAAGCGCCTCCGCCCGTCAAATAATTCAGCACAAAAACACTAATCAGCCCAAGAACACCGATAATGACCGAGGCCATCGCAATAATCCAGCCCTGAGTGTGTGTGTTCTCCTGTTCGGGAAGAACATACACCGGCTGCGCAAACTGCGCAGGATGCACCGCAGACTGCGCAACCTGCTGACTATTGAAAGCCGGGTTATTCACAGAGGAGGGAGCACCCTGAGGAGGCTGAGTCTTCTGAGGAACCTGGGGCAACTGAGGAACGGTGGTCGTCACGGGAGGGAGCCTTTCTATCTGGACCGCAATGTCGCTTCTACCCTCAAAACTACATCACCTAAATACCTCAAACACATAAATTCAGGGTATTTAAAGATTAAACGGCTCTATTCACACGTTTCTCGCAGGTAAAGAAATCACGATCGCGAAGAAACTAACACCACCCCACCCGCATATATCTCTCGCGCCTCACAGGTCGAATTGACCAAGTGCAAAACAGCCTATATTCTTATAGGGATGCGCTCACGAGCGCACCGTGGAGACGTGCCAGAGCGGCCGAATGGACTTCACTGCTAATGAAGGGTCGGGGTTAAACTCGACCGGGGGTTCAAATCCCCCCGTCTCCGCCACAAAAAGCCCCGTACCGGTTGGTACGGGGCTTTTGCTTTACCCATTTCATTCAGGCACAAAGCCTAGAAACTCCTGGTTTAGAAACTTCTGGTCTAGAAGCTCTTGAAGTCCACGAGGCGCGCATCCGCACCATCCAGCAGAGCCCACTCCCCCAGCACCTCAAACACCGCAATGGAAGAGGGCGGGAAACCGTAGTACACATCCATGGACGCGTTCGGGTCAGAATCCGGGCTCATCAGGCGCTGCGCGGCATCCTGCACGCCGGGCAGATGCGACACCACCATCAGAGAATGAACATTCTCCGAAACACTGTTGATGCGCGCAATAATGCGGGACGCAGACACCTCATACAGCCCCTCGTCCAGATGAGCGGTAGGCGCCTTCGCCCCCAAACCATCCGAAACCCAAGTCGTCGTCTGACGAGTACGCAAAGCCGATGACGACATAATCTGCTCCGGAATATAACCGCGAGCCGCCAGCCAAGCGCCAGCAGCGGCAGCCTGCTCATGACCACGCTTCGTCAGCGGACGATCAAAATCATTCAGACCCCAATCAGCCTCCGCATGGCGCATAATAATCAGACGCTTGACCCCGCTGCGGTGCGAGCCAGATGCAGTATTGGAAGAATTTTCAGCCATACACCCATTCTATCTAGAGGGCGCCGGAACGTGCCGCACGCCGCCACAGCACGCACACTAACATCCCCAGGCGGGCACAAGTAAACCCCGGTGCACCGGCATCACGCCAGCACACCGGGGTGCACTCTACAGAAGCTAAATTCTGTACACGCTAAATCGAGTATTCCGGAGCAGCCCAGACAACAACCTCGGGGTGCTCAAAGAAGCGGTAACCCTGACCGCGCACCGTACGCACGGTACCCGACAGGCGACCCAGCTTCGAACGCAGACGACGAATATGCACGTCAATCGTACGCTCATGCGGATGCTCGTCACCGGAGCTCCACAGCGCCTTCAGCAGCTCCTCACGACCCACGGTGCGGGAAGAGTTCTCCACCAGGTGTGCCAGCAGCTCGAATTCCTTGAAGGTCAGCATGAGCGGCTCACCATCCAGGAACACCTCGCGGCGCGCCAGGTCAATCAGCACACCCGAAGAGTGGCTATTCGTGGTCTCTGCTTCGCGGGCGACATGCGCCTCCGGGTGCATATACATTGCGGTCGGATCGCCGAGCGCATTACGTACCACCTCAAGGTCGCTACCCTCAGCATTCACTGGAGCCAACGCCACAGCGGCGTACGACTCCGACTCGGGAGCCAGGTGGTGTGCATAAGTGCGCAGATCCTGAACGATACGCACCAGGGAGGTGCCGTTCGCTGCAGCAAGTTCCTCGTTCAAACCAACATAGAGCACGAAGCCGCGTGCTTCATTTTCCTGAGCCTGCTTATGGGCAGAGTCACCGGCTGAGAAAGTCATCGGACGCAACGTTGCGGCCTGCGCAGCGGGACGCTGAGGCTGCACGACCTGGCGCTTAGCGGCGCGGCCGCGCTGGGAGATGTGGACATATCCAGGTACAGCGCCTGACATGGTTCAACCTTCTCTCAAAGTCTGTGTACGGGATCCCTGTCGTACGTAGTGTGGGGTGCGCCGGAAGTGACGCCGAGTCAAACAGTCCCCAATACCTGTTCGAGCTTCAATCCTCTTACTTAATATTTCTCCTATTTGACGGATAAATCAAGCGGATTCAGCATAGTGGATTCATCTTTATGGGCGAGAGGAGTACAATACCCCCTCTCGCGTTTTGGGGTTTCAGGGGCTACCTGAAGCTTTCAGTATTTTTTTCCCTTATAAATATTCATAGCTTCTTTTATTTACTGGTTTCACCCTGTATTTTCATGTGAAGCTGTGAATATGCTCAATATATTTTAAGCCCCTCAAAGCACTATAGTGTTCCTCATCACATATTATCAAGGGTGTTTCATAAACCCACACAAGCGCCCAACAACACCATAAACACCCAAGACAGCAGACCGTTAGACACACATCCCTCAACACCACACCATATGACCTGCACACGGCCTCCAGCAGACACAACAAAGCGCCCCCGCACATGCTTAAACATATGCAGAGGCGCCCCACTCACATCACGTGAATAACGCTGAAAAACTACTCAGCCAGACCGTACAGGCGGTCACCAGCATCGCCCAGACCCGGAATAATGTACGCCTTCTCGTTCAGACGCTCATCACGAGCAGCCAGGAACAGGTCAACATTCTCCATACCCTCAATGCCCTTCTCCAGAGCAGCAATGCCCTCAGGAGCAGCAATCAGGCACACGCAAGTCACAGACTCAGCACCACGCTCACGCAGGAACTTAATGGCCTCAATCAGAGTGCCACCGGTAGCCAGCATCGGATCCAGCAGGTACACCTGACGACCAGTCAGATCCTCCGGCAGACGCTCAGCATAAGTCACAATATCCAGGGTCTCCTCATTACGAGCCATACCCAGGAAGCCCACCTCAGCGGTCGGCACCATGCGAGTCATACCCTCAAGCATGCCCAGACCAGCACGCAGAATCGGAACAACCAGCGGCTTAGGATCAGCAATACGAACACCGGTAGTAGTCGCCACCGGAGTCACAACCTCAACCTCTTCCACACGAATCTCGCGAGTCGCCTCATAGGCAAGAAGGGTCACCAGCTCATCAACCAGCTGACGGAAAATCGGGGACGGGGTGTTCTTATCACGCAGAACACTAATCTTGTGAGAGACCAGCGGGTGGTCAAGAATCTTAATACGCATAATACGATTTTACCCACCCCCAAATCAGCAAGCACCGGCAAAGCCCCGGAAGTGGCACACAACCTATAAAACGAGGCGAAGTCCCCCCGCACAAACACCCACCAACACACCCGCCAGCAGCACCCCAGAACAATCCAGGCATGCAAAAACCCGCCGAGACGAATCTCGACGGGTTTTCGTTGGTGCGGTGGTGGAGGGATTTGAACCCCCGTTGGCTTTTACACCAAACATCATTTCGAGTGATGCACCTTCGGCCGCTCGGACACACCACCAACAGTGGAAAACTATAGCACACCCCCAACAGGAGGGCAAGAATGAGCCTACATATCGTGCGCGTACGGCAGCCGGGTGTCGCCCCTTTCACGGCCCCTTTCACCGTGCCCTTTTCGACACCCGACACCGAAGTCCCGGCTACGTCTACAGACCCTAACAGGTCCGCCTAATGACGGATATACCCATCTACAACCAGCATGACAGCACGCGTTGCATCCTCAGCATTGCGCTCCGCCTGATGCACTTCACGATCCATAGCAAACATGTAAATCGCGCCGAACATAGAGATCGCAATCGCACGAGGATTCTGAGCGGTATCAACCGTATAGCGGCGAGCCACAGCCTCCGTCATCTCCTCCAAAAAATCCAGAAGATTCAGACGGTTATCGCTCATCGCCTCAGTCCAACCATCCGCACCCTTCCACGCCTCCGAAAGCCACATCCGAGTAAAACCCGGACGGTCCTCAAGATACTGGAACGCGGCGCGAACAGCACTCCGCAACGCCTCACGCGGATCAGAATGAACCGACGCCGCGCGACGCGCATCGCTCAGCAGCAACTGCGTGCCGTACTGAACCAGCTGATCCACCATGGTCTTCTTAGAACCGAAGTTGTAATACACGGTTCCCTTAGAAACACCCGCCCGGGCAGCCACCTCTTCAACAGTGGCGTACTCAAGCCCCTTTTCGGTCATGATTTCCATAGCAGCGTTGAACAACTTCAACTGAGTTCTACCTGTACGGCCGGGACGACGACTTGAAGCTTCAGCGACTGGGCGCTGCAACATCAGCAGTCCTCCCTCCCTTTTTGCAGATATATCTCTATTTTATTAGACAGTTTTCCCCCGGTGCGACCAAACAGGGTTTGTTACACCGTAATCTCCGGAGCCAGCTTCTTCAGCGACCACGTACGATCACGACGCGTGCCAATGTAACCCAACATCAGACCAGCCAGACCCCACAGAGTCAAAACCAGCATGATGCCCCACAGGCTCGACTCATTAATGCCATACGCCAAACGACGCGTACCCGCCACCGCATAACCCATCGGGAAGAAATCATGCATCCAACGAATCGACTCAGGCAAAGTCTCATACGGCATCGTGCCGCCCGCAGTAATCAGCTGCAGAATCAGAATGACCAAAGCAACAAGCTTGCCCGGCGCACCCAAAATCACCGTCAGACCGTGAATGAAGCCGGTAAAGACCAAAGCCACATAGCAGAGGAACAGCCACACCAGCCACGGATGAGCCATCTCAAAGCCCAAACCAAACTTAATCGCGGCAAACATCAAAGTCGCCTGAGCAATACCCACCAGGCCGAACGGCATCCAGCTACCGAGCATCACACGAATCGACGGAGCATGCGAAGCCAACGCACGGTTATTCATCACGCGCAACGTCTGAACCAGCATCAAGCCGCCAATCCACAACGCCAAGCACATGAAGAACGGGCCCATGCCCTCACCATAGTTACGGCCCGACGCCAAGGAATCATGCGACAAAGTCACCGGGTTCGACATCGTATCCGCAACCTTCGCCTGATCAGTCGGAGCAAGGCTCGGAACCTGCTTAACACCAGAAGCCAGGCCGCTCTCCAACGACGAAGTACCATCCTTCAACTCGGAAGCACCATCATTCAGCTGAGTAGAACCATCAGACAGCTTCGCCGTACCGTCAGAAAGCTGCGACGCACCATCCTTCAGCTCATTCGCACCATCAGCCAACTTCTGCTGACCCTCAACCGCAGACTGCTCTTTCTCCGCCAGAGTACCGCTACCATCCTTCAGCTCGGCAGTACCGCTCTTCAAAGAATCGGTACCCTCCTTCAGCTCAGAAGCACCACCCGACAGAGTCGCAGAACCACTCGCAAGGCTCGAAGCACCCGAAGCAATCTTAGAATTACCATCAGCCAGGCTCGCCGAACCTGACGCCAACGAGGACGCGCCAGCATCCACACGAGCGGCGCCATCAGCTACCGACGAAGCGCCCTTGGCAAGCGAAGACGCACCGGAATCCAGCGAATCCACGCCAGCAACCAAAGTCTGAATCTTCACCGCAGTCGACGACGAACCATCAGAAATACAATGGCTCGACTTCAATGCGCTCAGCTTCGACAGGGCATCAGCAGCGGCAGCATCACGAGTAGCCAGGTGCGACTGCAGAGCCTTCTGATTCAGCTCAGCAACCTCATTCTTCGTCTCCTCAGAATCAACAGCAGCCACCAGCTGATCAGCCTGCTCCTGAGTCAACGTACCCGCTTCAACCAGCGGAGTCACCTGAGCACGCACCTTCTGCGCACTCGCAGACACCACAGTATTCGACAAGTCACGACCAAAATCACCACTACCAGCAGACGTATCCGTCTCATGCAAGCGCATGCACATCGCATTCAGCTCAGCCGGCAACTCACGAATACCCGCCTGATCCATGCCAGTACGCATCTGATGAATACCCGACGCCAAATCATTAGCGCCCTTCGCCACCGACGCAGAGCCATCCTTCAAGCTCGCAGTACCCTCAGCCAGAGTCGCCGAACCATCCTTCAGCTTCGACGCACCATCAGAAGCAGAAGCAGCCGCCGAAGCCAACGTCGACGAACCATCCTTCAAACCCGACGCACCATCGGCAAGCTTCGCCGCGCCAGAATCCAGCTTCGCCGCGCCAGAATCCAAAGTCGACACACCATCAGCAAGCTTCGCGGCACCCTCTGCCAACTGCTTCTGACCATCCAACAACTGGGACTGACCATCAGCCAGAGAAGAAGTACCATCCTTCAGCTTCACAGCACCATCATTCACCGTGGCGGTGCCATCCTTCAGCTGAGTGATAGCATCCGCCAGCTTCACCGTGCCGCTATTCACCTTCGACGCACCATCAGCAGCCTCACCCATCTTCGAATGAATAGTCGTGAAGCTAGCCAACAGCGAATTCGCCGTAGAATTACCGACCTTCTCAGCCACCGAATCACGCACCGCAGTGCCCGCCTTCGTGACAATATTCGTCAGCACATAGTTGTTCGCGTCATTCGTAATGACCTCAATACCCGCCGAACGCGCATCAATAGTGCCCGTCTTACCGTCAGCATCAGGCTTGAACGAACCGGCACTCTGCAAATTACGGGAGAAGTCCTTCGGAATCACCATCGCAAAGTCATAGGTGCCGTTCTCCACGCCCTCAACAGCCTCAGTGCGAGTCTGCACCTGACGCCAATCAAACGTGCCAGCGTCTAGAAGGTTCTTCTTCACGTCCGCACCGGTATTCACCTGCTGACCCTCAGAATCCGTCGCGCCTTCATCCTCAACCACCAGGGCACCCACAATGCCATTCACATGGCCGTAAGCATCCCAGTTGCCGTACAGGTACAGGGCGCCGTACAGCAGCGGAATACAGGACATCGCGATGAGCACCAGAACCGGCAAAACACCGCTGGTCAGGCGCTTAAGCTCAACAAGAGCCACACGCAGAACAGTCATTCTTACTCCTTCTCAGCGTTTTCGCCATGTTCGGGGGAATCATTGGAGGGTTCAATCTCGCCCTCAACAGGAGCCGGCACGTTTTCCTCAGGGACACGACCGACCACAGCACGCGCACCATGCCACGATTCAGAAATATGCGGAACAACAGCCACAACCGTGCGAGGGTGGTCCTCATCGGCGGCAAGCTCCTCCAGGTACGGAAGCCACATGTACGTGTGGTTCAGGTGTCGGGAAGGAGTATCGAAAACCAGCAGGTCAGAGGGGCTATGCTGAGCCAAAGCAGCCATCAGCTCAATATTCATCTCGCCACTAATCTCATCCATCCACAGGCTGTCCAGCTCCTCAAGACCGCGCTCGGCCAACCAGCGGCTCGCACGGGAACGACCAAAAATTGGCAGGTTATAGGAGAGCATCTCCGACACATAATCGTGCACGCGCATATGCTGCTCAGGAGCAGTCACATCAGGAGAGTCCACCACGCTGCTGAGAGCACGCAGACGCTTCATCGAAATACGGCGAGGCTCATCATCGCCCTTGCTCCAGCTAATCGTTCCGCCGGACAGGGGAAGGCGACCAGTCAGCGCCAACGCGAGAGAGGTACGCTCCAACTGGCTATCCGCCTGAACGATAATGACTTCACCCTCGCCCACTGAGAAGGTGGTGCGGTCAAAAAGCGGAGTGTGGCGCCCTTTTGCCCAAATATTGTCAACGCTTAACACGGTTAGATCCCCTCAGAGAATGGATGGTTCGGGTGAGTTTCTGGGAGTCATCCGCGGGCACCGCGCGGGGTGTTGAACGTCAGGCGCGGGCAGGCGGAGGCTCCAATGCCTATATATGGTAGACCCGGTTATGTGTGATGTGGTGGGCTTTTCTTGAAAAACATGGGCCATTTTTGAAATTTTTGAAGTATTTTTCAAATAAATGGGGTTTTTCGTACAAATAACGCGAAAAGCCACGCATTCCCTGCGCGGCTTTTCACGTTATACAAACTATCTTTTAGGGGTGAGGCCTAGGGCAGGTCAGAGGCGGCGTTCCTTAAAGAAGTCCACCATCAGCTGCGCACACTCATCAGCACGCACCCCCGCATACACCTCGGGAGCGGGAGCAACCCTGCCGTCACGCAGTACATCGTAACGACTGCCAGCAGCCCCCGTCTTCTCCTCCCAAGCACCAAAAACCACCGTCGAAACGCGCGACGCCAGGATTGTGCCGGCACACATCAGGCACGGCTCAACCGTCACCACGAGCGTGCACCCGTCCAGGCGCCACTGACCACGATGCGCCGCCGCCTGACGAATCGCGTTCACCTCCGCATGGGCACTGGGATCATGCTCCCGCTCGCGGGTATTGCCTGCCGAACCAATAATGGCACCCTGCTCATCCACCACCACAGCACCGATAGGAATCTCGCCACGCTCACCTGCAGCGGCACCCTCGGCGAGGGCGCGGACCATCCACTCGCTGTGTTCGGGGCGAGCGGGAATATCGCTGAGCACAGCGGAAGAACCGTCTGTGACCGTCAATTTTGAATATTCCGAATATGACATACAACCTCGTCAGGGGAATAAATAAACGTTAATAGGCGCAACTAGTGGGTAGTAGCCAAAGAGAAAGGATACACCGCAGAAGCACCCGCCAGCCGCAGCTCACGCGCCACAACCGTAAATGCCCACCGCGAATCAACCACATCAGACACCAGCAGAACAGGGCACCGATGCTCACTCACATAGTCCAGAACCTCTGCAGGTACCCGGTACGAGCGCAGCACATCCGCACAGCGAAACGCGCTATTACCGCCAAAGAAACGCGGCTCCCCCACCAGAGACACCCGGCCCAAATCCACCAGACGACCCACCGACGCCAATCCCCTACCCAGGGACTGAGCCAAACGAGGACGCACCGGCGACGGCAGAGTCAACACCGCCACCGGACGACCCGCCTCAGCCCACTCCCAAGCGGCAAGCACCTTCACGCAGGCGCGACCCAGCTCGGCAGGAACCTCAGAATCAACCGGTTCACCCAGTTCATTCGTCGCCAGAAGCTCACGCAGACGAGTACCGTACCCCATGTCGCTCAGACGCGCCAAAGCGTAACCGGATTCAGCCTGCTCATCCTTAGACAAACGACCGCGCGGCGCATCCGCACCCATCAGCTGGTCCAGCCCGCTCGGCCACATACGGCGCGGTTGCAGGGGCACGCCCACCGTATTGAAGCTGCTCTGCGCCGCCTGCTGCGCCTCAGCGGGAACTTCAACCGGGTACCAGGGGCCCGCGCACACATCGCAACGGCCGCAAGCAGTCGCGGAAGCATCATCAAGCTGCTGAGCTAGGAAAAGCATACGGCACTGACTAGTACGTTCATACTCGAGCATGGCGTTCTGCTCCGCCACACGAGCCTGCGCCACCGCCGCGTAACGGGCACTATCGTACTGCCACGGCGAAGAAGTTCGGTGCCAATAGTTGCCTTCCTTCACGGCGGCACCCTCAACGTCCAGCACCTTCAGCAGAAGCTCCAGGGTGGAGCGGCGCAACTGAACGCGCGCCTCCAACGCGGTAATGCTCAACCCATCCGGGGACTGGGCGAGGGCATCCAGCACCGCCAGCGCCTGCTCCTCGTTAGGCATGGAGGCGGTCGCAAAATACTCCCAAATGGCGCGGTCTTCACGACCGGGCAGGAGCAGAACATCAGCGTTGACGGCACCTCGTCCGGCGCGGCCAATCTGCTGGTAGTAGCTCACCGCAGACGACGGCGCGCCCAGATGCACAACAAAACCCAAATCAGGCTTATCAAAACCCATACCGAGGGCACTCGTCGCAACAAGCGCCTTCACCCTGTTTTCCTTGAGTGCCTGCTCTGCAACCAGCCGCTCATCCGGGTCAGTTTTGCCGGTGTAGGCGAGCACCTCGTAGCCGCTGGCACGCAGAGCGTTTGCGGTATCTTCTGCCGCGGAGACAGTCAACGTGTAGATAATGCCCGAACCGGGCAGGCTATTCAGGTGCGTGAGCAACCAGCCGATGCGCTGCGCCTCATGAGGCAGGGTCAGAACGCCCAGGCGCAGGGACTCGCGGGACAGCGGACCGCGTAGCACATGCACGGGTGCGGTGGTATCAGTGCTGAGCTGTTCGGCGATATCGCGGCTAACACGGTCATTCGCGGTTGCGGTAGTCGCCAACACCGGCACACCCACCGGCAGAGACTTAATGAGCGGACCAATACGGCGGTAGTCGGGGCGGAAGTCATGGCCCCAGTCAGAAATACAGTGCGCCTCATCAATAACGAGTAGCCCCAGGCGCGGCAGCAGGTACGGCAGCCACTGCTCACGGAACGCCGGGTTATTGAGGCGTTCGGGGCCCACCAGGAGCACGTCGAGCTCGTTAGCTTCGAGGCGGGTGCGGATTTCATCCCATTCGGTGACGTTCGCGGAGTTCACCATGGCGGCGCGCACTCCCGCGCGGGATGCCGCCTCGACCTGATCACGCATGAGGGAAAGCAACGGGGAGACAATAAGAGCCGGGCCCATACCGCGGGCACGCAACAGCAGGGAAGAAATGAAATAGACTGCGGACTTACCCCAGCCGGTACGCTGCACGACGAGGGTGCGGGCGCGGTCGGCTACGAGGGCGCTAATCGCCTCGTACTGGCCGTCGTGGAACTCGGCATCAGCGACGCCGGTGAGGCGGCGCAACACTTCACGGGCTTCAGCATGCAGGAGATCGGCGGGGCTGGACGCTGGCTGTTCGGGGTTCATGGTTCTCTCCAACGGTGGGTGGTTGGGGCAATCGCTACGCCGCGACGCGCCGTGCTCTCTTTCCATCATGTCACACCCCGTATCCTCCGGCTCTGCGGATGGTCATTTCTTGGAGAGGCACGCGAGCGCCGCGTCACCTCCGGCTGTTTCGCCATGCGGGCGAGGAGATTTACGCCTCGCTCACCCGTGCATCCGGCGTAAATGCCGGTAGAATTGTGCCAGTAATACACAGCCTCCGCATAGTTTTGCACAATGTTCACCATAGGTACGCTTTCTATGCTAGTGTTACTCCGCCGCCGATCCGTGCGTGCGGTCCACTCACAGTTCAGGATTTTTCATGACTTTTCTTGCCACCGCTTTGGCGCATCTTCCGGTTGCGCTCTTGGGTCTCGACCTTGAGCAGTTCCTGCTCGATACCGGCCCCTGGGTTCTGGTAGTTTCGGCAATTATCGTATTTATTGAGTCCGGTGTTCTTTTCCCTGTTCTGCCGGGTGACTCCCTGATTTTTGCTCTGGGTATGCTGCATGAGCAGATGGGCCTGTCCCTGTGGGTTGCGTTCCCGGTCCTGGTGCTGGTTGCTATTGCTGGCGCTGAGGTTGGCTACCAGATTGGTGCCCGTTACGGCCGTAAGATCTTCAAGGATGACGCGAAGATTCTGAGCACCAAGAATCTGCACACTACTGAGGAGTTCTTCCAGAAGCGCGGTAGTTTGGCTCTGGTTCTGGGTCGTTTCGTGCCGATTGTTCGTACTTTTGTGTCTCTTGCGGCTGGTATTTCTTCGTACGACCGTAAGAAGTTCCACCTGTGGAATATCGTCGGTGCGGTTGCGTGGATTGGTTTGATTGGTCTGGCGGGTGTGCTGCTGGGCGGTATCCCGTTCGTGCACAACAACATTGAGTACATTGCTGTGATTATTGTGGCGGTTTCTGTGGTGCCGGTTATTATCGAGTACCTGCGTGGCCGTTCGAAGGCGAAGCAGGAATCTGCTGAGTAATACGTGAGTCCTTCTCGGCTCCTGAGCCGGGGATGAGAAAAGGTGGGGATACCGTCTGGTATCCCCACCCTTTCGCCTTTAGAAGTCCGACGGAAGAGGCGCAGAAATTTGCCACCCACAGCAAGCTCTGTTTGATGCTCACGCATCGGGCTCTATCACAGCCTTCTCACGCCAACAGGCCTTTAGTATGAGCCAGCCGCGTACGTGTACCGGCGCATACCGGGAGTGAACAGCAATACCGCGATCACCACCTGGCAGACAGTAGGCAGATTTACCAACGCAAGAACAAAGATGAAGTGCGCCAGCTCGGCGCCGCTCAGCGCCTGCACATCAACAGAGTTGAAGAGTATGACGGAACCAAAAATAGAAAAAAGACCGCCCAGCGCACCGAGAACACTCAAAATAATACTGACGATACGCGCCCAGTTACGCCTCAGCCAGAGGAACAACAGGGCAATGAGGGTCACCGCATCCATCAGGATAATTTTGACCAGCGCAGGAATCGTTACTTGCACCAGCGCCTCGGAATTCATGGAGGTGTGGTTCGACTCCAAAGCACTCACAGTAGACTGGGTTGCCCCAATCAGAATAACCAGCGCAGTAAGCACCGTTACCCATATCAGAGCAGCAGGGCGGCCGTTAGAACGCGGCTGATACGGCTGGTTCTGCTGATAGTGCGGGGCTAGCCCCGGAGATCCGTATTCTGACATCATTGTTCCTTTCTAGGTGCCCCATCCCGCGCTACGGTGCGGGGGTCGAGGGGTGTTTCCCCCTGATGAGGCGCTTTCGCCATCCTCATCATCAGCGAAAAGCTCTCGAAGTTCCGCCGGGACCTGACCGGCAGCCTGTCTCGTCTCAGACATCATCTGCTGGTGTTCTAGTGCACGTGCCCCGCTAACGATTTGTGTGTACATCCTAATAGGAGCACGAGTCAGTAGGACAATCATCAGGATGTAAAGAACGAGAGTAAAAACGCCGCTCGCGATACGCACCAGGCTGGACGCCGCAGCCGCTCTAGAGCTTAACCCCGAGAAATTATCCGCAAGAATAAGCACACCGCTAGCAGCCGCGAGAGCGCAGTAGATGATGGTAAGAATGCGCGCCCACTCGCGGCCATCCCAGATCTTCCAGAGAACAAAAATCGGGATGGCGGAGATGATGAGGGTAACCACCAAGGCAGAGAAGAGAACACTCACCACCATCTCAAAATCGATATACGACTGCCATGGGAGCATAACCGACAGAAAATTACTCAGGGTCCCCAACGCAATCATGGCGGTTGCACACCATATGACGCTGCGCATAGCCTGCGGGCGCTTCGGAATTACCTGCTCGGCGGAGACAGTCGCGGTGTAGTCGGCGGTCGCCTCCCGATAGCCGGTAGTGGCTTGCTCGGGGGCGCTGTCGCCGGGCGCGTTGTCCTCTGCCGCACTACTCTCCACCGTGCTATTTTCAGCCTCGTCGGAGGGCAACAGCACGCTGTACTCGGGAACCGTGTACTCCGGGTCATTCAACGGTTGCTTTGGGGTGCTTTCTGACATCATTGTTCCTTTCTGCTCTTCGCGCCCCGCCCCGCACGCTATAGCGCAGGGCGGGTGCAGAAGAGAGTTTCCCCATGAGGAGGGGCATCTTGCCCTAGTTGAGGCGGTAGCCTTCCTCGGTATACACGGAAGTATCCTTATAGCCGCGCTGTTCGCTGCGGGAGTTCCTCCGTGCATCCGTGCGGCGGGTCGTCTTGTACTGCTGCGCGGCCGCTTCTTCAGCCCGTCGGTTAGCTTCCTTCTCTTCCCAACGCGTCTGCTCTTCTTCTAGGTGAGCACGCGTTTCTGCGTCCTGATGCGCAACAATCCAACCGTCACCGGCGTTCACCTGTTCACGTGCTTCTATCCATGCCAACCTCGCGGTAGCCATAAACGACCTGGTGGGACGGCTAATGAGCAGCACAACTATCAGCAGGTAGAAGGCCGTAAGAAAAGCTCCCATAATGTCACTCACCACGATGGAAACTACGTAGTCTCTGGGTCGTGACGTTAACGATTCATCCGCCAGTCTGGAGAAATAATCAGCCGAGATGAAAGATTGCAAATGTAGCGCCCCAACAAAAACTATAAAAGCGCTACCGAAGAGGGTGAGGAAGTACGCCCATCTACGGCCCTTCCACAATCGGCGGAGGACAAAAATGGGTATGAGAGAGAAGATGAAGGTAGCAAATATGCCTGAAATGATGATGCCCGGCATATTTTCCATAACGCGGTCTGGCACCTCGTTATGGATAGATACATAGATACGTTGGATTGCGGACAGAATAATAATCGCTGTAGCGCACCACATGACGCCGCGTAGCGCCTTCGGGTGCGGCGGGAGCACCACCTTAGGCGCGGCAGGCGCGGCAGAGCCAGCAGTAGCCTTCTCGCCCCTGTGTGCTTGCTCGTGGAGCTTACCCGCCTCACCAGCGGAGGCGCCGCCAAGATTGGGCTTTACACCCGCTTTCTGGGCGCGCTGAACCTGCTGTATCTCATCCAGCAGGCGGTTCTTCTCCACCGGATCATTCGAGAGCGCATAATCGGCAGAAAGCTCACGCAACAGCTGCTCGGTAGAGTCCTTGACCGGGCCTTCTTCCTTCTCAAGCTGACGAAGAACATCCTCGCGAGTCAGCTCTTCTTCGTCCTCAGCACCCGAGGTGCTTTCCTCGATAGCCCTCATCTGTTTCCGAATCACCGCAAAGCTCGGAACCGTGCCCACAGCCGGGCGAGTCAGCAGAAACAGGAGAACAGCGCTACCCGCCATAATGACCGCAACCAGAACCTGCGTCACGATAGACGAAGCGGCAGCAGGATGCGAAGCCGGATCCAGAGCAGTAAACGCAGGGAAAAGCACCTGAGACATACCAAAAACACCCGCGAAAGAGAGCACACCGCTCACACAGCACAGCAGCAGGTACAGCATCGTCAGGCGGCGCGGATTAATGTACCCGTCTTTGACCCACCCCAGAACAATCCAGAGGACCGGCACCACAATGACGGCGTCAGGAAGAACCTTCGGCAGGGCATAACTAAGGAACGAGCCAATGTTCAAACTACGACCCGCAGTAACAAGAATCTGGTACGCATCCAGGAGGAAATACACCAGGATGAGCGTCATACCGATGGAATAGGCTTTACCAAGAATCGCCAGTCCCCGGTTAAATTCCTGCTCCTTATCGCCAACTATGCCAAGGTTTCTTTTCGCCTCTTCAAACGCCGCCCGCTCATCATATGTGCGCTTCGCGGCGCCGGGGCTAGTCTGCGATGAGGATTCGTGCGCAGGTTCGGAAGTAGGGTGCACGAGTCGTCCTAACTGTGGTTGGGTGAATAAAATTATCGGTGAGCCGCTGACCTGTGTCTCACAGTGCCCGCGGCAAGAAATGAGGCTAAATCAGGTAATCCTCGCTACGGCGCACACGCCAATCACGGCGTGCCTCCATATAAGAACGCGACTGACGCGACCACACCAACGCCAACGCCACAACACACACCAGCATGTACGGACCCGCAATATACACCGGCGTGTACAGCGGCGAAGCGCTACTGAGCAGCAGCTCAACATCCTGGCTCGGCGCACCATTCAACGTGCCCAGAAGAGCCGCCACAGTCAGCATAATCAGCAAAGAAGCCAAAACACCCAACGCCAACGCCACCGACAGCACCAACGCCGCCCACCGGTAACCACGCAGATACGCCACCGTGCAGAAACCATGCAGGGTCACGTTACCGAACGCGCTGACCATCAGGAAAAGCACCGGATAGTACGCCTGCGCATCCACCAGCGACTGGGCGCGCCAGGTCGAAAAATGCGACAAATGGGTAGTCGCATAGGAGACGCCGGTGTATGCAATCAGCGCCAGCCAGCCCACAGCAATAACAAGCAGAACCCAACCCGCCACAGACACGAGAGTGGGGGTGGCGGGCTTCGTAGGATGCGTGGTGTTCGGAGCGGATGGCGGAGAGGACTCGACGGCGGACATAGCTGAATCTTTCGGATATCGGCTGATAGTGTGCGGAAAACGTATGAGCGAGTGTGTGATGTGAGTGTGGGCGGCGGCGCGGCGTTCGTCTACCGCGCCGCCTCAAAACTTTAGGCAGAAGTGGACGGATCAACCGTCGCAGAAATACTGTCAGGTAGCGACGGAGAATCTACCTGGTTCGCCATCGCAATTCGCAAGTTATTGAAGCGGTAAATGGTCAGCAACGATAAACCGACCTCGCTCAACCAGACTAGGCCCAAGACAACAAGTATCAGCAGGGGGTCAAGCCCCATCGAAACCCCAGCCCAGTCGAGCATCAGCAGCAGGAACGTAATCGGTGAAAGCACCAGCCCCACCGCAACAAACCCAATCAGGGAGCAGATAGCCCAAACGCTATACACGGAGGCGTCCGTCGAATCATTCGGAGGGCGCATCAGCGGCCACATCTGAACCACCAGGTAAAGCGCCGCCACAAAACCAAAGCAAATCGCCAACGGCTGCGTGTACTGAGAAATAATGAGCCCTTCGACCAGGGTCAAAATACTCAAAATAACGGCGCGGACTAGGAGGTTCTTCTTGAGCTTCTGCTTGCGCTCCTTCACCTCATCAGCGGTGTAAGTGCGCAGAAAAGCGGGCAACTGACCCTGCCCCGGGAACGGCGGTAGAGGACCCGTCGGATGCGTACGCACCACAATTGGCGGGTTCGTACCATCCTGAATGATGACGGTAGAAGTCGCCGAAATAACCGGATGCGAACCAGTCACCACCGGCGGCACGTTCAGCGGAACGGACACCTCCGGCGTAGCAGGAGTCACGTGACGGATAGGCGCCTGAAAGCGGGTCTGCATACTGATATCTTCATCCGGGTGTTCTGCGGATGAAGCAGCATCTGTGTTCAGATGTGTAGCGCCCATGGGTGACCTCCTGGCAGGTGCTGGTCGTGTTTCTGTCTCTACCGTATCACGCGTACTTTAAGGGAATCTGAGCAGTAGCTGGGCGTCGCGGGGAGCGTGTCACACCGCCGCTTATCGCCTCGTTATCACCCCGTCGGAGGCGCGGATACGCGGGGTAGAATCCCCGCCCGCCGGGGCGCGTTAGCCCTACTCCGCTACCTGCGAAGCCTCCGCGTTCGGGTCCTCTGCATGCTGCTGTTCTGCGTTCCGCTGTTCTTCCTCTTGCTTCTTCTGCGTCAGACGCAAGCTCCTACGAACCGCCAAACTATAGAACAGCGAGAACAGAACCTCCAACGCGAACGACGCCATGACCGTCAGCAAGCTCACCGTGTAGAACACGCCCACACGGTCCAGCAGCGTCTGCGGACCCTGCACCGTCACAAGCGCATAGGCAAAGAACGCCGTCATAATCGCCGCCGCGACCCCGGACGCTGCATTCGCCAGCAACACCAACTTCACCGAACGGTTCGCCCGGTAAATCATGGCAACCCACATATGCATCACCAGATAGACCAGCGGCACCGCACCAATCGGGAAAAGCGTGACGCGAATGAAGTAATAAACAGTAATCAGCGAGGGTACGACCAGCAGCAGCACACGCACCAGGTACAGGTTCTTAGCCGGCAGCGGGTAATCACTGGTGACATTCCAGAACTCATCAGCCTGCTGCTCCAGCTCATCCATAGCCTGCAGCTGCATAAGCTGCGCCTGCGACATATGCTCCTGCGGCACAAGATCCGAGGAACCCTCCACCTGCGCAAGTTCGGCGGCAGAAGCCGGTTCGCCCCTCCGCATACGAGCGGAATCAGCCATACTAGCCCTCAAAAATGCCGCGCGAACGGTCCTTACGCACGCTCTCAGCCGGGAAAATACGGCCGCTCATGCTGATGTACACGCCCGGCTCCAGCAGATTCAGGGCGGCAATAGCGGCACCCAGGTTGAAACCTGCATCCGAACGAGCCATCACGGCGGGCTGCATCGCACCGGTCAGCACCACAACCTTATCGCCCAGGTCGGCGTGCTCCACCAGGTAGCGGGCGGTCTCCGGCATGGTGTCGGTACCGTGAGTGATGAGCACCTGGTCGTTAGTGACAGCGTTCAGCGCCTCGGTCAGCTCGGCACGATCCTCATCGGTCATGTCCAGGCTGTCCTTGCCAATCAGCGGGCGAATATCAAAACGGATATCAGTAATCACGCGGTCCAGCAGGTCCTTAGCGGCAGGCTCACCAATATCCATGGTGCCCGCCACCGAATAGAACTTATCGATTGTGCCGCCAGTGGCAAGAATCGTGATTTCTTCAGGGTTCTTAATGGTGACGCTCACGGGTTTCCTCATCTTTTCGGGTCAACGTACACAAATCAAAAACTGCCAGGCCAACCCGGCAGGACACGCCCCACCACACGGAATCAACACGGGGTAAAACCCCGCACACGAGGGTGAAGACGCAAAAACCCGCCGACCCCCGCAAAGCGGGAGGCGACGGGTCGGCTAGTGCGCCCTGTGGGGCTCGAACCCACGACCTGCGGATTAAAAGTCCGTAGCTCTACCGACTGAGCTAAAGGCGCTCCTATCCACACAAAACTGAAAGTGTGCAGATAGAAATACTATACACTACCGGCCCCCAACCAATGAACGGTACACTGGGAAATCCTATGTCTACACCCGCATCATCAACCGGCGCCTCCTGGCGCACCCGACACCGCACCCACCACCGCCCCGTCCTCTACTCCGCCGAGAAATTTGAACGCCACGAAGGCGGCATGGACCCCGCCGCACGCGAAGAGGCGGCGCACGCCTCCGCACGCATCCTGCTGATGCGCGGACGCGGCACCGACGAACAGATGACCGAGCGGCTCGTCAGCTTCACCGACGACTACGGTATTGAGACGCTCGCCGAACTCTGGTCGCACGCGAGCGCCCACTCCCTGCCGGGTGCGCTGTGGCGCATGTACTGGCTGCGGGACGTGGTGCATCGTTCGCCGCGCGGGGTGAGCCGCGCTTTTGAGCTGGGCATGGCGGAGGATTACCGTTCGCACGTGGTGGCGGGTGTTCCCGACCCGCCGAGTGCCGATGAGGTGGTCCGCACGATTGATGAGATTCTGGCGGGCCTGTACACCGGCGATATGGACATTGCGATGGAACGTTGCGCCGCGTTTGCGCACGTGGTGGCGTTGGGTATTCGCACCGATTATGCGCGCTCTGCCGGGCAGGATGGTGCGGTTCCGGGCAGCCACGAGGTGAAGCGTGAGGCGGTGGAGCGTCGTGCTCGTCTGCCGCGTCAGGCTCAGCAGATGGAGCAGATCGCGCACGATTTGGAGGCGGTCGCCGCCCAGCTGCGCGCCGTTGAGGCTGGTCAGCAGGCTAACGGGGGTTCCGGGGCTGATTCTGCGCAGGAAAAATCGCAGACCAACCTCGAAGCATTCTAGTCTTATGCAACGTTTGGGCGCCTAAAAATGCGGGTTCGTGCCGCGAATTGGCACAGGTTCCACATTGGGCCGCAAAGGCCTGAAAAGCCTGTTTCTAATTGACTCTGCGCCGGGTGCGGGTGGATAATAATTACAAGATGTCGGGTTGCTAATAGGTAGCCCCGGGCTCCAAATCTTTAGCCGCTTCGAGCGGCCTTCCGCCGAGAGGCGCTCCCAACCCGACATCCCTAAACGTTCCGGTGGGGGTCGAGAAATCGACCCCCACCGTTTTTTGCTTAAAACCCCGTCTAGAAGCCGCCGTCAGCCCGACGCAGTTGTGTCTGAAGCTCGAGCGCTCGTGAGATGCGCGCGGGCTATGCGCACCCGCAGCCCCCAATACTGGTTAGACTGGGAACTATGCTGCACCGACTTTTCCCCCACGCCAACGAATCCCTCGCCTCCCTCGCTGAAATTTCAGCGCAGGTCGGTGAGGCGGCGGCATTGCTCTCTGAAATGGTCGGCTCCCCCGTCGCGGAGTACCCCGAACTCTTCGAACGCATGCTCACCCACGAGGCGGACTCCACGAACCTGCTGTTCCGCACCCTCACCGAGGTGCGCAGCTCCTTCTCCCCGCCGATTCCGCGTGAAGACCTGTACACGCTGGCACGCAAGCTCACCAACGCTGTTGAGAAGCTCACCAGCGCCGCGCACGTGCTGTCCCTGCACAGCATTGACGGCTTCGCCACGCACATCACCTCAATCCTGGACATCATTCAGCGTCAGGCGGTGCTGACCGCCGCCGTCATCCCCAAGCTTGCTGATATTCGCGGCCTCGACAACTACTGGATGGACATGCTGCGCATCTCCCGCCAGGCGCTACGCACCGCCGAAGAGTACGACGCGTACATTGCCGAACGCTACACCCCCGAACGGTACCGCCGCTACGCCACCTTCCTGGCGCAGCTGACCGCCGCCTCCAACGCTATGCGTGATGTGTCTGCCGAGATCGGCCGCATTATCGTTCAGGAATCCTAATGTTCCTGGGTCTTCTAGCCTGCTGCGCCTTCATTGCCGCGGTCTACGTTACCGGTGTGCACGACGCCTCCAACTCCGTCGCTGTTCCGGTGCGTACCCGCGCCCTTGGCGAACGCTCCGCCCTGTACCTTGCCGCGCTCTTCAACGTGCTCGGTGTAATCGGTGCGTTTCTGCTGCTCGGTGAGTATTCCGCCTCGTGGGTGAGTGCCCCGGAAGGCACCACCGGCCTGAACGGCATCATTGCGGCGCTACTCGTCTGCGCTATTTGGGGTGTGCTCACCTGGTTTCTGCGGTTGCCGTCCTCCTCGACTCACGCACTGGTCGGTGCCCTCGCCGGCGTGAGCTGGTGGACCCAGACGAGGAGTGACAGCGCCGCTGAAGGCTTTGGTTCTCTCGCCTTCCTGCCGCATATTTTTGGGGCGACCCTGCTGCCGCTCTTTTACCTGCCGCCGCTCATTTTTCTGCTGTCCTGGCTGATGGTGGTGCCGTTCTACCGGCTGGTGGTCGGCCACAACCCGCGCCTGGTGAATCAGCATGCCCGCGAGGTGCTGGCGGTGTCTGCCTCCGCAATTTCGCTGCTACACGGCTTGCAGACCGGCTACCTGTACCTGCTGCTGTGGGCGCTACTGAGCGAACGCATCATGGATCCGGCGCTGATTCAGTCCCTCACCTGGGGCGGGATGCTGCTGGGCACCATCATTATTGCCCTCAGCCTGGGTGCCGGTACGCTGACCGGTGGCCGCCGCATCGGCTACACCTTCGCCTACAAGATGGTGCGCCTAGACCCGTTCCGTGGTGCGGTCGCTCAGGGTACCACCGCTGTGGTGCAGGTAATCGGCTACTTCCTGCTGCAGGTGCCGTTCTCCTCCTCGCACCTGGCAACGGCATCGGCGCTCGGCGCGGGCGTGAATCAGCGTTTTAACGCGTTGAAGTCCAGGATTGTTCTGCAGATTCTTCTGGTGTGGCTGGTGACCATTCCGGCGTGCTTTGTGTTCGGAGTGCTGGCGATGGTGGCTCTACAGTCCATCCACTAGATTTTAGGGGCGGTGCATGCCCCTGCATGCTCACTGTCGCGGGTTAGCCGGGCGGCGGGTTGAGTCTGAACGGTGCACACCCTCATAATGGTTGAGTTCTTGGGCTGGCACGGGCCCATTCACCCTCGACTGATTGTGGTTATGTCTTCTCCTACCGTAGCTATTCTGGTCCGTACAAAGGACCGCCCCCGCTTCTTGAGCCGCGCGCTGGAGAATATTGCGCAGCAGACCTTCACCGACTACACGGTCTGCGTGATTAACGACGGAGGCGACGAGCAGGCAACCCGCGCCGTCATTGAGGCTTCCCCGCTGGGTTTGCTGGGTTCTAACGCGCAGGATTCCAGCCGCGTGCAGCTGCTGACCACCGCTGGCGGCAACATGGAGGCGGCATCCAACGCCGGTTTGGCGGCGACCACCTCCGAATACGTGGCGATTCACGATGACGACGACCTGTGGGCACCCGAGTTCCTGGAGCGCACCGTCGCGGCGCTGGAAGAGAGCGGCGCGCTCATGTGCACCACCCGCGTTGTGGAGCGGTACGAACGTGAGAACGCCGACGGCGAGTTCGAGGTGTACGAGGAGCGTATTTTCCACGACGGCCTGCCCGGCATGGGTTTGCAGTTCCTCTTCCGCACGAACCGTGCCGTGCCAATCGGTATTCTCTACCGCCGCAGCCTACACGAGCTGGTCGGTTTCTACGACGAGTCCCTGCCGGTGGTCGGCGACTGGGAGTTCAACATGCGTGCCGCCTCCGTTGCGGATATTCTGCTGGTGGATGAGCCGCTGGCGTACTGGTCGCTACGCCCCGACGCAGAAGGTGCTGAGGCAAATAGCGTGAAGCGTCAGGCTGATCATGCCCGCTTCGATTCGTTGGTGCGTGCCCGCGCTATCCGCGAGGATCTGCAGGCGGGTGCCCGACCCGGTGCGTACCTGTATCAGGCGCATTTGGCGGCTGACCTGGAGCGTCGCGTGATTGACGGGCACGATCTGACCCGCGAATCCCTAGATATTCTGCGCTCTATTGAGAGCCGCCTGGAACGTATCGAGGCCCGTCAGCAGGCTATTGAGAACCGCCAGCAGGCTATTGAGGAGCGTCTGCGGGTTCTGAAGCACCTGCGCACCCCGGGCCGCGCGCTGCGTTCCTTGGCGAAGCGTTCCCTCAATCAGCGTTCTCAGGCTCGTCGCGGTACTGAGACTGGTTCTACCGGTGAGAAGGACGCATAGCCGTGGCAGAGAACAATCATTCTTCTACAGCGCTGCCCGCTACTGAAGCACCGCACTTTAATGAAGCACCGCGCGTACTCGTCATCGGCGATATCGGCCAGCACACCTACCACGTGGGCGACGAAGCCATGACCATTGCGAGCGCCCAGGCGCTTTCCGAAGGTGGCGCGGCGGTCACCCTCATGACCCGCGATGTGGGCCATTCGGCGCGCTATATCGGCGCGGCTGCTCATGAGGCGGGCGCACCCTACGAGTACCTGCCGTTCTTCCTCTTCCCCTGGGCACCGGCTGAACGCGAGCTGACCCTCGCGGCGCTCGAGAGTATCCTGGTGGAGCTGCACGCCAACCGGGAGCGCCCCTCCACCGCCGAGCTGGTGGCGTTACCGCAGGTGCAGGCGCTGCCCGAGGTGTTGCATCCGCTGGAGCAGACCGTTGAGCGCATGGTGGAGTTCGCGGACTCCATCGCCGCAATGGATGCGATCGTGGTCTCCGGCGGCGGTAACCTCAACTCCCGTTACGGTTGGCTGCTCTACGAACGTGCCGCCGCGGTGCGTGCCGCCGAGCATGCGGGCGTGCCCGTGTACGTGACCGGTCAGTCCCTGGGCCCGGTCCTCAGCCCCGAGGACGCGCAGGTTCTAGAGCGCATGCTGCGCACCGCCCGCTCGGTGACGGTGCGTGAACGTTCTTCCCTCGCTTGGTGCCGTGAGCGGGGTATTGACGCGCGCCTGAGCGTGGACGACGCCACCGACTACCCGGTGGCTTCCCCAGCGCGTACCCTGCACTATGCGGAGGGTATTTCTGCAGGTCAGGCGCTTGATGAGCTGCCGGAGCACTACGTCTGCGTAACCGTCAACGAATGCACCAACCAGCAGGCGCAGCAGATTGCGCGCCTACTCGACGGCATGTGGCGCGAGCACGGCTACGCCCCCGTGTTCCTGAGCCACTACGGTGACCCGCAGGACCCGACCAACGGCGATATTCAGGCGCACCAGCGCATCGCCGAGCAGCTCAGTCCCTCCACCCCGGCGACCCTGCTACCGATTCTGCACGCCGACCAGAGCGTCACCGTGCACCGTGGCGCGGCGTTCACGCTGACCAGCCGCTACCACCCGGCGGTGTTCTCCGCCGCGGCGGGTATTCCCGTGCTCGCCCTCGTGCCGGACGCCTTCACGCAGATGCGCGTGGGCGGTGCCCTGCGTCAGTACGGGCTGGGCGAGTTCACCCTGCCGCTGGGCATGCTCGCCGGTGGCGTTCCCGAGCTGATGGTTGCCGCCGCCCTGCGGCACGCGGCAGTGGCATCGGATGCACGCCGCACCGAGCTGCTGGAGGCTCTGCGAGCCGAGCGTGCCTACCTGCTCGCACAGATTCTTGGCTCTGGGAAATGTACGGCCCCCGCACCCTTCCCTGCCTCAGAGCAAACCCCGGCTCTCCCCGAGCCGCTGGGTGCGACCGTCCGCGCCGCCCGCGATCTTTTTACCGAAACCTCCCTCACCGCGGGTTTCGAGTGGGCAATGTCTGACCGGGCGCACTCCTGGGATGCCGAGCACCGTCGGCAGCTCGAACGTGCCCGCGCAATCGGCGGCGGGTACAGCGCGCACGGTATTCACGGGGCACACGGTGCAGAACAGATGCGCCCCGTCACCGTTGATGCTGATTCTGAATCACCCGCCGAGACGCACCCCGCCCGGCAGGGTCTGCTGGCGAAGGTAGCGCGGCGCCTCCGCGGCTAGATTCGCGGCTGAGCCCTTGAGCTAAAGTTTCCGCGCGAAAAACCACCCAAGCCAGGGTGCTATGCGGGGTCCGGGGCGCGGGGTCTCTCACACTTCAACCCAACACTCCCCTACCCCCTTGTACACGGCACACGCGCCGGTATGATGGTTCCCATGGCACGATTCGCAGAGATTCTACGCACTACTGAACAGAACACCCGGCAGTTCATTCATGAGGGTATTCACCGAGTCCGAGCAGACTTCTTTCAGTCTGTGCAGATTGTTGCGGCGTCTATGGGCGCTTGGCTTTTCGCTGAGCACATCCTGGGCCACCAGGAACCCATTTTCGCGCCGGTTGCCGCCCTCGTATCCCTCGGCTATGTAAGCGGTGCTAAGCATTCCCGCCGAATCCTTGAGGTCTCCTTCGGCGTGACCCTCGGCATTCTCATTGGCGACCTTCTGCTGATTCTGCTCGGTCACGGCACCTGGCAGGCGGCAGTGGTGCTTTTCTTGACCGTGATTATTGCCCGATTTATTGATAAGGGCATTATTTTTACGATTCAGCTCAGCTTCCAGGCCTGTTTCACGTTGCTGCTGCCCGTACCTGACGATGCGTTCACCCGCAGTTTCGACGGTATCGTTGGTGGCGCCTTTGCATTCCTCGCCATGTACCTGATGCCGCGTGACCCGCGTAAGAACCCGCGTGCCCGCGCACAGGCCCTCATGGATGCGTTCGCGAAGGTTTTCCAGCTCTCCTCCGAGGCAATCCGTTACTACGATTACAACAAGGCGTACCAGAGTCTGCTCGATGCGCGCGCCCTGCAGCCGCTCTACGATGCGTGCCGCGGCGACCTGATTACCGCGCAGGGCATGAGCGAGCTGTCGTGGAATAGCCGCAAGAGCAAGGGCGAGCTGGCGCGCATGGCGAAGACCCTCGCCGCGGTGGATTTGGCGATTCGTAACGACCGCGTGCTCAACCGCCGCATGGCGTCCACGATTCACCACGTGCAGTTGCGTACTGCCGCACAGCTTTCGCTCAGTGACGCGCTGACCGAGCTGTCTTTGGCGGCGCAGAGCCTCGGCCTGGGTATGTCTGCCCCGACGGAAGGCGAACGCGAGCACTACATGATGGCGGCACGCGAGCGCATGATTAAGCTTGCCGGCACCCTCGAGCCGCGCACCATGGGTGTGGCAACTTTTGAGGGCGAGTCGCTGGTGCTGATGCTCCGCCTAATTGTGGTCGACTTTTTGGAGGCAACCGGTATGTCCCACAAGGACGCCGTAGCGGTTCTGGTGCCCCTGGGTGAGGCGGTCACCAAACATGCACCGCGTACCTCGGCAATCCCGATTGTTGACGCTGACATGGATGACTCCATGGTGGTTGACGACGTGACCGATAGCGCGGTGAACACCCACCGCACGAACAAGCTCAACACCCGCTCGATCAACATCATGTTGCACGAGAACGAGGAAGAGAGCCGCTCCTCCTAGCGGGGTTCTAGCGGGGTCAGTGGCAACCGTCAAGACACAGCGGAGGGGCTCCCGGCCGGCATTCACGCCAGCCGGGAGCCCCCTCCTCTGCTATCTCTATGCTGTTGATGCGCGGGCGGCTACTTCTGCGGGAAGAGCAGCGCGAGCGCCTCGCCCAGGGTGGTTACCTCACGCACGGTCACGCCCTCGGGCACGTCTCCCACGCCGGTCGGGGAGGCGGGCACCAGCACGTGCGTGAAGCCCAGGCGGCCCACCTCCGCAATGCGCTGGCGGATGCCCGGCACGGCGCGCACTTCACCGGCCAGGCCGACCTCGCCGAAGACCGCGAGTTTGCGCGGTAGCGGCTTATTCTGCGCCGCCGAGGCAAGCGCCATGACGCACGCCAGGTCTGCGGCGGGCTCGGCAATTTTTGCACCGCCCACCGTGGATACGTAGCAGTCGAGCTTACCCACGTTCAGCCCGGCGCGGCGCTGCAGCACCGCCAACAGCATCTGGATACGCGCTGAATCCAGGCCCGAAACGGTACGGCGCGGGGCGGGTGCCACCGCCTGATCCAGCAGTGCCTGTACCTCCGCGAGCAGGGGGCGGCGGCCCTCCATCGTGACGGTCACGCAGGTGCCCGCCACCGGGTGCGGGGTACTTGAAACGAACATGCCGGAGGGGTCCAGCACCGGTGCGATGCCGTCCTCGTGCATGTCGAAGCAGCCCACCTCGTCGGTGGGTCCGAAGCGGTTCTTAATCGCGCGTAGCATGCGGATATTCGAGTGCTTATCGCCCTCGAACTGGCAGACCACGTCCACCAGGTGCTCAAGCAGGCGCGGGCCCGCGATGGTGCCTTCCTTAGTCACGTGACCCACGAGCAGGGTGCACATATTGCGTTCCTTAGCCGCGGCAATCACGGAGGCGGCAACCTCACGCACCTGGGTCACGCCGCCGGCGCTACCCTCAACTTCCGCGGAGGCGAGGGTCTGCACCGAGTCAATGACCAGCAGGGAGGGGTTGACCTGCTCAATATGCGCCAGGGCGGTGCCGAGGTCGGTTTCGCTGGTCAGGTAGAGGGTGTCCGCGATGGCGCCGATGCGGTCGGCGCGGAGTTTGACCTGCGCGGCGGATTCCTCGCCGGTGATGTACAGGACCGGGCGCGGCGGCTGGGGTGCGATATTCTGCGCCCCCTGCTGTCCCGCAATCCCGGCGGTGCCGCGCGCGAAGGTGGCGGCGACATCCAGCAGCAGGGTGGATTTGCCCACGCCGGGTTCGCCCGCCATGAGGATGACCGCGCCGGGTACGAGTCCACCACCGAGCACACGATCAAATTCGGGGTTTCCGGTGCTCATGTAGGCGGCTACGCGCGAGTCGACTTCTGCAATGGGCTGGGCGGGTTTCTGCACGCTGGATGCGGCGCGGGTGCGCGCACGGGTGCCCCCGGCGGCTTCTTCGACGGTGCCCCAGGTTTGGCATTCGCCGCAGCGGCCTACCCATTTGGCGGTGGTCCAGCCGCATTCGGTGCAGCGGTAGGCGGGTGCGGTTTTGGGGTTTTTCGTGCGCGCGGTCATGGGTCTATTTTAGGGTCTGGGGCGATATGGTGCGCGGTGTTTAGTCACGGCGAAAAGGGGTACCGCAGAACACACTTTTACCCTTAAATGCAGATAGTTTCACCTCGTGCACTCCCGTATAAATATCGAGAATATCCGTTCGCTTTTGAGGCACTTTAGCCCGCCGTTCCGCCCCTGACCTGGCTCAATAACCACCCTTACAGGTACAATGTTTTTTGTGCAGATGAATTATAGTGACCTATTGCTTAAAACTATCGCCCGAATCGCCCCCGGCACCGAGCTCCGCGAGGGCCTGGAACGCATCATGCGTGGCCGTACGGGCGCGCTCATCGTACTCGGATCCGACCGCACCGTATCCTCCCTGTCTTCGGGCGGTTTCAACATCGACACCGAGTTCTCGGCAACCCGCCTGCGCGAGCTGGCAAAGATGGATGGCGCTATCATCTGCGACCGCGACGCCACCCGCCTGTTGCACGCCGGCGTGCAGCTCATGCCGGACGCCTCCATTGAGACGAACGAGTCCGGCACCCGCCACCGCACCGCCGAACGCACCGCGATTCAGACCGGTTTCCCGGTGATTTCGGTGAGCGCGTCGATGTCCGTGATTTCGGTGTACGTTGACGGCACCCGCTACATGGTTGAGGACAGCCAGTACCTGATGGCCCGCGCAAACCAGGCGATTCAGACCCTTGAAAGCTATAAGAAGCGTCTGCGTTCGGTGCTCTCCTCACTCTCGGCCCTGGAGATTGAGTCCAACGTGTCCCTGGCGGATGTGGCGATGACCCTTCAGCGTATGGAGATGGTGAACCGCATTATCCGCGAGGTCAGCCACTACGTGCTGGAGCTCGGCGTGCACGGCCGCCTGATTGCCCTGCAGCTGGAGGAGCTGCGCGCCCCCGAGATGACCGCCAGCGATCTGATTCTGCGCGACTATCTGCCCGAGACGAATGACGAGCTGATCGCCGCCGGCGTTGAGGCGCTTCAGAACCTGGACGATATGGCTATCGTGGATCTGCGCACGATTGCCCGCACTGTCGGCTTTGGCGAGAACCCCGACCTGGAGTTCCCCCTGCAGCCTCGCGGTTTCCGTCTGCTCGCCGGTATTCCGAGCATCCCGAACGCTATTTCTGAGCGTCTGGTGGAGCGCTTCGGCAGCCTGCAGGCTCTGATGGCGGCATCCCTTGAGGATTTGCGCGCCGTGGACGGTGTGGGTGAGGCTCGTGCCCGCACGGTGCGCGAGCAGCTCTCCCGCATGGCGGAGAGCAGCCTGGAGAAGTACCTCTAACAAAAGCTCATACGAGAAGCCCCCGCGCCGGAGACTATCTGGCACGGCGGCCTTTTCCTGCCTCACAAGAACCTTTTGCATTATGATGTAGTGACAGCGGAGTTCCCTCCGCACCCTGGTGCCTCAAGCATCATGACACCCCTTGGAGGTCACAATGTCGTACTCACGAGCTAAGTATCCGTCGGCTAAGCGCCCCGTCCCGTTCTTCGTGTGGGCGTCCCCCATTCTGTTCCTGATTTACCTGCCGTTGCTGTGGTTCAAGGTCATCCCCAATTCCTTTGAGGTGACCGACCTGTCCACCCTGCTGTTGGCGGCACTGCAGTGGACCGCATTCGGTAGCCTGCTCGGGTACCTGGGTGAGCGCCGCTTCGCCAAGCCGCGCGCCTCCAAATAGTGCCACGCAATAGACCTATACAAAAAGCCCCCGTGCCGGAGTGAACTGCGCCCCGAAACTTGGACGCATT
>NZ_KV813792.1:0-1380 GCF_001813725.1 Rothia sp. HMSC072B04 | reverse complement strand
CACCTGACGCTTCGAAGAAATCACGCCCGTATTAAAAACCGTCACTAACGATTAGAGTGAAGCCTACGACCTATGAGATGAGTTCACTCAGAAATAGTTCCTGTATATTACGCAATACGCCCGGAATCGATTTATCGTCCTACATTCAGGGATATTACCAAGGAATAGGCTCACTACCTATAAATTTATAGTAGAGAGGGTTTTCCTTGACTAATTCATATATCCTACTCCAAGCAGCAGCTCGACGATCTTTACTTCCTTGGAATAAAGCAACATTCGCAAAACCAAGTAGCATTCCCCTCGAGTCTGCATTTTTAAGGGCCTCTTCAAAAATCTTTGCTTGCGGCTTTTTAGGGGTAACTGTCTCAGGCATCATCCACAGACGCGAACCATGAGATATGCGATTCCTCAGGACGAGGAAAGATTCAAGTCGCTTCTCAAATTCTTTTCCCCAATTCATTCCCATGTATTTTGCGGTTTCATTACAAAGATTAAAGTCTTTAGTTCCACCACACCCGCTAGAAGTCCCTGGGATACGACTCTGGCGTACCGCCTGAGAAAGAAGCCCTAAAGAGAACGAGTCAACAATCGACCATAGGGGAAGCTCTGCTTGTATCTTCTTTCGAAGATCCGCTTCATTCCAGTTCCTCAAGTCTTTAAATTTATTTTTCCTTTTCTTTAGAGAGGGACGGGCTTTTACTCTAAGATCCCACCAATGTACAATGCGTTTATGAACATATGGTTCTCTGTATCGTAGAATATGGCTCATCATTACCTTAGTAATTTTTGGATTCGAAGAATATGAATTAGGATTGAGATACTCAGAGTATTCTCGCCCATATTTTTTACATTCACTACAGAAAGCTTTAACCCAGGCAGAGCGAATCGCTTGTTCACCTTCCCTAATGTAACCCTGCAAGAGAGAAGTAACCCGCGTATCCATTCGAACGATATCTAGGACTTCGGAAAGATTGAAAGGTCCTGAGATCTCCCCGAACTCTATAAGACGATTGTATTGGCGAATATATCCAAGAAGATAATGAAAGTTGGTAGACTCAAACATCTCCAAGTCTTTTTCATTCAAGTTTGGTATTTGTTGAAAATAACCCTTGGATATCATATATTCCATCTTCTCCTCGAAAGAGGACAAAAATCCAAGTGTGTTCCCACTCATAACCTAGAACTCCTCACACCAGTTCGCCATAGAACTAAAATATAAAAAATGGCCCTCCCAGCTTGAATCAGAGGCTTGGGAGGGAACTATTAAGACAACTATAGCATTGAAACAAGCCGCCATTCACAAAATTCAGCATTCTCCATAGTTAGGTTCACCACAATTACCCCTGTATTAAGGAGGGGCGCACCCGGGAATCACCCCGG
>NZ_KV813791.1:0-1814 GCF_001813725.1 Rothia sp. HMSC072B04 | reverse complement strand
AAATAACATGAATGACCGTTCAACGGTAAGACTTCTCGAAAGAGTAAGTTGAGGTGTTGAATCGGTGTGTTGCTTGAGAACTCAATAGTGTGCTTTGTTCAATAAAATCACCGAATGGTGATGGAAACTGAAACTAATACCAAATATTTATTTATATTTGATAATCATCAAATGGTTTCAAATTTAGTCAGCTTGAGTCACGCACCCCCGTGTGTGATTCGCTGTTTGAGATCAGATTATCAAGCTTTTCTATTTTTTCAACGGAGAGTTTGATTCTGGCTCAGGACGAACGCTGGCGGCGTGCTTAACACATGCAAGTCGAACGATGAAGCCTAGCTTGCTAGGTGGATTAGTGGCGAACGGGTGAGTAATACGTGAGTAACCTACCTTTAACTCTGGGATAAGCCTGGGAAACTGGGTCTAATACCGGATACGACCAATCTCCGCATGGGGTGTTGGTGGAAAGCGTTATGTAGTGGTTATCGATGGGCTCACGGCCTATCAGCTTGTTGGTGAGGTAACGGCTCACCAAGGCGACGACGGGTAGCCGGCCTGAGAGGGTGACCGGCCACACTGGGACTGAGACACGGCCCAGACTCCTACGGGAGGCAGCAGTGGGGAATATTGCACAATGGGCGCAAGCCTGATGCAGCGACGCCGCGTGAGGGATGACGGCCTTCGGGTTGTAAACCTCTGTTAGCAGGGAAGAAGAGAGATTGACGGTACCTGCAGAGAAAGCGCCGGCTAACTACGTGCCAGCAGCCGCGGTAATACGTAGGGCGCGAGCGTTGTCCGGAATTATTGGGCGTAAAGAGCTTGTAGGCGGTTTGTCGCGTCTGCTGTGAAAGGCCGGAGCTTAACTCCGTGTATTGCAGTGGGTACGGGCAGACTAGAGTGCAGTAGGGGAGACTGGAATTCCTGGTGTAGCGGTGGAATGCGCAGATATCAGGAGGAACACCGATGGCGAAGGCAGGTCTCTGGGCTGTAACTGACGCTGAGAAGCGAAAGCATGGGGAGCGAACAGGATTAGATACCCTGGTAGTCCATGCCGTAAACGTTGGGCACTAGGTGTGGGGGACATTCCACGTTTTCCGCGCCGTAGCTAACGCATTAAGTGCCCCGCCTGGGGAGTACGGCCGCAAGGCTAAAACTCAAAGAAATTGACGGGGGCCCGCACAAGCGGCGGAGCATGCGGATTAATTCGATGCAACGCGAAGAACCTTACCAAGGCTTGACATATACTGGACCGCATCAGAGATGGTGTTTCCCTTCGGGGCTGGTATACAGGTGGTGCATGGTTGTCGTCAGCTCGTGTCGTGAGATGTTGGGTTAAGTCCCGCAACGAGCGCAACCCTCGTTCTATGTTGCCAGCACGTTATGGTGGGGACTCATAGGAGACTGCCGGGGTCAACTCGGAGGAAGGTGGGGATGACGTCAAATCATCATGCCCCTTATGTCTTGGGCTTCACGCATGCTACAATGGCCGGTACAGAGGGTTGCGATACTGTGAGGTGGAGCTAATCCCTAAAAGCCGGTCTCAGTTCGGATTGGGGTCTGCAACTCGACCCCATGAAGTCGGAGTCGCTAGTAATCGCAGATCAGCAACGCTGCGGTGAATACGTTCCCGGGCCTTGTACACACCGCCCGTCAAGTCACGAAAGTTGGTAACACCCAAAGCCGGTGGCCTAACCCTTTTGGGAGGGAGCCGTCTAAGGTGGGATTGGCGATTGGGACTAAGTCGTAACAAGGTAGCCGTACCGGAAGGTGCGGCTGGATCACCTCCTTTCTAAGGAGCACATTTAGTTGGCCATGCT
>NZ_KV813790.1:0-1473 GCF_001813725.1 Rothia sp. HMSC072B04 | reverse complement strand
TGAACTGCGCCCCGAAACTTGGACGCATTAAATAGTAACCCCTATACGGCTTCCTGCAGGGCCTGAACCCGGTACTCTACCGGAGTCAGGCCCTTAAGCTTTACCTGACGTCTTACTGTATTCCAATGCGTAATATAGGCATCAAGGTCAACCTTGAAACTCTCGAAGGTCGGCCAGTCTTGGCCGCGAAAAAACTCGTCCTTCAGGTGTCCGAAAACTTGCTCGGTGGCACCATTGTCGATGCAGTTGCCTTTGCGTGACATGCTCTGGATAAAACCATTATCGGCCAGCGTACTGATGTAGGTCTCGTGCTGATACTGCCACCCCATATCCGAGTGCAAAATCGGCTTAGCTCCCTCGGGTTTGGCCTCCATGAGTACCTGAAGCATCTCTTGCTGCTGGGCAAGATTAGGGCACATCGAGATAGAATGGGCGACAATCTCTTTACTGGCAAAGTCGTAAACCGGAGCGAGGTAGGCCTTACCAAAGGAAAGCTTAAACTCGGTGACATCGGTACCCAACTTCTGCCAAGGACCATCAGCCTTGAAGTCACGACCGATAATGTTCTTGAAACTTTGCCCCACATCCCCCTTGTAGGAGTTGTACCTGTGGTAGGCCCTCTCACGGCGTATACCGCAACGCAGCCCCATCTGACGCATCATCTTCAAAACCGTCTTATCGGCAATGCGCACCCCTTCCTCAGCACGCAGACACATAGCTACCTGCCTGTGACCGCACCCGTTGGGGGTACGTGAAAAGATCTGTGCGACCTTGGGACGTAGCTGCACTCTGGTTGGCTGCTGGGGGTGAGCCAGCGCGTAGTAGTAGCTCGACCTGGCAAGGCCAGCAGCTTCGAGGAGATCACGCACCGCGTGTCCATGCCCTGAAAGCTCAGCGACCACTAGGGCTTTGTCCCGGTTTGGGAGCGCTTCTGCGCCTTCAGGGCAATCGATTTTTTTAGGTACGCCACCTGCGCCTCAAGCTTGCGCACACGCTCTTCGAGTTCCTCCTCACGCGTTGGCGGCACCGCCCGCACCGACCCCTTCGGCCTGCCCTTGGGCTTAGGCTTAAGCGCCTGCGCGCCGCCCTCACGGTACAGCCTGCACCACTGCTTCAACGGTGTTGCGCTTGCAATACCGAAACGCATCATCGCTTCAGGCTTGCTCATCCCACCGTCAACCACGGCCGCCGCTGCGGCGACCTTGGTTTCATAGTCGTATTTGGTGTGTTTTATTCCCATGGCAAGAAGCCCGTCCTTCCCGATTGCGCGGTACATTTTCTGCCACTCTCTCACAGTCGCGGCAGACACACCAAGCCTGCTGGCGGTCGAACCATAGCCAAATCCCCTCTCAAACATTTGCGCTGCCTGTTTCCGAAGCAAACGATCGTGTCTCATTCCCAGATTTATAGACATGAAAAGCCTCCTGTTTCTTGGACTTTATTTTCGTTGTCCAAGAAACGGGAGGCAGTTCA
>NZ_KV813789.1:0-4170 GCF_001813725.1 Rothia sp. HMSC072B04 | reverse complement strand
CACTTTTGTGGGTGTGGGAGAGTAGGTCATTGCCGGTTTATTTTTGAGAAAGACCCCGTATCGAAAGATATGGGGTCTTTTGTTGTATCCGCTGATGTGATGCAGGGGAATCGGTGCGAATACCTCGCGACGCTGATGTGCTGCGTGCGCCGCGAGTATAGATTCAATCCTTCGTGATATTCGAATGCGCACGACTGAAGAAAACCCGCTGTTGCGGAGAATGCGCTCCGCAGAAAGCCCCACGCCGTAAAACCCACAGGGGCATCCTGCATGGGTAGTTTGGTGGCTCAAATGAGGTCTGAATAATAAAGGTGTGTCACAAAAAGAAAGCTGGGAGGTTCCTGAAAGTGAACACTTGGTGAACACACTTTAGCCTCTTGATGGATATAATCACCCCTCTCCCCCGCACTCTCGCATAAGCCACATAAACCAACTTAAGCATTCCGATAGGTGCACCCTTTTTGCCGCGGAATATCGGGATTATCGCCCCTAGAATATGGTCTCTGCGGCAAAACCCTCATGAAAACCCGCTCAATAGTGTGGGTTTATCTGTTATTTCGTGTTAATTCGGAATACTTTAGATTTCGCGAAAACCGACAGATAATTTTCTTGTGACTACAGAACTCATTATTCTCGTGATCGTGGTGCTGACCGCGCTCGCCTTCGACTTTACGAATGGCTTCCACGACACCGGTAACGCGATGGCAACCTCCATTGCGACCGGTGCGCTGAAGCCTAAGACCGCCGTGGCGTTGTCTGCATCCCTGAACCTCGTTGGCGCGTTCCTCTCTGTTGAGGTGGCGCGTTCGGTCGGTAGCGGCATCGTGAACCTGGACCGTATCGATGTAACAACGGACGGCCCGGCGCTGATGCTTATCGTCTTTACCGGTCTGGTGGGCGGCATTCTTTGGAACGTTTTGACCTGGCTTCTGGGTCTGCCCTCCTCCTCGTCGCACGCTCTGTTTGGTGGCCTGATTGGTTCGGCTATTGTCGCGATCGGCTTTGACGGCGTGCAGTGGATGGGCGTTCTGTCCAAGATTATTGTTCCCGCGGTCCTCTCCCCCGTCATTGCGGCTATTGTGGCGGCAACCGGCACTTGGCTGGTCTACCGTATTGCTGCCCCGGTGGCTGATGATCGCAAGCACGGCGGCTTCCGTAAGGGACAGGTCGCGACCGCATCCCTGATGTCTCTGGCGCACGGCACTAACGATGCGCAGAAGACCATGGGCGTAATCTTCCTGGCTCTGGTTGCTTCGGGTACCCTGAGCAACGATGACGCGATTCCCTTCTGGGTGAAGGCTTCCTGCGCGCTTGCTATTGCGCTGGGTACTTACCTGGGTGGTTGGCGTATTATCCGCACCCTCGGTAAGGGCATCGTTGAGGTTGACACCCCGCAGGGCGTTGCCGCTGACGGTGCATCCGCTGCGATTATTCTGACTTCCTCCCACTTCGGTATGGCACTGTCCACCACTCACGTGGCGTCCGGCTCGATTCTGGGTAGTGGCCTGGGCCGTAAGGGTGCTGAGGTGCGCTGGTCTGTTGCTGGCCGCATGGTGGTTGCTTGGCTGATTACTCTGCCGGCTGCCGCGATTGTGGGTGCTCTGACCTGGCTGATTGGTCATGGCCTGAATGCTCTGACCGGTACCCAGTTCATTGGCGAAATGACCGTGTTCGCTTTGCTGGTAGTCTTCTGCTTCCTGATGTGGCGTCATTCCCAGAAGGACAACATTGACGCTTCGAACGTGACTGGCGACTGGGATGAAAAGGAAGGCGCTGCAGTCACCAGCGCTGAGGCATCCGCAGAAGCCCAGACCCTTGCTACTGGGAAGGCAGGTTCGTAGTCGTGGAATATCTGATTGACATTGTGAACAAGGTTATTCCGGTGCTGATTGCCGGTTTGTTCTTTGGTGCGGGCCTTCCGGCGCTCTATGCGCTGGGTCTGCGTATGCTGGCTGGTCGTACCGAGTACACCGCGGACGGCAAGCTGGTTGAAATTGAGCCTCCGGGAACGGCGGCGAAGATTGCTGCGTTCTGCATTTTTGCTATTATCGTAGCAATCGTAATCATCGGTATTCTCTGGGTCGCTAAGGACTTTATCGACCACACTTTCGGCTGGAATATCTTCGGCGTAACCGGTGGAGGCCACTAATCCCGTGAACACTAAATTGCATATAATGACTGCTTCGAAGGAGGGGCTCGATGCCTGATAAGAGCATGATCTCTCGAGTAATCGACTGGCTGAGCGTCGGGTATCCCAAGGATGTTCCGGTGCAGGACCGCGCGGCAGTGATGGCTATTTTGAAGATGCGTCTGACCGATGAGCAGCTGCAGGAAGTTGTTCGCCAGCTCATGCAGTCTCGTGCTGCTCGTGGCGAGGCGTACGTGAGCGACCAGCGCATTAACGAGTACATTCGTCGAGTGGTGGATCATACCCCGACCCCGCAGGATATTGACCGCGTCGCTAAGATTCTGGGTGCGCACGGCTTCCTGATTGCGGAGAACCACGTGAACGAGGACGCTGAGCCTACGGCTGGCGGTACCGAGTACGTGACCTACGATGATCCGACGACCGGCGAGATCCGTATTGCTGAGTTGGCTGCTGAATCGGCTAATATTCCGGCTCCGAACGCTACGGCTGCGCAGGATAACTAAATAGCCTGCGGTGAGAGTTGAGAGCTCTCATGAAGTTTGTGACCTATGGGGTGGACTCAAGTCCACCCCATAGGTTTTCTTTATGCCCTTCGAATGCTGCGCCGCGGGTTGTCAGCTCACCCATAGGTGTGGGCGGTATTCTAGAGAGACTCACTCCCTCAAACTAATGGCGGGCTTTGTGCTCGCCCTACATCATGGAGATTCTGTGTCTTCTTCACCTACTCCTGAACCCGAGAACTCTCACTTTACGTCCGCTCAAGAAGCCTCTCAGAGCTCTTCTGAGGCGGCATCGATTGCTGCGGAGGACTCTGTTGCTCAGACCCCCTCTACCCGCGTAGATGCCGCTAAAGAGGCTATTGCCGGGCAGGCGCGCCGCCTCGTGGTGCCCCGCCGTTCCCTGCTTCTGACTGGCGGAGTGGTTGCCGCCGCCGGGGTGCTCGCCGCAATGCCGCAGATTGCGGCAACCGGAGTGCTGGGTGAGGATGCGGCGGTGGTGGTTTCGACCGAGAAGCTGTTGGCGCGCCGTGAGCGTCTGATTCGTGAAAATATCGATACCCGCTACCTGAAGATTGAGTCGCTGGGGCGTATTTATGTGGGCCAGGGGCGCCGTGAGCAGGATCTGCGTCTGGTGGGTTCTTTCTCCCTCACGGAGGCGGCGCAGGCCGACTTGGCGGCGGCTGCTACAGCGCTGACGAATCTGTCCGTTTACGGTTCTCTGCATCGGCTGAGCGTCACCTACGGTGGCGTGGACTCGGCGAATGACCCACAGAACGTTGCTAACACCGCTACGGATGCTCCGGTGAGCCCGCTGCGCGTCAATGATTCGGCGACCCTGAAAGAAGAGCAGTGGCTGAAGGTGCTGACCGCTAACGCGGCGTTGGGAACTAATGTGAGCTATGCGCAGGTGGGTCTGCTGGCGGATGAGTTGCGCCTGAATGCCGTTGTGATTGATGAGAACTATGAATCCCTGCTGAAGCGTTTCCGCTCCCTGGCTGAGCTGGATCTGAAGAACGAGCGGGTGCAGCAGATTCACCTGAATATTCAGTTGGCTCCGGAGAAGGCAGTAACCCTGCCCTCGGGTGCGCAGTCGAAGGTTTCGGTGAGTGTTGCGGAGTCTTCGCGTGTGGCAACGGTGGCTGATGTGCTATCGAAGGCCGCCACGAGGAAGGAGCTGAATACCCTGGCATCGTTCTCGCTGGTGTGGAATGCCCGTGAAAAGTACCCCTCAGCGAGCCAGTGGGATGCTTTCAAGCTGGGCTTCAAGGGACCGGAGTCGAAGGAGGAGTCCGCGAAGGAGGCGCAACGTACCGCGATTCGTAAATATCTGCAGGAGGTTAGCGTCCCCCTGCAGGCTCTGACGAAGCGGGAGGCGACAGTGCCGGGTGAGGTGATTACCTAAACCCATCAGTAATGTGATGGGTCTAACTAAAAAAATATGCATGAGGATTTGGTGAAGCCGCAAAAGGTGTTATAGACTAGTAGAGCACCACGGGGGCGTGGCGCAATTGGTAGCGCATC